>CAZJCR010000186.1:0-7937 GCA_964544385.1 uncultured Bacteroidales bacterium
GGACGACCACTTGCACCCCATGCAAGTACGCTAGCCAACTGCGCCACACCCCGAAAACGAGATTGCAAATTTAGTAATCACAATTTAATGTGCAACATTAATCACAAAATATTTTACCCTTTTATTTTTGATATAAAAACAGTTAGTTTAAAACAAAAACCCCAAGGTTAAAACCTCAGGGTAATTATTTATATCTCATAATTTGAGCATTTAAAGCAAAGTAAAAAAGCAATTTACTTAATCATAACCCATATGTGTTTAGCTAACAAAATATAGTTAAATGATAGCAAAGTAAAAATCCGATTGAACGAACCTATAATTAGTATAAATACCGATATTTTAAATATGTGCAGCTATCCAGTCGCCAACCTGGCTGGTTTTTTTGGCAGCTGTTTTGTCAATGTCAATGGTAACAAAATTCTCGGTAAGCGAATCGGCTACAGCTTTGCGCACCGCAGCAGCTTCGTCAATTAGGTTAAGGCTTTCGAGCAGCATTGCAGCCGATAAAATAGTAGCGCAAGGGTTTGCAATATCTTTACCTGCAGCTTGCGGGTACGAACCATGTATAGGTTCAAAAACCGAAGTATGCAAACCAACCGATGCCGATGGCAACATACCCAGCGAACCGGTAATAACGCTGGCCTCGTCCGACAATATATCGCCAAACATGTTTTCGGTAACCATTACATCGAATTTTTTAGGCCACTGTATTATTTGCATTGCTGCATTGTCAACAAACATGTACTCAACTTCAACCTGAGGGAATTTTGGGGCAAGTTCCTGCATAACCTCGCGCCATAAGCGCGATGTGCCAAGAACATTAGCTTTATCGACAGCGCAAAGGCGCTTGTTGCGTTTCATTGCATAATCAAAGGCTAAAAGGCAAATGCGTTCAACCTCGTCGCGCGTATAAACGCAAGTATCGTAAGCTGTGTTAAGGTCTTCGCTACGGCCGCGTGGCTGCCCAAAATAAATACCACCGGTAAGTTCGCGTATAACCAAAAAATCAACGCCATCAACAAGTTCACGTTTAAGTGGCGATTTGTCGAGCAACGACGGGAATGTAACTACCGGCCTAATATTTGCATATAAGCCCAGTTTTTTGCGCATGGCAAGTAATCCTTGTTCGGGTCTAACCTTTGCTTTAGGGTCGTTGTCGTATTTAGGATCGCCAATGGCACCAAACAAAACGGCATCTGAATTCATACAAAGTTCGTGAGTTTCGTCGGGATACGGGTTACCGGTTTTTTCGATAGCGCATGCGCCAACTAAAGCCTGTGTAAATATAAACTGGTGGTTAAACTTTTTTCCAACAGCATTAAGCACTTTTTTTGCCTGTTCTACAATCTCCGGGCCAATACCGTCGCCGGGCAACGTTGCAATTTTATAGTTCATTGTTTTTTGTTTGTATGTTTTTACTCAAAATCTTCAATTAAATTAAGCATCTTAATTGTAGCTTTAATTGCAGCCATTGTTTGGTCCGAGTCGAGCCCGCGAGTGCGGAACTCTTTTCCTAAATCCCATGTAATAACTGTTTGTACTAAAGCGTCGGTTTTACCACCTGGCGGTATCGATACTGAATAATCGACTAAAACCGGGAATTTTTTGTCTAATTTTTTATAAATATTACGAATACAACGCATAAAAGCATCGTACTGTCCGTCGCCCCACGAGTGTTCCTCGAAAATACCCAGACCGTTAACTTTTATTTTAACCGATGCCGAAGGTTTAAGGCCTTTTGCCGCGCTAAAATTATAGTTTATAACCTCAACTTTATCTTCAATACTTTTGCTACGTAAAATATCGGCAATAATATATGGCAAGTCTTCGCGGGTAACAACCTCTTTTTTATCACCAAGTTCAATTATATGCTCGGTTACTTTTTTCATCCCTTCGTCGTCGAGCTCAATGCCCATCTCCTCAAGGTTCTTTTTAATATTTGCTTTCCCCGATGTTTTGCCAAGTGCATACGAGCGTGTACGCCCAAACCTTTCGGGTAACAAATTATTGTAATATAAATTACGTTTATTATCGCCATCGGCATGTATACCGGCAGTTTGCGTAAACACGTTTTCGCCAATAATTGGTTTATTTGGTGGTATACGTATCCCCGAGTACATTTCAACCATTTTGCTAACAAAATTCAGTTTCGATTCGTCGGCATTAAGTTTATGTTGAAAATGGTCGTTAACAATACCAATAACGCTCGATACCGGTATATTACCGGCGCGTTCGCCCAGCCCGTTTATTGTTCCGTGTATACAATCAACACCGGCTTTAAGAGCGGCGTAAACATTTGCCGCGGCAAGGTCGTAGTCGTTGTGCGGGTGAAAATCGAGTTTTAACCGCGGGTACTTTGTTTTAACTTCGGTAATAAAGCTATAAGTTTCGTCTGGGTTTAAAATGCCGAGCGTATCGGGCAGCATAAAACGGTCGATGCCCGAATTTTGCAGGGCGTCAATCATATCAAAAACATATTGTTTTGAATTGCGCATTCCGTTCGACCAATCTTCGAGATAAGCGTTAACGCGCATTCCACGGCTGTTGGCAATTTTAACAACCTCGGTAATCTCGGCAAAATGTTGGGCGGGTTCTTTTCGTAACTGGTATTTGCAATGGTTAAGCGAGCCTTTAGTTAAAAGGTTAAGTACTTTGCAACCGGCTTCGGTAAGCCAGTTTATCGATTTTATGCCGTCAACAAAACCTAATACCTCAATTTTGTCAATATGTCCGTTTTTTTTTGCCCACGATGTAATTTTTTGTACAGCCTTAAACTCTCCATCCGATACTTTTGCCGATGCAACTTCAATACGGTCAACTTTTAAATCGTTAAGCAATACTTTGGCTATGCTCAATTTTTCAAAATCGGTATACGATACTCCCGATGTTTGTTCGCCATCGCGCAGGGTAGTGTCGAGCAATAAAATTTGCATGAGGTTTGTTTTGGTTATCTGTAAAAGTAAAAAACCTTATTAGTTTTTTTAAAAGCAGCCTTTAACGGGCTGCTTCAAAAGCTTCAATTTTATCTTTTAGGCTTAAAAGATAGTCAATATCGTCGTAGCCTTTAAGTAAACATTCCTTTTTATAGGCGTTTATTTCAAAGGTTTCGGTTCTGTTTGTCGACTCAATGGTTATAGTCTGTTTTTCGAGGTTAATCTCAACCTTAGTTTCAGGATTCTTTGCTGTTTCGGCAAATATTTCGGCCAAAAAGCTTTCAGAAACCTGAACGGGCAACAGCCCATTGTTAAGCGCGTTATTTTTAAAAATATCGGCAAAAAAGCTCGAAACCACAGCTTTGAACCCATAATCGTAAATAGCCCAGGCAGCGTGTTCGCGGCTCGAACCACTACCGAAGTTTTTGCCCGATGCCAAAATTTTTCCCGAGTATTTTTTGTCGTTTAACGGGAACCCGGCTACCGGGTTGTTTTGGTTATCGTACCGCCAGTCGCGAAAAAGGTTGTCGCCAAAGCCTTTGCGTTCGGTAGCTTTTAAAAAGCGTGCAGGGATAATTTGGTCGGTATCAACGTTTTCAATCTCGATAGGTACAACCGGTGTATTTATTATTTGAAATTTTTCGATTGGCATTTTTGTTTGCTTTATTTTAATAATTAATTATGTAAATAACAACAACCTAAATGGTTAAATAAAGTCGCGTGGGTCAACAATTTTACCGGCAACGCAAACAGCAGCTGCAGTAAGTGGGCTAACCAGCATAGTTCTCGACCCCGGGCCCTGGCGGCCTTCAAAGTTTCGGTTTGTTGTTGCCAAAGCAAGTTTTCCTGCGGGTACCTTATCGTCGTTCATGGCTAAACAAGCTGAGCAACCTGGCTGTCGTAAAGTAATACCGGCTTGGGCAAGTATTTTGTCGATACCTTCGGCAATGGCTTGTTTTTCAACTTGTTTTGACCCAGGTACAATCCAAGCTGTAATATTTTCGGCCTTTTTTTTGCCTTTAACAAAATTTGCAAATACACGCAGGTCTTCAATGCGTCCATTTGTGCAACTACCCACAAACACATAGTCAACTGGTGTGCCAATAATTGGTTTACCGGCCTCAACTTTCATGTAGTCGAGAGCCTTTTTATAGGTAACATCGTTTTGTACCGGAACGGTTTGAGTAATTCCCATACCCATTCCAGGGTTTGTACCGTATGTAATCATTGGTTCAATATCGGCGGCGTCAAAAGTAAGTTCTTTGTCAAAAACTGCGTCGCTGTCGGTAAACAGGGTTTTCCAGTAGGCAAGTTTTTTGTCCCATTCGGCTCCTTTTGGTGCAAATTCGCGGCCTTTAATGTAATCGAAAGTAACTTGGTCGGGGGCAATTAACCCGCCGCGTGCGCCACATTCAATACTCATGTTGCAAACTGTCATGCGGCCTTCCATGCTAAGGTTTGTAAAAGCTTGGCCAGCGTACTCAATAAAGTAGCCGGTACCGCCACTTGCCGATATTTTTGATATAATATAAAGAATAAGGTCTTTTGCCGATACTCCTTTTCCTAATTGCCCGTTAACCGTTATGCGCATTTTTTTTGGTTTTGGCTGCATAATGCATTGGGTTGCAAGCACCATTTCAACCTCGCTTGTACCAATACCAAAAGCAACGCTGCCAAATGCGCCATGTGTAGCAGTATGGCTGTCGCCACAAACAATTGTCATTCCCGGAAGGGTAATGCCAAGTTCGGGTCCAATAACATGCACAACACCTTGGTATTGATGGTTTAAACCATATAATGTGATGCCGTGTTTTTTTGTATTCTCGGTAAGTTTGTCAACCTGCATACGCGACAACTCGTCTTTAATTGGCTTATCCTGGTCAATTGTTGGTACGTTGTGGTCGGGTGTTGCAACTGTGTTTTGTGGCCTTGCAACTTTAATACCACGATTATCTAACCCTAAAAATGCTACCGGGCTTGTAACCTCGTGTATCAGGTGTTTATCGATGTATAACACGTGTGGCCCGTCTTTAATCTCTTGGACTACGTGGGCATCCCATACTTTGTCGAATAATGTCTTTCCCAATTTTTTAAAATTTACGTTAAACACTTTGCTGTTTATCAGATATGCTAAATAACATGCAAAAGTAAGATAAATGTTTAAAATCACAATTATTTGCTATATTCTTTAATAATTATAGCTTTTAAGTGGCTTATTGTTAGTGTTTGTAAGCAGATTACTAATTTAATTTAACATTATATTATTAATATACTATGTAGTTAATTAGCATAGTTTGTGGCCTTTTACTGCACTACCTTTGTTAAAGGCTTATAAAGCCTAAATCGATTGAGCTAATCGCTCAATTTAGGTTTTATTGGGTATTGTGAATTTAAAGTTACTTCCATTATCAGGTTCGGTTTCGACCCATATAATGCCACCGTGTTTTTCAACAAACTCTTTGCTAAGTAAAAGTCCCAACCCGGTACCTCGCTCTTGCTCGGTTCCGGGAACCGAAACTTTTTCGTTTATTTTAAATAATTTGTCTTTGGTTTTTTCGTCCATACCAATTCCGGTATCTAAAACCGATACAATTGTACTATAATTATTAAAACTACACGATATTAAAATGCTGCCACCTTTATGCGTAAACTTAATGGCATTGGTTATTAGGTTACGAATAACTGTATTTATCATGTTACTGTCGGCATAAACTATGCAACTACCAGAGTTGTTGTAATTTATGGTTATATTTTTATTGGTGGCTAATTGCTTACAAATTTTTATGCTCTCATCAATACTATCGCAAATATTAAACTGGTGTGGCGCAAATTCAATTGAACCAGTTTGTGCCCGCGACCATTCAAGCAGATTCTCTAATAATTTATATGCATTTTGAGCTGCATTTTGCAGCGCGTTTATGTATTTTAAAATTTGTGCTTGGTTGTTTTGTAAAACTAATGTACCCAGCAATTTTGAATAACCAAGTATAACATTAAAGGGGTTTCGTAAATCGTGGGCTATAATGCTAAAAAATTTATCTTTTGTTGCATTAAGTTTTTGTAATTCAATATTTTGACATTCAATTTCGTTACTAATTGCTGTTATTTCCTCTTTTTGGGCTAAAATTTCTTTGTTAAGGTGAATTAGTTCGGTATTTTTGTTTTCGATTTCGTTTTTTTGGTGTGTTAATAAAATATTCGAGCGTTTTTTAATACTATACGAGCGGTATATATAAACGGTTAAAAGTGTCATAAGTAAAAATGCCGAAATAGAAAAAATAATAATAATTTTTTGTTGCTTTATTTCGGCCAACTTAACTGAATCTTTCTTTTGTTGTTCTAATTCAATAGCTTGTTTTTCTTTTTCGAATTTATAAGTATACTCAAGTTCGGTAATTTTTTTTATGTTTTCGTCGCTGTTAATACTGTCGTTAATCTCTTTAAAAAGTTTATAATTAAAAAATGCGTTTTTGTAGTTACCGGTTTCACTGTATATATTGGCAAGCAACAGGTGAATATCTTTTTTAAACGACAGTAAATTTAACTCATCGGCAATGGTAAGGCTATTATTTGCGTAATAAAGTGCCTTGCTGTTGTTATTTTGGTTGTGATATAATAAGCTCATTTTATACCAAATTTCGCAAACTACCCTTTTGCGGTTAACACTTTGGGCTATCGACAAGGCTTTTAAATAATACTCCATAGCCTTGTCATAATTGCCATGAGTACCGTACAAAGCAGCAATTTTTTTCGACACGTTGAGCGTTAATGGCATGTAGTTCATTTGCTCCGACAATTTAAGAGCCTTTTGTAAATATCCAAGCCCTTTACTAAAGTCGTTTTTTGAGTTAGCATCGCCCAGATGCTCATAACAATACAACAGTAGTTTTTTGTCATTAAGTTTTTCGGCTATTTTGAGCGCGTTGTTATAGTACTGAAATGCCAGGCTATCGTTATTTTGACCCATCATAATTGTACCAATATTAAGATAGCCCATTATTATGCCTGTGTTGTTTTGTATAGTTTCGTTAATTTTTAACGATTTTAGGTAATAGTCGAAAGCTTTTGGAAAATTTCCTTTAAACTTTTGAATTTCGCCCATGTTATTATAAACCTTTGCAAGGGTAAGTTTATCGTTTATACTATCGCATATTGCTATTACTTTTTCGTAACCCTGTATGGCAATATTGTAATTACCAAGGCCTGTATTTATTTTACTTAAACTAAATAAACAATTTGACATGGCGTTTAAATTGTTTAATTGTTGGGCCAGTATTTTCGATTTTTCTAAATATTCAACAGCTTTGTCGATGTTGCCGAGCGACGAGTATGTATGTGCCGTGGCTAAATTATATTTTAACAACCCATGTTTATTGTTAATACTATCAGACAATTTTACCGAATACAAAAAATAATCGAGTGCTACTTTAAACGAGTTATAATAAGCCAAAGCAACTCCTTTAACCCACATGCTTTCAGCTTTTCCACTGGTATAACTTAGTTTGTTTGATATATCGATAGCCTGGTTTATGTATTTAAATGTTTTGCCCGAGTCGGTAGTGTGTACTCGTATTGCAATATCGTTAAGCAGGTTAACTTTTACAGTATCGTTAATTAACCTGGTTTTTAATAAATGTTCAAGGCTGTCAACATTATTGGTTTGGGCATTAGTTTGGGCTATTATCAATAACAATATAATTACCAAACTTTTATTAATTATTTTTTTTATCATGGTAGTAATACTAAAATGCTTGTATAAATAGCTATTTATTAAATAATTATAACAGTGATATACAAATAGCTCTTTTTACTAATATAGTAGTGCGCAAAGTATACAAAATTTTAAAAATAAGATTATAACTAACTATTAAACCGTAAAATAAAATTAAACCGGTATGCTGTAAACATAATAAACTAACAGTATATATTTTGATATATATTATGTTTAAGTTTATTGCTAAATTGAAAAATTAGTTCATTTTATTAGCTAAATGTTTATTTTAA
>CAZJCR010000187.1:0-7923 GCA_964544385.1 uncultured Bacteroidales bacterium
TTCACTAACGAAGTGTAGTGAAATACTTACAAAATCTAAATCGATTGAGCCATTAACTCAATTTGAGTCTAAATCAATTGAGCGAATAGCTCACTTTGAGTCTAAATCGATTTAGCGAAACGCTTAATTTTGGGTAATAAGCAAAATAACAAAAAAGAAATATTTATTTTAGCAAAACATAAAAAGGGTAAATTATACAAAAACAATAAATTATAAACTTTGTAAATAAGAGTAAATTAACATTTAAACCTTAAAACTGATGAATTTAATTATTAAAACAATGGTAAAAACTTTTGCTGTGGTATTAAGTTTTTACATGTATGGGTGCAGTAACCCACAAACAAATGTTACTAACACTAACATTGCAGGACCAATGCAGGTTAATTATGATGTACCAAAAACAAATGGTACAATTTATTATGTATCACCAAATGCAAATAACCAAAACGATGGCCTGTTGCCCGAAAAACCCACAACAATTGAGCAGGCTGTTGCAATTGCCGTTACCGGCGATGTTATAATTATGCGTGGTGGCGACTACCGCACTGGCAACCTTACATTTAACCAAGGCATTACAATTATGCCCTACCAAACCGAAAAACCTGTAATTAAGGGTACCTTAATTGCCGATAATTGGCAACAAGCCGATAGTGGTTTATGGGTTACCAATTGGGAACATTTTTTTGAAGCCGGCCCCGAAGCATGGTGGCACCGAATGAGAGAGGAAAAATTTACCCCACTTTACCGTTTTAATAACGATGCGGTTTTTATTGATGGAAAGTTTTTACAAACCGCAGGCAGTAAAACCGATGTTAACGATAGTACTTTTTTTGTCGATTATAAAAACAAACAAGTATACATTGGCACAAACCCGGCAAACAAACTTATCGAAATTACAGCTTTCCGTAAAGCAATTTTCCGAACTACAGCCCAGGTTAATAATAAAACAAACGACGGCCGTGGCCCGGTTATAAAAGGTATTACATTTACTCAATATCCCGATACAATGGTACATATCGACGGCTTTTACCCGCAAGGCTTTTCAACCGATACCGAACACGGCAACGATGTTGTTGGTACTGTTTTCGAAAACTGTACCTTTTATAACTGCATGCGTATTGGCCTTTTTGCTATTGGCGACAGCTTAGTTATGCGCAACTGCCTTGTCGAAAACACTAATACCGAGGGTGTTTATATTGTTGCATCGGACGATATTTTGCTTGAACGCAATATTTTTAAAAATAATAATATTGAACGGTGGACAGGATTTTATCCGGCTGCGGTTAAAATTTTTAACCAGTGCTACAGGGCAAAATGCCAGCAAAACATGGTTATCGACCACCCAAACTCAAACGGAATTTGGTACGATGTGGGTAATATTGATGGTGTTTATGTAAACAACTGGCATCAAAATATTGGTATTATTGACAATAATAGCCCTGCTAACCAATTTTGGCCTTGCAGCAATGCTTTCTTTTTCGAGATATCGAAAGGGGCTTTGTGCGCCAACAATGTTTTTTTAAACTGTAACCAAGGGGTTTTGGCTTTAAATAGCAGTAATGTCGAAGTTTACAATAATACATTTATTAACAGCCGTGCCGGTTTTGGACGAAACTCGCGTGGCGACGATGCCGACCATTTTGGCTGGCACATTACTACAGGCCCTGGTGTCGATAACCGCGAAAACCATGTATTTATTAACAACCTTTGCGTTGCCGACAGCAGCTTTAACAAACCATTTTTATTTGTTTGGCAACCTTTTGATATGTGCCAGCGCCTTAACAAATCAACGTTAAAAGCTGTTAACAATAATGTTTATATACGATTAAACAACAAAACAAGTTTACCAATAACTATTTGGTCGCCATGGAATAACGACACATGCGCCGCAAATATATTATCGCTTACCGATTTTAGTAGTGTTTACAATAATTTTGAAACAAACAGTACTTTTGAGAATGGTTATACTGGTGAAATATTCAACAATTTTGATAACAACGACTTTAATTTGTCGGCTGGTTTTAATATTGAACATAAAGCATATACTTTGCCCGACAACGTTGTTAAAGCCATTGGTACTAATTGCGGAGCACTAAATAAGGTAGGTGCAACAATAATAAAATAATTTTTGTTAATTATTGAGCTAATGGCTCAATTTGGGTGATAAATTAAAAAGCCGGGTAAAGTTTATTTTACCCGGCTTTTTTAATATTATATTGCCAAATATATTTACCAAAGTAAATTTTTGTAAGCCTTATTTTTTATCCTAAATAAGTTTTAAGGTTTTTACTACGCGATGTTTGCTTAAGCTTACGTATAGCTTTTTCTTTAATTTGCCTAACCCGTTCGCGTGTAAGGTCAAATTTTTCACCTATCTCCTCGAGCGTTTGTGGCGGAGTGCTGTTAAGCCCAAAGTAAAGCCTTAAAATATCGGCCTCGCGTTGGGCAAGCGTAGTTAATGTACGTTCAATTTCGCGCCTAAGCGAGTCGTTCATCAGGCTTTTGTCGGGCTGTGGTGCATCTTTATTACTCAGCACTTCGTACATGCTACCCTCTTCGTCTTGTTGCAAAGGAGCATCCATCGAAACGTGGCGGCTCGACGACATAAGGGCTTTTTTAACATCGTCGGGCTGAATATCTAATGTACGGGCAATTTCCTCGGCCGATGGTTCGCGCTCGAACTCTTGTTCGAGTTTCGACATTGTTTTGTTTATCTTGTTAATTGAACCAATTTTATTAAGCGGGAGCCTTACAATTCGAGCCTGCTCGGCTAATGCTTGTAAAATTGACTGGCGTATCCACCATACAGCGTATGATATAAATTTAAAACCTCGGGTTTCGTCAAAACGTTGGGCGGCTTTAATAAGTCCTAAATTGCCTTCGTTAATAAGGTCGGGCAGGCTAAGCCCTTGGTTTTGATACTGTTTACTTACCGATACAACGAACCTTAAATTTGAGCGTATTAGCCTGTCTAAAGCATTAGTGTCGCCTTTGCGTATCCGCCGGGCAAGTTCAACTTCTTCTTCGGCTGTAATAAGTTCCTCTTTGCCAATTTCGTGTAAATATTTGTCGAGCGATTGGGTATCGCGGTTTGTTACTTGCTTTGTAATTTTTAACTGTCTCATAACATGGAAATAATCAAATACAATATGTGAGGTTAATTAAACTGCTTAATAATAATGTCGGCCCATTTTTTTACTCTTTTGGGTGTTAATTCGGGTTGGTTGTCGTGGTCGAGCGGCAAACCAACAAATTTTCCGTCGATAACAGCCTCAGAGTTTTGATAATCGTAACCGTCGGTGCTGCAAAAACCAACAACAGTTCCGTTGTTATGGCAAACGGCATCGTAAATAATACGCATATCGTCGACAAAATTGTTTGGGTAAGTTACAAAATCGCCTAATCCAAAAAGGGCAACTTTTTTGCCAGTAAAGTCAAGCTTGCGTAAAACGGGCAAAAACTGTTCCCAGTCTTTACTTGGGTTTTTATGTTTCCAGGTGTGGGCTCCAATGGTTGACCCCCCAATTATTACATTTTTATAATTGCTTAGTGTATCGGCACCAACTTGGTTAATTGGTATTAATACAGCATTGTTGCCTATTGTTTGGGCTATTATTTTTGCCACACTCTCGGTATTACCGCCTTGTGGGCCAAATAAAACTGCTATGGTATCTTTCACTTGCTTAGTTTTTAAATAAATTCATAAAACAATATGCTTTTTTACTTATAAACTCTTTTATTTTTGTTTTGTATCACTGCACAATTAAGAGTTTTTTACCGCATTATTGTTCGGGTTACTGTTCACAAAGTTAGAATTTATTTTTACTTTACAAATAGCAGCTTAAATATTTTGGGTGCAAGTTTAAACAGCTAATTACCAACAAATATTAAGTGTTGCTTAAAATTTGTTAATACTGTTATTATTAAATATTTATGTAAGTTAATGTTTTATTTTATCCACTCTTTTAAATATGGTTTTGTGCCTTTTTTTATCCCATCGTAAATACGACCCCAATTTAAAGCTATCATTATTAACGATAGAATAACAAGGCCTATCATTGTTTTCTCGGTTTGCGAAAGTTTTTTAAAACGCTCGATCATAATTTATTTATTTGTCAATTTTTACACGTGCATCAACAGCTGTAACTGTATTTTTGTTCCCCAGTAAGGGGTTAAGGTCGAGTTCCGATATTTCGGGTGCTGCAATGCATAACGCGCTAAGTTGGCAAATTATTTTGGCAAATTGGTTTTGGTTAACAGGTTCTTGTTGCCTTGCCCCTTGTATTATTTTATAAGTTTTAAGTTCTTGTATCATTTGGTGAGCCTCGGTAATATTAACCGGAGCCAGGCGTGTTTGTATGTCGTTTAGTATTTCGATATAAATGCCACCAAGCCCGCACATAATAAGATGCCCGAATTTATTATCGCGTAAAGCACCAACAAATAATTGATTACCATATAGTTGTGGTTGTAACATAATGCCGGTTGCATCGGTAATTTTTATCATGCGGTTAAACTCGGTTTTTACATTTTCGATATTATTTATATTAAGTACAACCCCGCCTACATCGCTTTTATGCACCGGCCCAACTACTTTCATAACCAACGGGAACCCAATTTTTTGGGCTGCAGCAACAGTATCATCAACGTTAGTTGTTACAATTTCGGTTGCGCGGTTTATTTGAGCTGCATCGAGCAGTTTTTGTACATTTTGGGGTGGCATGTATCCATTAGGGCTGTTTTGTATAATTTGGCGAATGGCCGTTATATCGACAGTAGTATTTTCGTGCCCGGTAATTTGTGGTTTTTTAGTGTTTGCTACTTTTATTAATGCTTCGGCAAATTTAACCTCGTCGGGAAAATAATTATGGCCAAGGCTTATAAAATGTGCTGTCTCGTTTTTTGCATTAATGCCCGATGGTAGAACCGGGTATATAATTTTTTTGCATTGTTCAATTTTTTGGTGTAACACGTTATAAGCCTCGTAAACCGGGAATAAACCAGGGCTTCCGAAAATAACGCACATTGCATCAATTTGGTCAAAATCGTTTTCGCAAGCATCAATAATTTCGGCTAATTGTTGGGCGGTTCCGGTAGCTAAAAAGTCGATAGGGTTTGTTACCGACGAACCTTTAAAAAGTTTAGCAAGCAATTTTTGAGCGTTAGATCCGCTAAGGTTAGGAATGTTAAAACCGCCTTTCGACAGTGTATCGGTAAGCATAACTGCCGGGCCGCCGGCATGTGTTATTATTGCAATATTATTGCCTTTTGGAATTTGCCTTAGCATAACCCCGGCAACCGTAACTAATTGCTGACGGCTGTAACAACGCACTATACCGGCTTTTTTAAATAAAGCATCAACGGCAGTGTCGCTATTGGCCAATGCGCCTGTGTGCGATGTTGCTGCCCTGCTGCCTGCATCGCTACTACCCGATTTTATAGCGGCAATACGGCACCCTTTTTTTATTAACGACGATGCATGTTTTAATAGTAATTGCGGGTTTGTAATACTCTCGATATAAAGTAGTTTAACGTCGGCACTGGTTTGGGGGTTGTAACTTTGGTCAAGGTGCTGTAAAATTTGCTCAACGCCAAGTTGCGCGCTGTTGCCAACGCTAAACACGTTTGTAAAGGGCAGCCCATGCGGTATACCACTTTCGATAATAAACAAGGCGGTTGCCCCCGAGCCCGAAACAAGGTCGCAACCTTTTGGTTTTAAAATTGGCAGTGGTGTTGTAAAAACACCGCTGTAACAGGGTGTTAAAACTCCAATACAATTAGGGCCAATAAGGCTTGCCCCGTATTTGTTAACAGTTTCAACAATTTGTAATTCGAGTTCGGCACCACGGGGGCTGTCTTCGGAAAAACCTGCCGACAGTATTATAAATGATTTTGTGTTTTTTTGTGATGCAAGTATTTCGACAATTAATGGACAATATTCGGCTGAAACTGCAAGTATTGCCAAATCGGTTTGTGGCAGTGCGGCTGCATCGCTATAGCTTTTTATACCCTGTACTACCAGTGCTTTAGGATTTACAACATATAAACTGCCTTTGTATTTTGTGTCAATAAGGTTTTTAAGCACTTTACCGCCTGGCTTGTGGCAATCGTCGGAACCACCAATAACTGCAATACTTTTAGGGTTAAAAAGTGTATTGTGTATCATAACAAAATATTTAATAATGTAAAGTTACTAAACCAACCTGCAACATTTGGTGGGGTTTTATCATGTTTAACATTAGCAATATAATGTTTAAAAAAAGGTTTATTATCAAAACAATTTAACACAAATTGAGCTAATGGCTCAATAAGTTTAGGTGTAGTTTATAAAAACCTATTATTATCAGTATTTTAGATACATACGGTTACCAAAATAAAATTAGCTTTTTGTAATAAAATAAAAGGCCTATCGAATTACGCATATTGTTTAATAGTTATTTTTGTACCAAACAATAACTAATGCAAAATAAAACCCGCATAGCATACATTGCCCTTATAACGGGGGCATTAATGATATCGGCATCGCCGGTACTAATTCGCATGGCCGGGGCACCCGGGCTTGCATCGTCGTTTTACAGGCTAATTTTTGGCAGTATTGCATTAACCGTAATTTTTGCAACTACCTATTTCATAAAACCATTTAAAATTAATATCAGGTCGCTAATTTTTCCGGTTGCAGCCGGTTTTTGTTTTGCTATCGATATGGCATTTTGGGCAACAGGCATAATGCTGTCGAACGCTGCAATGCCAACATTAACAGGCAACTTATCGTCGATATGGGTTGGTATAGCCGCGTTTTTTTTGTTTAAAGAACGCAGGCCGTTAAATTTTTGGATAGGAATATTAATAGCCATGTGCGGTGTAACTTTTTTAATGCTACGCGACTTTTATTTCCCTAAAGGCATGTTAGCTGGTTTAACAATGGGCCTTTTTTCGGGAATGTTTTATTCGGGTTACATTTTACTTGCCCAACCGGGGCGCAAAAAAATGAACACTCTTACGTTTTTATATGTAAGTACATTGTCGGCAGCGTTTTTTACTTTTATAATAATGTTGCTTTTTAAAATACCGTTTACCGGATACAGCACTAAGACATGGGCAATATTTGCAATAATGGGTTTTGTAATACAGGCAATGGCCTGGTTTTTAATAAATTACTCGCAAGGTTACTTAGCATCGTCGTTGGTAGCACCAACACTACTGTTACAGCCTGTTTTGGCTGGCGTTATTGCCTATTTTGCACTTAACGAGCTGCTCGATTTTTGGCAAATTGCCGGTGGGCTAATTGTTGTTGCCGGAATTTATACCTTGCATTTTGGTGCCAACCAACAAAAAAAATAGCTGTAATTTCCTTAGCAAAACCGGGCAAAAGCTAATTTAATTAAATTTGTACTATCAAAAATAAAGCAATGTCGACACAACAATATACATACAACGAACTACAAGACAAACTTACCAGTTTATGTACCGTCTATTTTGAACCCTACGAACAAAAAAAAGTTGAACAGGCACTCCAACTTGTTTGCAAAAAATCAGATGAAATAAAAAGGGCATCGGGCGAACCATATATAATGCACCCGCTAAGGGTTGCAATTATTGCGCTCGACGAAATAAAACTTGGCGTGAACTCGGTTATTGCCGCGTTGTTACACGATGTTGTTTTTGACAACCATTTGCCCATTGAACAAGTTGAGCAACTATATGGCAGCGATGTTACAACAATTTTACAGGGACTGGGCAAAATAAGCCGTTTGTACACCGAAAAGCTATCGCTCAATACCGAGAATTTTATAGCATTACTTTTAACAATAACCAGCGACGTACGCATTGTGCTTGTAAAACTTGCCGACAGGCTTGACAACATTAGGGCAATAAAAAACTTTGAAACGTCAAAACAGCTAAGCATTGCCACCGAAACCAGGC
>CAZJCR010000188.1:0-7869 GCA_964544385.1 uncultured Bacteroidales bacterium
GAGCGGTTTAGAGTTATTAATATTAATTGCCAAAACATAAAAAATATGTTTTTTCTCAAAAAATTATAAAGTATAAATACTATCTACAATTTTACAGTAAAAAGCAGGTTAAAATTAAATTATGAAAAAAAAACCGCCCGGGGATTGGGCGGTTAGCAGGAACATTTAGGTCGTTTTACTACTACTACTTATAAACCCTGCCATTGAAACTTAGTTGTTTGTTTGTCTAGAATATTGTTAATGTGAACCAACACAGTATTATTAACAAACTAGAATGGCAATAATAATTAATTGTTCCTTTGTTGCTTGCAAATTTTGAATTTTTATTCAATATAAACAAATATTTATTCAAATAATATTTAAAACTTATTAATAAACAATTGTTAATAACCCACAAATAACTTTATATTAGTTTATTATAAGTGTTTTAACAAATAATGTTACTTTATTATTACTATTTTTTTATCAATATAATTATTAAAAAACAGTACCAGTTCATTATTGCTAATATTATAATGGTACATTTTTTTTGATAGTTTTTTTGTACCAACAATAATTTTATTTGGTTTAAAAGGCATGTTTTTTACAGTTAGTTTAAATTGTGTATATAAGTTAAACTTGTTGGTTGGTGTCGAATCGGTAATATTAAATTCTAAATTAGTGCCACTTTTGTTATAACTAAAATTAATTATTTTAAACTCTTTATTTTCAATCGATTTTGACGATTTTCCATCATCAAAAAAAACATTTTGACTCGATTGTTTAACCTCATTATCA
The DNA here is from genome assembly GCA_964544385.1 of uncultured Bacteroidales bacterium. Lineage (GTDB taxonomy): Bacteria > Bacteroidota > Bacteroidia > Bacteroidales > SZUA-534 > CAZJCR01. Next base: position 778 of record CAZJCR010000188.1, read on the forward strand.
AAATAATAAACCATGTTAATGTTACCAGGTTTGTATTGCTGCGTGTTTAGTAAATTGCTATAAGTTGTTGCAATAAACTCTCCTGCTTTAACAAAAACGGGTATATAATTATCAACCAAAGATATTTTATAGGTTTGTCCGCCCTTGTATTTTTCGGCTGTATAATAATCAAACCAATTACCGGTATTGGGCAAATAAATATTGCTTACGGTTTTACCGGCATCTTTAACCGGCGACACAACAAATGCATCGCCCCATAAATACTCATTGTCGTATGTTAACAGGTAATTATTATCGGGTTCGGCAAAAAACATCGGCCTCATTAAAGGCATTCCGCTAATATGGTTAATATAAGCTAAATTATAATTGTAAGGTAGTAATTTATAGCGCAATTCAATAGCCTGTTTTGCCAATTGTTTTGTTTTATTGTCCTGAAAAACAGGTTCAATATTAATGGTAAAATCTTGCGCATGTGGCCTGTAAACAGGTTGAAAAACCCCGTATTGTAACCAACGGGTATAAAGTTCGTTATCGAGTTTATGTTCGCCGGCAAAGCCACCTAAGTCGGAGTGTGTATAAGCTAAGCCTTGTAAACCCATTTGCAAGGCAATTTCGGGTTGGGGTTTCAGTCCTCCCCAGGTTCGGTTAACATCGCCTGTCCAAGGTACCATTCCGTAGCGTTGCGAGCCTAAAAAACCGGCGCGCATTAAAATAAAAGGCCTAACATTTGGAAAATCGGATTTATAACCATCGTAAATTAAGCCGGCCCATTGATGGCCATAAGCATTATGAATTTGGTTAGCAGTGCCATTAAAATGTTTCATTTGAGCCGGGTGTACCTCGGGTTCGCCTAAATCGCCCCACCAACCTGCCACGCCTTGCATAGCTAAACCTTTATATATATTCCAAAACCATTTTTGCGCACGCGGGTTAAAAACATCAACAAGGCCGGTGTTACCAAAATAAAAATCGTAAGTCAGTGGCTTGCCGGTAGTGTCGGTTCCCAAAACATTGTTTTTAACAGCATCGTCCCAGCGTTTACTGGTTGTTAAAATAAATGGTTCGGTTACTAACACGGTTTTAATATTTGCCGAATCGAGTTTACTAAGCATTTGTATTGGATCCGGAAAACTGTCGCGATGCCAGTCGAGATTGCCCATATGCCCGAAAATTTCGGAGCCAAACCAGTAAATATCAATAATAACAGCATCAACAGGTATCGAATCGGTTTTAAATTTATTAATAGTGTTTAACACTTGTTGTTGCGACCTATACCCAAACCTACTGCTAAAATTGCCAAATGTCCATAATGCCGGCATTGGCATGCGCCCGGTTAAGGCCGTTATTTGTGATACTAAACCCGGCCAGTTTTTATCAGCAACAACATAATAATTAAGAACACCGTGCTGTGGTTCAAAACTTATTGTATTGTTTTGTTTACTGTCAATGTCGAGCCAGCCCGCCGACGGGTTATCGAATATTAAAGCGTATTTTCGCGACGATATTACCATTGGCAACGAGTAATTCATTAATTTACTGTGGGTTTCGTAACCATAATGTGCCCTGTTATAAAGCTCAAGTTTATTTCCTCTACGGTTCATACCTAAAACCCTTGCCCCAGCACCATAAATAACTTCGGCAGTGTCAATTTTAAAACTTAATTTATTGATAATTGTATCATTAATAAAATAATCGCTAACAAGCTTATTGCCGTTATATGAGTAGGTTATTTGAAATGGGTTTTTATGAATTGTAATATTTACAGCAGTGGTAATTATATTAACTTGTTTCGAGTTTTCGACAAATTCAAAATTAACCACTAATGGCTGCATAACTACACCAAAACCGTAATTGTTTAAGTTTTGGCCTGTTGGAATAAAATTTACTTTAATTATTTGCGGGCTAAATGGTTTAATAATATAAATGCCATCACTAACAGTTACTTCAACTGTGCCTTTATTATTGCTAACCGAAACAAAACTACGCTCATTTGCAAAAAAATGGCTTATTAAAAATAATACAAGTGTAAACGATAATACAATTTTTTTTAGCATAACATAAATTTTATAATTTGATGAGATATTGGAGGGGTATGCAAATTTACAAATTTAAATTTAGCCACAATGTTTACAATAAAAATAAGTTAAATGTTTTATTTGTTGCCAATTGATGTTAAAGATGCCTATTTTAAACATTTAAATTATAATTTTGTGCCGAAAACAAAATATTAACATGTTAAAACAAACAAATATACCTGATTACGAACTAATTGACTGCGGAAACTTTGAAAAACTTGAACGTTTTGGGCAGTATTACCTTATAAGGCCCGAGTCGCAAGCAATATGGAAAAAACGATTTAGCGATAACGAATGGCAAAAAATAGCTCATGCTATATTTAAACGTGAGCAACAAAAAGCATCGTACCGCACCGGTGACCCCGGTAATGGTGGCTGGACATTTTTAAAAAAAATGCCCGAAAGCTGGACAATAAACTGCCCGTTACCTAAAGGCCAATTTGCAATGAAACTTTCGCTTACATCGTTTGGACATATTGGCATTTTTCCCGAGCAATTTGATAACTGGCAATTTATATACAAATCGGTGCAAAATTTAAACACGCAAAACCCAAAAGTTTTAAACGCGTTTGCATATACTGGTGGCGCAACATTGGCCGCTAAAGCTGCCGGAGCCGAGGTTACTCATGTCGATGCCGTTAAACAGGTTGTTAACTGGGGTCGTGAAAATATGCAGCTCAGCAACCTCGACAATGTGCGCTGGATTCTTGACGATGCTTTAAAATACCTACGGCGCGAGGCTAAACGCGGAAAAACATACCAGGGTATTATTCTGGACCCGCCTGCATACGGCCGCGGGCCAAACGGCGAGCGTTGGATATTAGACGAAGGTATTAATGATGTGCTTGATGCCTGTACCCAAATTTTAGAGCCGCAAAACAGCTTTTTTGTTCTTAACCTATACTCGCTCGGGTACTCGCCACTTATATCGAACAACTTAGTTGAATCGCACTTTAAGTTTAAACAAAAAAACTTTGGCGAATCGTTCCTTAGCTCAAAATCGGGCATCGACCTGCCAATGGGAACTTTTGTACGTTTTACACGATAAATAATTGCTAATACTGTGAAATACACCTTAAAAAACGAAGCTAATTTGCTTGATGCTATTCTTGAAATGTATAAAGGAATATCAAAACAAAAAGCTAAACAAATAATTAGCCACTCCGATATTTATATCGATAATAATCCTGCAAAAACCAGTCATAACTTAATAATACCATCGGGTTCAGTTATTGAGGTTGTTAAGGGCAATACTGTAAAAAAAATTACAGGAGCTCCTAACCACAAAAACCCAGTTATACTCCATTATCAAGACGACCACCTTATTATTGCGCAAAAACCAGCCGGCATTTTATCGTGTAGCAGTGTTAACGAAAAAGGCGCGAAAACTTTTCATAAATTAGTTGAAGATTTTATTAACCACGATAAAACCAAAAAATTCAGGATTTGGGTTGTTCACCGTCTCGACCGCGAAGTTGAAGGCCTTATTATTTTTGCCAAAAGCTATACAATGCAGCAAAAAATGAAAGATATTTGGCCATCGGTAAATAAAAATTATTTAGCAGTTACTCATAATTCACCGCCACAGCAACATGGTTTTATCGAAAGCTTTTTGCGCGATACCGACGAACATTTGGTTGAATCGTTCGACACACAAATTTATGGCAGTAAATACGCCAAAACCGAGTATAAAGTATTAAATACCAACAACAACCGATCGGTACTCGAAATTACTTTACACACTGGCCGTAAAAACCAAATTAGGGTTCAACTTGCAAAAATTAACTGCCCAATTATTGGCGACCGTAAATACGGCTTTGACGATAATATTGTAAGACAAATACGGCTGGCTGCTTACAAGCTCGAATTTACACACCCAATAACCAATAAAATTGTGAAACTTAAATATAAACCATCCGATAAGTTTTTTAACCCATCGGGAACTAACGACGAAAAATATAAAATAATATAGTATGTTGGCAGCTCCCGATATTATTACTAGCAGGCAAAACCCTAAAATAAAAAATATTGTCCAACTGCAAAAACATGCCAACAGGCTTAAACAAAACCTTTTTATTATCGAAGGGTTAAAAGAAATTGAAAAAGCTAATATTGCCGGATATAAATTTAACTCGGTTTTTTATCAGCCCGATATAATAAATACCGGGCAGGTAATTAAGCTTACAGGCAATGTTGACAAAAAAAATATTTTTGCAGTAAACCACGATGTGTATAGCAAAATTGCTTATCGCGAAGACTCGGGCGGCATTATTGCACTGGCAACACCTGGCAACCATAGTTTCGAAAACCTGCAAACAAATAAAAACCCTTTAATATTAGTTATCGATGGAGTTGAAAAACCCGGCAACTTAGGCGCAATTTTCCGCACCGCCGATGCCGCCGGTATCGATTTAATAATAATTACAGCTCCAGGCACCGATTTATATAACCCCAATTCAATTAGGGCATCGTTAGGTTGTGTTTTTACTGTTAAAAGCATTATTTGCGAACCTAACCAAGCTATTAATTGGCTACGCAACAACAATATAGCAATTTATTGCAGCTATTTACAAGCAGCAATACCTTACCATAATATCGATTATACAAAACCGTCGGCAATTGTTATGGGTACCGAGGCTACTGGCCTTACAAATAATTGGCTTAATTATTCCGACTCGAACATAATTATACCTATGCAAGGCGCGGCCGACTCAATGAACGTATCGGTTGCTGCCGCTGTTTTAGTTTTCGAAGCCCGGCGTCAACGCGGGTTTGTTTAAAATTTAATTATTTTTAAAATGTACAAAACAATTTTATCGTGCATAATGCTCACAATTAGCCTGTTAGGTTGTAATAATGCACAACAAAACACAAACAAAACCACCAAACCTGCAACAAGTATAAAACAACAAACAAAACAAACAACAGGTTTAACAGTTAGTATCGAACCCACTACAATAATATTTGGACAAAATGTTACATTAACATTTAACCACGAACTTAAACAACAGCCCGACTCGGTAGTGATTACAACAGGTAACATAAAAAAAACAATAAGTGTTACTAACAATAATAAAATTATTTTTACTGTTGAAACAACCAAAGTAGGAAAAACAAACATTAACACAACTTTTTACTGGCCCAATAATATTTACGACAGTAAAATATCCTCAATTACTGTTTTGTCGGATATTGTGCCCCAAAATTACGGATACAAAGTAATTAAAACATATCCACACAATAAACAATTTTATACACAAGGCCTCGAGTTTTACGACGGCGTAATTTACGAAGGCACCGGGCATTACGGGCAATCGGCACTTTTAAAATATAAACTTGAAAACAGCGATATATTACAAAGTGTAAATTTGCCCAACAATGTTTTTGGCGAAGGAATAACAATTTTAGGTAATAAAATATATCAACTTACATGGCAATCGGGCGTGGGTTTTGTTTACGATAAAAACAGTTTTAAAAAAATTTACGAGTTTAATTATGCTACCGAAGGCTGGGGCTTAACAAACAACGGCAAAGAACTTATTATGAGTGATGGTTCGGAAAACATATATTTTATGGATGCCGATTTTTTTCAACAAACAAAAAAAATTAGTGTATACGATAATAATGGAACAATAAACAATATTAACGAACTTGAGTACATTAACGGCAAAATATATGCAAACATTTACACCACCAATTATATTATTGCAATCGACCCCGAAACTGGCAAAGTACTCGAAAAAATTAACCTTAAAGGTTTGCTTACTAACCAAGAACTTAAACAAAAAATTGATGTACTTAACGGTATTGCTTTCGACAAAGCCAACAACCGGTTATTTGTTACCGGAAAATGGTGGCCAAAAATTTTCCACGTTGAGTTAATAAAACAGGCTAATTAACAATATCAAACTTATCGCCTAAAATTGCAGTAGTGTCCGACACTGCTATGGTAGCAAATGAGTCAATCTCCTGCACAATCTCTTCAATCATTGCAAGCTCGCGCTTGTTAACAATTATATTTATTACTTTACGGTTATCGTCTTTTAATATCGATTTTGCATCATAAACAATTCCATCGCGGTTAAAATCGGTTTTAATTTTTAAAGCAATAACATCGGCCTGTACCGATATTATTGTTAGCATTTTTTCGTAATTAAAGCCGGCAATAAGCAAATCGCTAACTTTTCCGGCAATATAAATTGCAAGCCACGAGTATAATGGCAATTTCCAGTTGTCAAAAACTAAAAGCCCAAAAATAATAATTACCGAATCGATATAAACAAGTAACTGGCTAACCGACCATTGTGTTTTGCGGTTAATTATAATGGCCATTATATCGCTTCCGCAGATAGTTGTTTTCGATTTATAAATTAACCCGTAACCAATGCCCAATAATACGCTACCAAAAATACACGATAATAAAACATCGTCGCTAAGCTTTAAAGGGTCGTTTGTACCAAAAACATGTATAAAAAAATCGATAAAAACCGATGTAAATAAAAATGCAATTATTGTTTTAATACCGTAACGCCTGCCAACAAAAAAACGACTTACTATTATTAACGGCAATACAATTACAAACCCCATTAAACCGGTTAAATTATATCCAACTGAAAACAATAAATTTGTTTGTAACAGATTATCGGCAATAATGGCCAAACCATAAACACCGCCCGGAATAATATTAAATGGTATAAAAAACAGCACAAAACCCGCGGCTACAATTGCCGCCCCTAATATCAATAAACAATACGATAAAAACCATTGCCAGCTAAAGGGTCTGTCGGAGTGTAAAAATGCCATAATTAACTATTTTTTTTACTTTTTAATCTATCTGTAAAGGTAAGGTAAACTTAATTTTTGGCTATTATAAATATAGCGAATAAAAATGTTTTACAACGTTATTAAATTTTGGGGTTAACATACTTATAATTGTTAAGTTTAATACTAAGTTTTACTTAATCCAAAAACTAAAAGGTTATTACCCAAATTGAGAGAATAGCTCAATTTGGGTCTA
>CAZJCR010000189.1:0-7860 GCA_964544385.1 uncultured Bacteroidales bacterium
AATCCACAACCCCGAAAGCATGGTAGGCTGGCTGCAAGATGAGGAGGAGGGGGAGATGGTGGATTTGAATATGACCGAAGAAAATGTACTTTCTTTAATAGAAAATATCCGTAATGCTAATATTAAAAATACAAAAAAATTCGATTTAGCATTTTATGTTACATCAAAAGGACACTTTGGAAATTCCTTTAAAATAGGCAATAAAACGTTTAAAAACTTTGATATTCAAATTTATGGCCTTGGTAAACTATTGGATAGCACTATAAATGAAACATTTGATATAAACCCGGCTGAGTTTTGTAAAAGTAGTGTATCAAAATCAGGTGAAGTTTCAGGTACTTTTACAAAATATACTTTTCATGCCTACAAAAAAACTCCCGATGCACCTTTATCAGAACAATTGTCTAAAAATTCGTTATTAGAAATAATTGTTGAAGAAGAAGATGCATGGGCTTTTGAGCATTACTTGTTTAATTTAACACCGCAGATTAATATTACAACAACAAACATTGAGTCTGACAGTCTTTATACTTTAAGTTCATTTAATATTGACAATGGAAGTATTACCGGATATATGATTGAAAGACCATTCGGAACAGAAGAAGAAGAAAGAACAGAAGGTAGTTTAAAAAGAATACCACCAGGGACTTATTCTGTCTGTTTTCCTTACGGTATTTGTAGACCTGAAACAACAAGAGGAAATAGGCTGAATGAATTGTGGGTAAAAACACATGGTGAGTATGACCAATCTGGAGGGTATATTACTCGTAATTGGATTTTAATTCATATTGGAAATGAGGTTTGGGACTCTGAAGGATGTATTTTACCAGGAACTGGTCATCAAGAGTTTAGTTTAACCCAAGATAAATTAATTGCTGCAACAGGGGAAACTTATTCATCTGGAATAACTATGGAGAAAGTTACTGGATCTACTGAGTTATTAAACAATACATTATCACCTTATTTGAAAAATAAAATCGATGCTTTAAAGGCTTTGGGTATTGATAAAAGCGATTCTGAATTTTTAGATATTGAAATAGAAATAAACAGGTAAAGTATGAAATATAAGCAGATTATAATTTTTATTGCTATTCTTGTATCAAACAAGTTATATGGTCAAGTTAACAGGTATAAAGGCATAGAAAACGACATCAATATCATGAATCCTTATTGGTCAAATTATAAGGATCCAATAAAAATCAAGCATATATCGGCTATTAAAAAATCTATAGCAAGAAGTATATGTAATTATTCGCTTATAGAGTATTGTTTTGCTTTAGATGAGTTGTTGGCAAGATTAGAAGATGATCCAGAAACTCAAAGTCAATGGCTGGCTTATATGGATAGTTTAGTATTATTCAGCAAAGGAAACGATGCTCGTGCAGGAATAATTCCTCTTGAATCCCAGTTTTTTATTGCCACGCTAAAAAGGAATGAAAAAGATCTAAGTAAGAACTTCCCTAATTCCTTTGAATTTTTAATTAAAAACACGCCCCAGATATATGAATATGGATATAAAGCATCAGATTATGAATCAATTTTAAAAGAAAAAGGATTTAGTGAAGTGAAAGGAGAAGGTATCATATTTGACCTTTTACTTTTAGAAGATGTATTTCTGCTAAATGTAATTAAAAATAATTCCGAGTTAACGAAACGGTATAATACCTGGCTTACCTTTAAAGTACCTGATCGTTCTTTTGCTTTTGAATACTCAGATGACAGAGCGGGAGAAATTCTTCAACGAAAATATCTTTATTTATGGAATATCTTTAAACAACAAACCGATAAACTATCACAATATACCGCAGAACAATTATTGAAAATCCAAGTGGTACATCTTAAATCAATACCTCAGGATTCGCCATTGCGCATAATAAATGGTGCATGGCAGGGGGCTTTTGGGGATAAAAAAGAAATATATTTTTTAAATGGTTATTCGAATGTAAACAATAGCTCCAATAAAGTTACAGGTAAAAGTAAATTTGTTGGACAACCTGACAGTAAGTATGTTCCTATGGTTGGTAACTACAATGACAAGGGGTCATACTTTGAGATTGAAATGATTGAACAGCCAGATACGGCGCAATGGAATGGTATTTTTAAATATCAGATAGATAAAGAAACTAGAGCATTAAAAGGGACTTGGGAATCTAATAATGGGAATTTGAAACGGGAATTTGAACTTAAGAAAGTATCGGAAGATGAATGGTAAGTATAACCTAAGTTGAGTGGTTGTAGCAAAGCGAACAAACGCTTTACTTAGGTATAATCCCGATGTAATGTTTGTTGCGTTTTGCTTACAAAGTGAAGCGAAAGGCTTACAAAGTCTTTATCGTGAGCGTGAATAGTTCAATATATGTAATAATTTACTTATTTAATGGCAGGGTAAAGTAAAATTCCGAGCCTTTGTTCACTACCGATTGTACCCAAATTTCGCCACCCATAAGCATAATTAACCGTTTACTAATCGATAAACCTATACCTGTACCCCTAAAAAGTTTAGCTCCCTTATGGTCAACTTTATTAAAATATTCAAAAATATGTTTTAAATCGTCGGTACTTATACCAATGCCGGTATCGGTAACGTAAAATTTAACAAAGTTGCTGTCAACAGTATAACCAAAATGTATTTCGCCTTTTTCGGTATATTTTATTGCATTGCCAATTATATTAAATAAAACCTGTTTAAACCTTTGTTGGTCGGTGTTTAAACAAAGCTGGCTGCAAACCTCATCGTAAAAAAGAACTGTGTTTGAATTTGTTTTTGTTTTAAACTGATTGTATAAACTATCTAACACTTGGCTAACATTAAAAACTGTTTTGTTAAGTTTAAGCTGTTGGGTTTCTAGTATCGATATGTCGATAATATCGTTAATTAGCAATAATAGCGATTCGGCATTATTGTTTATTGTATTTATATATCGCTGACGTGTTAAAGTGTCGATATTAGTTTCGTTTAAAAGGTTTGCAAACCCCGAAATTGCGTTCATTGGGGTACGTATTTCGTGGCTCATATTAGCCAAAAAAGCACTTTTTAGTTTGTCCGATTCTTCGGCTTTTTTTAATGCGTTTTCGAGCTCGGCAGTACGCTCGTAAACAAGTTGCTCAAGGTTATTGCGATGCCGCTCAAGCTCGGCGTTTTGTGCCATAATTTCTTCTTGTCGTTCTTCAAGCACCACGTTCATCTCTAACAATTGGTTTGTGCGTTGTGCCACCTTGTTTTCGAGTATTTTGCGTTGTCGTTTGAGCGAGTTTACCCTTAACCGGTACAATAAATAAAAGCTTAAAAGTATAATAATTATAACTGCTGCTTTAAAAGCAATTGTCATGTACCAAGGTGGAATAATAGTAATTGAAAGCGTTTTGGGGTTTGGGTTCCAAATGCCGTCGTTGTTGGTACCAGTAACCAAAAATGTATATGTGCCAGGCAAAATATTTGTGTACGATGCTATTCGGTTCGCGTCGGCTTCAATCCAGTTATTATCGTAACCTTTTAGCATGTATTTATACTTGTTTTTTTCGGTATTAAGGTAGTTAATAGCGGCAAATTTTATTGTAAAATTTGAGTTTTTAAATGGTAGCTCAATGTGGTTTAACTCGTTAATATTTTGTAATATAGGTGTGTATTTGCTTGTTTGCGTGTTTTTATTATTAAGAATATTAAAGTTTGTAAGTACAATATTTGGTACAATGGTATTAATTGTAATACTGTCGGGAGTAAAATAAGTATAACCTGCCGATGTTCCAAAAAATAAAACGCCGTTATTGGTTTTAAACGACGAGCGTTTAATAAATTCGTTACCTGGTAATCCGTCGGTATTGTAAAAGTTTTCGAATACAGGGTTTTGTGGTTGCCCAACACCGTTAATAAGTTTACTAAGCCCTTTTGTTGTACTAATCCAAAAGTTGCCATTATCTTCAATTATCGATTGTACAACATTATCGGGCAACCCGTTATTGACAGTATATTTTACTTTACCCGAAAATCCGTTGTCGAAAAGCTCGAAACCGTTGTTAGTAGTAACCCATATATTGTTTTTGCTGTCTTCGAATATCGATATAATATGGCGTTTGTTGCCATCTTGCACAGGGTTGGTATTGTACATATAACGTATAAAACAATCGTTTTTATAGTCGTACTCGTCAATTGAGCTATATGTTGATACCAGTAGCCTGTTTTTTTTTGTAAAAATTACATGGTTTATCGAGTTGTTATTAACACTGTTTTTGTTGTCGTTTATGTTTGTGTAGGTTTTAAACGAACCGGTTTTTAAGTTAAGCCTTTTTAAACCTTGACCCAAGGTGCCAATCCATAAATAGTTGTTACTGTCTTGGCAAATAGTAAAAACATTGTCGTTTTGGTTTTGGCACAGGTATCTTTCAAAATTGCCGGTTTTGTAATTGTATTTGCTAAGCCCGCCGTTCCACGCACCAACCCAAAGATTTTTATATGTGTCTTTATAAATGGCATAAACCGAGTTTCCACCAATTGAATTAGGGTTGTTTTGAATGTTGCGGTAAAGTGTAAAAGTTTGTTTTTGTTTATCGTATTGTTCAAGTCCGGCTTCGGTGCCAATCCAAATATAGTTTTGGTCGTCGTAAAAGGCATTTACATGGTTGTTTTTTATTGCTTTATGGTTAAAACTGTTTTTATTAACAATATTAAATTTTTTATATCGGCGGCTAAAGTAGTTTACACCGCCGGTAAGTGTCCCAATCCAAATATCGTTAAGGTTATCTTCAAAAATACAACTAATATAATTATCGCTAATACTACCTGGTGTTATGAGGTTTTCGGTGTAAAAAGTTATTTTTTTGCTATCAATAATACTATCGTTAATATTAAAAACCCCTAAGCCCTGGTCCGAGTCGCCGCAAAACCATAACATGTTTTGCGAGTCGACTAAAAGGTTTAAAATATTACCAATATGGTAAAAATTAAAGCTATATGTATTACAATTGTTTTTAATTAGTTGTAAAAGCCCGTTTTGAGCTGTTCCAATCCATATATTTCCTTTATGGTCTTCGGTTATCGATAATACATTATATATAGTTTTATTGTTTGGCTGGTTATTGTTTTTAATATTGATAAAGCAATTGTCAACATTGTTGTAAAGGTATAAGCCGGCTCGTGTACCAACCCAAATTTTACCGCGCGAGTCGCTAAAAATTACATTAACATATTGGTTATGTAAGGTATTTTTATTAATTGCTAAACTTTGTTGTAACGGGTTGTACATGTATAAACCCGACGAGCTGCCAAGCCAAATTGTACTGTCGTTTTTGTTAAAGGCGCATAATATAACTTCAATATCAAGGTTTTTAACAGGTTGCAGGTTGTCGGTTTTGTTATTATAACAATAGGCTCCTTTGTCGGTGCAAAACCAAAGTTGGTTGTTGTTACATTTTATAATTGAGTTTACATTAACATCGCTAATTGTTGTACCGTTTATATTAGCAGGGCGGTAGGTTTTAAAGTCGTAACCGTCGTACCTCGAAACACCATCTGATGTGCCAAACCACATAAAGCCTTTTTCGTCTTGATAAATACACCGTACCCAATTATTGGCAAGGCCTTGTTGTTCGGTAATGTGCTTAAATTTTAAATTGCTGCCTATTGCATATGTATAAATAACAATTTGCAATACAACCAGTAATATATTTTTTCTCATACCCTTTTTACACGTTTGTTAGGCATAAATTTATAATATTTAATTTTATAATCAAATTATTAGATATGTATTGCAAGTTTTTTTGAGTTTGTAAAATTTTTTTTTGTAAAATAATTTTACCAATTAGTAAACATTGTTTTACAGGGTATGTTATTATTAACCAAATTGAGCAATTCGCTCAATCGATTTAGATTTTGTAACTGTTTTACTATACTTGGTTAGTGAAACACAACAAACTCGGCATGGTGGTTATACCTACGTAAAGTGTTTATTTGCTGTGATTTAACCGCTAAACTTAGGTATTATTTGTTTATTTACCAATAATTAAATTGTGTGGTATAAATTTATAAAAACACTTAAAAACCTTTTTACAGGTGTTTTAATTTGGCGCATGCACAATATTAGCGACCAAAAATTTTTATTTACCCTAAGTGCTATTATAGGTATTTTGGCAGGTATTGCTGCGGGTATTTTAAAAACAGGCGTTTACTATATGCACAAATTTTTTCAGGGCAGTTTAAATTTCGATTTTCATAATTATCGAATTATTGTTTATCCGGCAATTGGTATTTTAATTACCGTTTTATTTAAAAAATTTGTAATAAACGACCATGGCGCACATTCAATATCATCAATATTGCATACAATAGCAAAGCGTAATAGTTTAATGCGGTTACATAAAATATTTTCGTCGGTTACAGGTGCGGTGTTTACTGCTGGTTTTGGTGGCAGCGTTGGGCTCGAGTCGCCTATTATTAGTGCTGGTGCGGCTATCGGGAGTAATTTAGGCAAAGTATGCCGGCTTAATTATAAAAGTATAACCACATTGTTAGGCTGCGGTGCCGCCGGTGGTATTTCGGCAATTTTTAATACGCCAATTGCGGGTATAGTTTTTTGTATCGAGGTTTTATTGCTCGACATGAACCGTTTTTCGTTAATACCTTTATTAATAGCGTCGGTATCGGGTGCAATTACAGCGCACCTTTTTTTCCCGGGGTATGCTTTTTTCGAGTTTGCAACAACGCAACCGTTTATTAGCAAGCATATTTTGTTTTATATTTTTTTAGGGGCTTTTGCAGGCTTGGTATCATATTATTTTGCAAAAATATTTGTTGCTGTCGATACTTATTTTTCGGGAATAAAATCGTTTTACAAACGCGTACTTGTTGGCGCGCCTATTTTGGGACTGTTGATTTATTTTTTTCCGGCTTTATATGGCGAGGGGTTTAATGTAATAAAGCTTATACTTAACGGTAATGCTATACAAGTTTTTAACCATAGTTTTTTAGCATTATTTGGCAATAGTGTTTTTGTTGTATTAACATATTTTGTTTTATTAGTTTTAATTAAAGTTTTTGCAACATCATTAACAATAAACTCTGGTGGAATAGGGGGTATATTCGCACCATCGCTTTTTACAGGCTGTATATTAGGTTTCACATTTGCTTTTTTAATAAATACTGTGTTTAACCTAAACCTGCCTGTTGCCAATTTTGCATTAACTGGTATGGCTGGAATGTTAGCCGGTGTTTTACATGCTCCACTTACTGGTATTTTTTTAATTGCCGAAATTACAAGTGGTTACCAACTAATTATTCCGTTAATGATTACTACAACTATGGCTTACATTGTAGCAAAATCGTTGGCTCCTGGCTCGGTTGTTACCTGGCAGCTTGAGCAAAGTGGGCAAATTTTAACGCACCATAAAGACAAAGCTGTTTTGCAGTTTTTAGATGTAAGTAATTTGGTCGAAACCGATTTTTTCCCTATTCACGAATCGGCAAAGCTCGATGGGTTGGTTAAAGCCATTACTGTTTCGAGGCGCAATATTTTTCCAATAATAAACTCCGATGGCTTTTTAACAGGTATTGTTTTACTCGACGATATTCGTGAAATTATGTTTAACACTGAATTGTATAATACCAATATTGTAAACCTGATGCAAATACCACCGGCGGTAATTGATATTACCGAGAGTATGGACTCGGCTCTAAAAAAATTCTCGCAAAATAATAGCTGGAACCTACCAGTTTGTCAAAACGGCAGGTATATTGGTTTTATAAGTAAATCAAAACTTTTTTCGGTTTACCGTTCAAAACTAATTGATTTAACCGAGGATTGACTACCCCCTTATAAATAAGGCTTTTATAATTTGTTGCGCCATTTTTGGATTCTCTTTTAACCTGCG
>CAZJCR010000190.1:0-7822 GCA_964544385.1 uncultured Bacteroidales bacterium
ACCCAAAACTACTTGAGTGCTTTTGTGGGCCCAACTGGGCTTGAACCAGTGACCCTCCCGATTAAAAATCGGGATGCTACTAACCAACTGATGTAACAGTAAATTTAGGGAATAAAAAAAGCACCCAAAACTACTTGAGTGCTTTTGTGGGCCCAACTGGGCTTGAACCAGTGACCCCCTGATTATGAGTCAGGTGCTACTAACCAACTGAGCTATGGGCCCTTTATTAAAAACTCAAAATTCGAGTATTTAATCCCCTTTTTTCAAAGCCTTTTAGCCTTGTTTTTGGGTTTGCAATTTTACGCAATTCAATTTTATTTGCCAAATAAATCTAATTTTTTTTGCCAATTTTTTTATACTTTTTTATTATGTGTTGATTATAAATTATTAACATTAGTAAATACTATTTTTTTTGTACAAAAACCATTGTTCCAACTAACATGTAAAACATAAATTCCGGTATTAATATGTAATTTTTGCAAATCAATTGTTTGTGTTTGTGTAAAAAGGCCATTCCATATTACATGCCCGTTAACATCGTATATTTTAGCGGTGTAATTGGTATCCGAGTCGCCGCCAATAGTAACATACTTGGTTGTTGGGTTCGGATAAACAGCTATTACAGCATTAGTATTTTGTTTTTCATTAATATCAGTCAAAAGTAAATCGTTTTTAAAAGGGCTACCGCCGTTTACGCGCGATGGTTTCCAGTATTGCCATTGATCGGGTGTGTTTTCGGGGTTAATTTCTTTGCAATGCAGCGAGTTTCCGTCGCCATCGGCAGCAATAGGCCATGGAGCATCGTCGCTGTACGCAAAAGTTATTAAAGGTTGTTCATTTGGCGTTTCAACTAAAATATACTCGCCGCTGTTTGCCAAATTTCCGCTATAGTTGCCCGATGGTACTATTCCGTAACGTTCGTAAAACCATTTTGGTTTTGATGCAATTACCCAAAACTGGCCGGGGGGCAAAAGTGCGCCATCTGGAAAAGTATAGCTCACAGCCGAATCGACGCGTATCCCCGAAAGGTTTATTGTACTTTGTCCAACGTTTTTAAATTCAATAAATTCAAAACTTTTATCGTCAATTGTATCGTTATTAATAATTGAGTCGGACGGGTGGTAATGTATTTCGGTAATACGCAGCCCGCTATAATCGGGAGTTGTATGTTTAATTACAAGTGTTACCAATGCCGACCAAGTGTTATTATTATAAACACGTGCTTTTATAATCGCGGTGTTGTCTAATTGTAATACAGTTCCGCTGGTAATAATTTTTGCAAGGCCGCTGCTTCCACCACCTGTTTTACGTGGGTCAATGCCATTATCTGTAAGGTAAATTTGCCCATTGTTGTTTGGGTTATTAATTGTAACCTGGGTTTGCCCCGATATTTCGATAGTTTGGTTTGAAACGTTAGTTGAATTTACTAGCATTTGTGGTGCATCAATTGCTGGGTAAAGCAATGCTGTTTTAAGTTGCGATATTACAATATTGGTACGTTTCGGAAAAAAAAAGTTGTTTAGTGTTTCAATCTCTTTTAACCAGTCGTTATCTTTTGTGTAAGGCTGGTTATTTTTTGTATCGCCCCAGCGTGCCGATTCGGCAACAACGGCCATGTTAATTGATTGTGTACGGGGCAAAATACGTGCTTTACATGCCTCGGGTGTAAAAACGCCGTTACCGGTAAGATGTTTGTATGCCCTGTCGGCAAAACGTTGTCGGTATTCGGGGTTTGCGGTAAGTTTATGGTGCAGCCATTGCGGGTGAAAATAGCTGAACGACGATAATGACATGCCAGCAGGCGACACACGGTTTTCGTTAATGCCAATACCCGGGCTGGCGCTATAATACATTAGCGAGTGTTCGGCATCGTGGGCAAAAAACTTAAAACCTTGTGTTTTGTCGTTGCGGTTAAATATGGTATAAAAATTATTTGGCTTGTCGTTGCCTCCAAAAGCGGTAACAGGGGCATCAAAATTTCCGGTGTAAAATATAGTAATCATATAATCAATAAGATTATCGATATCGACTAAAACGCGGCTGCCTTTTTTGGGGTTACCAAACTCGTCTTTTCCTTCGAGTTCAAAATAAGCTTTGTTTGTTACAAAGCCTGTGGTTGTTTTATTATAAATATTTCGCCAGGCTTCAAGGTTTCCGTCGGTGGCTTCAATAGTTCCCGAATAGTCGCCATTAACTTTTACCACGTCGTAGTCGTCGGGTTTATCGCCAAAATAGTCCGATGCAAACCGGGCTTCGGCGCGTTCCTGGGTCATGTACATTCCCCAGTACATTCCGTTTAAAAACAGGTGATAATAACGGCTGCGTGTATATGGTTGTTGCATGTCGCGTTGCGAGTCGCGTGAAAAAACCTCGCGTACCATCGAGTTCCGGTTTTGCCCGTTGCACCATGCATAGTTTTGCTCGCATCGTAAATCAATTTTATCGAATTCGGTAACGCCTTCGTCGCCGAATAGTGGGTACCTTAGTTTTGCAAAACCATATTCGCCCCTAAAAAAAAGCCTGAACGCGTGTTTAGGGTACTCGCTGTGGCGGCTCCAGCCTCCGCGAATACGCAAGCCGGCGTTTACGTTAAAAACACTGTCGGCATCGGGGTCGATAAGCTGTACCGAGCAAAAGCGTTCCCACGTATCGCCATGGTTTAGCGCGTTTACATAAATGCCCGATGTTGGGCTAAAAAGGTTTTCGTTATCGGTTACAACCGATATTGTTGGTAATTGGGCAAAAGCCCCGGCCATTTGCAACGAGTATGGGGTTGATTGTGTGATACGTGTATCCATGTCGTAATCAACCCATTGGTTATTTACGCTGTTGGCAGGCCAGTTTCCGCCGGGGTATTTTTGTGTTAACACGTTGTTATAAAAAATATAGGTTTGAGCAGTAGGCAGGCCGGGTTTGTATCCGGCGTAAGCCAACGATGCGCGCACAATAAAACCGGGGGTTTGTGGGCGGTTGGTGTTGGCGGGGTCAACCGGTATTGTAACTTTTTGTCCACCGTTTATTGCTGTTACCGATGTTTGGGGGTTACTTCCATCAATTGTGTAAACAATATGTAAGGTATCAGATGGCGATGTTAATGTTAGCCCGAATGGTTGGTTGTAATACCCGCCGCTATGGCTATAAACCGGGAAAGTAGTAATGTTTGTTTCGGGCAGGCTTATATTAGCCTCAATTGATGTGTCGAAATAAAAATCGGAGCTTTCGGGGCTAACGTTAAAGGCTTGTATGGCTATTGAGTTTTGGCCTTCAATAATTTTTGAATTGCTGATTGATATGTTGAATTTTTCGAAACCGCCCGATTCATGGTTATCGGTTGCAACCGAATTGCTATTAGCGTTTGTTGGGGCAAGTTTCCGTAAAACCTCGGTGCCGTTAATATACATAATAAAGCCGTCGTCGTAGTTTACATTAATATCGACATTAGTTATTTTATTTATCTGCGATGCTGTAAATGTTGATTTTAAGTAAAGTGTTGTGTATTTGTTTTGCATGTCGGACAATAATGTGCCGCCAGTACCGTCGCCATATCTAAAAGGAGCTTGCGCGGTTTGCCAACTGTCGGCATTAAACTGGTTTGTATACCAGTTTGCTGGTATTGATGCCGCGTTATTGCCTTTTAAATACTTGAATTGTGAACCGTTTGTAAAATTTATTTGTGCATTAATATTTAAAATAGCAAAAACATTGAATGTTAATATTGCAATTTTTAGTTTAAAAGTAGCTGTCATTTATATAGTTATTTAGCAGGTGCCAAATTAACTATTTTTTTTGGGTGGGCAAATTAGTGGGTAATGCAATAATTGTTGATTGTTATTAGCGTAGTATTTTGCGTACAAAAGCAACGGTAAAATACGACATTAAAAAACTCCTGTGAACCCTTCGAGTAAAGCAAAAACTCTTATTATGCCCATAGGGTAAAAATCGCCATAACCAATGGTAAAAAATGTAACTCCGCTAAAAAAGAAACTACGGCCAATAATACCTATCGCGTCGTGGTTACCTCCAAGCCCCGAGGCTATATTTCCCAAACCTGTAATTTGAATAAAGATGTATAATAAACTAAAGGCCGAATAAACAATTAGCATCGAAAACATTACCCTTGCCGGGTTTGTGGCAAATAAGCCGGCTTTGTCGAAAAGTAGTTTTTGAAAATAATACAAAACCGTGTTCCCAATGTTTTGTGTAATGTTTTTGTTCTTATGTTTCGAATAGTTGTCGGAAAGTTCGAAACGTTAGAACCAAACATATGCATGGTCTTCGTCGGCGTATTGTCCGGCTTTGTTAAAGCTTTCTTTAAGTGTTCTGAATTGTTCGGCTTTTTGGTCTAATGAGGTGTTGGTGTTGTTTATAATCATTTTTTCGACATTATTTTTGTGCCAGTCAATGTAAATAATGCCCAAAAGTCTCATTCCCGAAAGGTTGAGTGTTTTAATCGAAACGTTATAACCAAATGGTTTAAAGTCGATAATATCGCGTACAACGGTGTCGCTTAGGTCAATATTTTCGCATTTGTCTACCCTTAAATCGAGATAGCAATTAATTTGGCATCCATTAATAATAATGTTTTTAAATTGTGAACCTAAAAAAGTTATAGGGCCATTGCCAAAGGTTGCTTTTTCCAAATCAATTTCAGAGTTTGCCATTTCGGCAAGTTCAAAGCTTAAAAGGCCGTTGTTAAATGTGGCTTTTTTAAATGTAATTCGGCCTATACAAGCGCAGGCCTCGAATGTAACGTCGCCATTTCCAAAAACCGACCTGTTAAAATTTACTTTGCCCGAGCCAAATTCTACTTTTCGAAAATCAACGCTGCCGTCGCCAAAATTAGTACGCTCAAATGATATGTCATCGCTGCCAAATTTGGAGTAATGAAAATCGACCTTGCCATTGCCAAACATTGCAACTTTAAACGATATGTTACCGCTATTGAACGATGTGTTTAAAAATAATATTTCGCCACCGCCAAAATTGGTATTTATAAAATTCACTTCGCCAATTCCAAAATCGGTATACTGAAAATTCTTAATGCCATAGCTAAAAACAACATTCTTAAAGTTTACCCCTTCGGCAAAAATTGAATTTGAAAAATCGCAAACTTTTGAGTTAAAAATTGCCGAATAAAATATTGCGGGCTCTTTTGTTGCAATTGAGTGCGAAAAGTTTACGTCGCCGCCGGTAAAATAACATTCGGTAAAATCGGCCTCATCAAAATTTATAAACGAAAAATCGGTAGTGTAATTTGAGTCGAAAAATGCTTTTGATGCATGTATTTTATTAATTTTTATTATGTCGTTTTTATTGAGCAGTTGGGTTCGGCGGAATGCTGTAATCGAAAAATTTTTTACATAGCAGTTGCTTAAGTCGATAGTATTTGTTTGCGAAATTTGTTCGTATATCTCTGATGTTGTCAGGTATCCGTATTCAGAAACCTGAATGGTGATATTGTCGGAATTTAAAAATGTTATTACTGCTGTTGTTGGATAACTCTTACCAGTGTCGGAGTAAAACTTTTTTTGTATTATGTTAACTTCAAACCTGTGGTATTTTGGTATCATTATATAATTTTTTATGATACTAATTTAGATATTTTTTACATTTAGTTTAGTATCGCTAAATAAAAAAGGTTTTTTTGCGGTTTTCTCTATTTTTTCTCCAACTCGCGTAAGTTCTCCATTCGTTTTTTTGATAAGAACGATTTTATGTCGCCCAAATGCTCTTTTACTTGCTTGTTACCAAACTCGTAAACTTTACTCACAAGGCCGTCTAAAAAGTCGCGGTCGTGCGATACAAGTATCATTGTGCCATCATAATCAATTAAAGCATCTTTTAAAATGTCTTTGGTTTTCATGTCTAAATGATTGGTAGGCTCGTCGAGTATAAGCAGGTTTACAGGTTGTAAAAGCAGTTTTATCATTGCAAGCCTTGTTCGCTCGCCGCCCGACAGTACTTTTACTTTTTTTGCCGAGTTGTCGCCACCAAACATAAAGGCCCCAAGTATATCTTTTATTTTTGTGCGTATGTCGCCAACTGCAATGTTGTCAATTGTTTGAAAAACCGTAAGGTCTTCGTCGAGTAGTGATGCCTGGTTTTGGGCAAAGTAGCCAATCATAACATTATGGCCAAGGTTAAGGTTGCCATCGTGGTCAATTTCTTTCATAATTGCCTTAACAAGTGTCGATTTCCCTTCGCCGTTTTTGCCAACAAAAGCAACGCGTTCGCCGCGTTCAATAGTAAGGTTGGCGTTTTTAAACACAAGGTGGTTGCCATATGTTTTTGCTACATTGTCGACAATAACCGGGTAACTGCCCGATTTTGGCGATGGTGGAAATTTAAGCCTCAAAGCCGAGCGGTCTTCGTCGTCAACTTCAACCAGTTCGAGTTTCTCGAGCATCTTAACACGGCTTTGTACCTGTAATGTTTTCGAGTATGTACCTTTAAAACGCTCAATAAACTCGGTAGTTTCGGCAATCATTTTTTGTTGCTCGTTAAATGATTTAAGCTGCTGCTCGCGGCGTTCGCGGCGTAAAATCTGGTATGCCGAGTAATTTGCTTTATAATCGTAAATGCGGCCCATTGTAACTTCAATGGTACGTGTTGTAATATTGTCGATAAAAGCCCGGTCGTGGCTTATAACCATAACAGCTTTTGAGCTGTTTATTAAAAACTCTTCGAGCCATTGTATCGATTCAATGTCCATGTGGTTTGTAGGCTCGTCGAGCAAAATAAGGTCGGGTTTTTGCAAAAGTATTTTTGCCAGTTCGATACGCATGCGCCAACCGCCGCTAAATTCGTTTGTAGGGCGGTTAAAGTCGCTACGCATAAAGCCAAGCCCTAATAATATTTTTTCAACATCGGCATCAAAGTTGGTATCTTCAATCGAGTAAAATTTCTCGCTTAAAGCCGATACCTGCTCAATAAGCTGGTAATACCCGTCCGACTCGTAGTCGGTACGCTCGGCCAACTCGGAATTTATACGGTTTATTTCGGACTCCATAGCAAAAATATGGGCAAAAGCCTGCGAAGCCTCTTCAAAAACCGTACGGTTATCGTTAACCATAAGGTGTTGCGGTAAATATGCTATAACAGCATCTTTAGGTGCCGACACTTTGCCCCGGTTTGGGGTGCGTACACCGGCAAGTATTTTTAACAATGTCGATTTTCCCGCGCCGTTTTTGCCCATAAGAGCTATCCTGTCTTTATCGTTTATTACAAACGATATATCTTTAAAAAGTGTCGAACCGTTAAATTCAACCGTTAAGCCGTCAACTGATATCATAGTTATATTTGAAAATTATCAGGCGGCAAAAGTAGTTTTTTTATGCAACAAAACTTAAATAAAACGCAAATTGCATGTCATATTTATTATTGATTTTAATTTATCTTAAAATATTATTAATCAGTATAATATACGTTTGTTGTAAAAATCCAAACCTTTTGTTTTATTGTATTGTTTTATTATCGATATTTTATTCAATAAATTTTACTATATTCATTATTTGTATTTTGGGTTGTTGTTTAATAGGGTTATTATAATTTTTGCAGGTATAAACGCAGTTATGCAATTAAATTACACAAATAAAAAGCAAAATAGTTGGTATATAAACTTGCATAAAAACAAACTATATGTTTTTACCACCATAGTTTTGTTTAGTATTTTACAGTTGCCTGCCCAAAATACCGACCTTAGGTTTAGCTATATTACCACTCAAAATGGTTTGTCGAACAATATAGTTAACTGTATTGGTCAAGACAATTACGGTTTTATTTGGATAGGCACCATGGAAGGTCTAAACCGTTACGATGGATA
>CAZJCR010000191.1:0-2617 GCA_964544385.1 uncultured Bacteroidales bacterium
ACTGAACTGCTGTTATTTTTCCTTCGATACCACGATGCCCGAAACCCGGGGCAACAACAATACCCTGAATATTTTGGAGTATTTCGTCAACGTTTTTTTTATTAATGTTTTCGGAGTGCACAAGCTTAATGTTAACTTTGCATTTATTAACAGCTCCGGCATGTATAAACGCTTCAACTATCGATTTGTAAGCATCGGCCAGTTCAACATATTTGCCAACAAGTGCAATGCAAACATTTTTTTCGGGGTTTTTAAACTGGTGCAAAAATTCTTTCCAGGCTTTTAAATCGGTTTCTTTTGTTATTGGCAGCCTGAATTTTTCGAGCACCCGTATATCGAGTTCCTCTTCTTTCATTTTAAGTGGCACCTCGTATATTGTCGAAACGTCGATTGACTGGATAACACAGTTTATATTAACGTTACAAAATAAAGCAACCTTGCGCCTTATGTCGGCATTTAGTTCTTTTTCGGTGCGCAGTACCAGTATATCGGGTTGTACTCCGGCCTCGAGCAGGGTTTTTACCGAGTGTTGGGTTGGTTTTGTTTTAAGTTCGCCCGACGCACTTAAATATGGCACTAATGTTAAATGAATAACCATGGTATTTTCGCCAAGTTCCCATTTTAACTGGCGTACAGTTTCGATATATGGCAGCGACTCAATGTCGCCAACAGTGCCACCAATTTCGGTTATAACAAAATCGTACTGATATTTTGTGCCTAAAATTTTTATACGGCGTTTTATCTCATCGGTAATATGCGGAATTATTTGTACTGTCTTGCCTAAATAATCACCACGGCGTTCCTTTTCAATAACCGATTTATAAATACTGCCTGTAGTTACATTATTGCTTTGCGATGTTGGCACATTTAAAAACCGTTCGTAATGGCCTAAATCCAAGTCGGTTTCAGCACCATCATCGGTAACGTAACACTCGCCATGTTCGTAAGGGTTCAAAGTTCCGGGGTCGACATTAAGGTAAGGGTCGAGTTTTTGTATAGTTACTTTATAACCCCTTGATTGTAGTAACTTGGCCAACGAGGCCGATATTATGCCTTTACCTAACGACGAAGTAACTCCGCCGGTAACAAAAATATATCGTGTTGATGACATGAAAAAAAATTAAGTTTACACCAAACCACAAAAGTACATTAATAATTGTTTTTTTTAAATTCAAATTAACTATTTATGGTTTTTTGTGGCAATTTACTTATTAAAAAGTAAGGCTTAAACCAATACTCGGTAAAATGGGCAATTGGTATACTTTTTGGTTGCGCACCCTATCGACATAAAACATATTTTTGCGGTTGTAAATATTTGTAACACTGGCTATTAATTGCAATTCCGACCAATCGGAAATAAAAAATGTTCGTTTTATGTTTGCATCTAAACGGTGGTAATCGGGTAAACGCCCATTGTTAATGTCGCCCAAAATATAGGCCAAACGCCCGTTAGCGTCGGTATAATTGGTATTAATACCGTTTAAAAATGGAATTTTTTCATAGTAACCATCGTTTTTTGTAAACGGGAAACCCGAACCATAGTTCCACCTTATACCGGCCTCCCAATTAAGGTCGCGGCCAAAAACGTACGATACCATAAGGTTAATGTTATGGCGGCGGTCAAAATGTGGCGAGTATTTTAGTACTTCAACCTCGCCTTTTTGATTTAAAAACTCGCCAAGCCGGTTTACTTTACCAAGCGAGTAAACAGCCCACAAATTAAGGTTTTTGATATCGTATTTTAACAAAAAGTCAACCCCATAAGCATCGCCCTCTTCAAGTATAAAATCTTTTTTCAGCATTTCGGGTTCAAAGGCGTTCGATGCATCGTCGTCGAACATTTTATTGCGGTTTAGCTCGGTAGTTTGCGGGTTGTATTTGTAATAACCTTCGACATTAAATGTTACAAACTGGTTTAAATCGTACTCAACGCCTAATATAAAATGTCGCGATTTTTGTAACGACGATTTTACCTGCCGTCCGTTAAATTCGTCTTGTAACCGCTGAGGTCCCGATAAAAAACCATAAAATAGGTTTACAACATCTTTGTCGGAGTTTGCCGCAATTAAATTTTGGCTGTATAAACCGGCAGCAGCCTTTATGCGCAGGTTGTTGTTTATCTTATATTTTAGCCCAAGGCGTGGTTCGGGGCTAAGTTCGGGCAACGATGCGTAATATTGCAGCCTAAAACCCGGTTCAAACAGTAAATTGCCTATCGATACTTTATATTTAATGTATGCACCAAGTTCGGCAGTATTATCAACTTGTGTAATATATGCGCCGTTTTCGTTATTAAACTCAAAATTTGTGCGCAGCGACAATAGTTCAACACCATAATCTAATTGGTTATCGCCTAAAAAGTATGTAAACTTTAACCCCATATTGAACCCGCCAATATCGCTGGTACGGGGTTTATCGTCGGCCGAGGCCATAGCTATTTTATAGTTCGAGTAAGCTACGTTGGCAGTAATTAATGCGCCGGCACCTTGTGGCACCAAAACAATATTTGAACCAACCCCCATCGACTCCCAGTTTAGGTCCGATATGTCTTGATAATTGGCAACATAATCGGAAAACCTAAAACCAAATACATTTACTTTTGAACCTGCAGCACTGT
>CAZJCR010000191.1:2643-7808 GCA_964544385.1 uncultured Bacteroidales bacterium
AAATCGTTAAAACCAAATGGCAGTCCTTGTTGGTTCGCGTATTTATAAATTTGTTTGCTTGTTTGCTCAAGGTACGATGTTTTTGCCGACAACACGTACGATAATGAAAGTTTGTCGTTGTCGTCAGCTTTAATAATTGGGCCTTCAACCAATAGTTTTGCTCCAAAAGTATCGCCCGACAGTTTTCCTTTGAACCGCTTTTTATTACCATCGCGGGTTGTAATGTCCATTACCGACGAAATTCGGCCGCCGTAATCGGAATTAAACCCACCGGTAAAAACATCGGTATTACGTAAAATATCCGAATCGAAAACCGAGAACAAGCCAATACTGTGAAAAGGGTTGTAAACCACCATTCCGTCGAGCAAAACTTTGTTTTGAATTGGCGATCCACCACGTATATAAAGTTGACCGCCCTGATCGCCGGTAAAAACCACACCTGGCACTACTTGTAAAAACTGGGCAATATCGGGTACTGCACCAATTGAGGGGAGCTGGCTAATTTGTTTAGGGCTTACTTTTGTTACCGAGGCATGTATTGTTGTTTGCAGTTCCTGTTTTTGTGCCGATACAATAAATTCGTCGAGTTTTATTGACGATTCAGTCATTTCAACTTTTTGGTTTTGAATTTCGCCGGCTATAATTTTTACTGGCACTTTAACTGTATCGTAACCAATATATGTTACAACTAAAGTGTAATTGCCTGGTTTAACTTTTGAAATGCTATAAAAACCATTAACATCGGTAGCTGTTCCGTAAGTAGTATTTTGCAGGTAAACGCTGGTAAAAATAATTGGTTCGCCAGTCTCTTTTTCGTAAACAAAACCGCGTACAGTACCTGTTTGCGAGTTGGCATTAGTAGCTATTACAAAAGCCAAAATTATTAAATACAACAGTTTTTTCATTATAATTTTGTGGTTTATAGTAGGCTGCTAAGTTAAAAAAGTATTTATTATATTATTGTTTTTTTTGTTTTATGGTTTTGATATAAAAAAAACCGGGTATCTGATAATAAATCGAAACACCCGGTTTGTAAAAAGTTATATATTAATTTTAACTATTTTCGTCAATATTATCCATCATTTTAAGTTTTTCTTTAAACTGTTCGATGTTTTCTTTAGCACGGGTAATTTTTCGATTAATATCGGCAATAAGGGCATCGGAATTGCTTGATTTTGAGAAAAATCCCATATTATTTTCGTATAGAGCTACCTCGTTTTCGAGTTCTTTAATTTTTGTAACAAGTTTGTTACGTTCGCTGTAAATTTTGTTACGCGAGTTTGAGCTAACCCAGCCTTCAACTTTATTTTTAAAGTTCATTTTGTTACGTTCGCCGGTTTCGATAGTAAACGCCTCGAACTGTTTATTAATAGCATCGCGGAACCGTTTTTGGACATCGTCTTTTTTGTTAATCGGAACGTGGCCAATGTCGCTCCATTGTTTTTGCAAGTCCATAAGTTCTTTAAGGCTGGCTTTTTCGTCGGCACCAATTTTAAACTCGGCAACTTTTGAAATAAGTTCTTCTTTAGCAGCAAGGTTTTCTTCTTGTTTAGAGTCAATTGTCGAAAAATGTTCATTTTTAACTTTAAAGAAAAAATCGCAAGCTGAACGAAAGCGTTTCCAAAGAATGTCGGAGTGTTTGCGCGGAACCGGGCCAATCTCTTTCCATCGTTTTTGTAATTTAACAAAGTCTTCGGTGGTTTTTTTCCACTCGGTGCTGTCTTTTAGGGCTTCGGCCTGAACGCATAAATCGAGTTTAAGCTGCATGTTATTTTTTTGTTCCTCTTTTGCATCTTTATAAAACTCGCGTTTTTGGGCAAAAAACGAATCACATGCTGTTTTAAACCTATGATAAATTTTATTATTGTCTTTTTTTGGTGCAAATCCAATTGTCCGCCAAATTTTTTGTATTTCAATAATTTCGTTAGACTTTTCTTCCCAATTACTGGCTTTTTCAACACCTTCGGCAACAATTTGCTCAACTTTTTCGCATAAAGCAGTTTTTTGCTCTAAGTTTTTAATTTGTTGGTCTTTCAGGCTTTCAAAATAATCCTGGTGTTTTTTATTTATTTGCGATGTAGCGGCTTTAAACCTTTCCCAAATATCTTCTTTTTGTTCGGCAGGTACGGGGCCAATTTCGCGCCATTGGTTATGGTAATCTTGTAAAAGTTTAAATGCTCTTGTAACCGACTCTTCGAGTAACAGTGATTCGGCTTTTTCGCAAAGTTCAATTTTCAACTCCAGGTTGTGTTTTAAATCTAAATCGCGGAGTTCTTTATTAATTTTAATATAATCGTAAAATTTTTCGACATTATGGTTGTAGCTTTCCCAAAGGCCTTTAACCTCGTTTTGAGGTACAAGTCCAATATCGCGCCAGCGTTGTTGAAGCTCGCGGAACTCCTGAAAAGTTTTATTTATTGATTCTTCTTTATTTATAAGTTCGCCAATTTCGTCAATAATTTTAAGTTTAGCCTCTAAATTTTTGGCCTTTTCGGCTTCGTGTTTTTGGTTTATAGCGGCTTTATGTTCGCGGTATTGGTCGTACAAAGTTTTAAAAGTGTCTTCCGAGCCGTCGTCGGTAAACTTAAAGTCTTCGGCATTGCCCCCCTCTTCAATAAATTTTTCGCGAGCTTCGGCGGTTTCGGTTTTCAGGCTTTTATAAAAACACGATTTTATTTCTTCAACAGCATCGCGAATTTCATCGTTTTGGAAACTATTAATTAGCTCGTTAAGCTTTGCCAAAAGCTCTTGCCGCGATAAGCCGGAGTAATCCTCAACCTCAACCTGCGCATTATCGTCGCTATCAATAACTTTAAACGATGGTTCGATACCGTGTTCATCGTCGCCTGGCGTTGCAACTGCAACAGGCTTGACAATAGGCTGTTCGGTGGCTTTGTTTTTTGCAGTTTCGTTGTTATCTATTATTTGTTTGCCATCGTTATTAACGTTGGCCTCGGCACCATTTTCAGGTTGAACAGATCCGTTTGATAAATCCTTAGTTTCCATTAATTAATTAATTAAATAACTATTAGCATAATGTTATAAAAACATTTTAAAGTTTCAGCTTACGAAAATATAATTTAAGTTTGAAATACAACAATTATAATGAATATTTTTATTCATTGTTTTTCAATAATTTAAACCTTGCTAAGGTATGTTAAGCATTGTTAAGCCAATTAATTTGGCTTGTAAAATTACAACTATATTACAAGTAATATACTAAACGTGGCATATTTTAAGTTTTTTAGATTAAAATGTATTATGCTTAATACTAAATATTAATAGCAAATATTTATATCTTTGCAAACCTTAACAAAACAGGCACATGAGCAAACACGACAATAAAGCGACAAAAAAAAGGTTACGCAGTTCGTATTTAACATCAATAATAAGCATATCGCTTGTATTATTTGCTGTTGGTTTGGTTGGTTTACTTTTATTAAATGCCCAAAAGTTATCGAAACATGTTAAGGAGAATATAGGTTTTTCGGTAATACTTAACAACGACATACGTGAAGTTGAGATGATAAGGCTTCAAAAAAAGCTTGATGCATCGATATATGTAAAATCGACCGAGTATATTACAAAAGAGCGTGCTGCAAAAGAATTACAAGAAGAGCTTGGCGAAGATTTTATCGAATTTTTAGGTTATAACCCGTTACTTCCATCGATTGATGTAAGGCTGTTTGCCGAATACGCCAACCCCGACAGTATTGCAAAAATTGAGGCTGCTATACTTACAAACAGCGCGGTTAAAGAAGTTGCATACCAAAAATCGTTAGTCGACCTTGTAAACAAAAATGTAAGCAAAATAAGCTGGGTATTACTCATTTTCAGTTCACTTCTGTTTATAATTTCGTTATCGTTAATAAACAATACTATCCGTTTATCGGTATATGCCAACAGGTTTATTATTAAAACCATGCAATTAGTTGGGGCAACACGTTCGTTTGTAAGAGCCCCGTTTTTAAACCGTAGTTTATCGCATGCTTTTTTTAGTATTTTAATTACCTATTTTTTATTGGGTATTGTTGTGTATTTTATCGAACGCGAGCTACCCGAACTTGCAATACTAAACGACCTTAACCTTTTGGCTATATTATTTGCCAGTGTATTTATAGTAGGGTTACTTATTGTTTTAATATCGACCTTTTTTGCTGTAAACAGGTATTTACGTTTACGTACCGGCGACTTATATTACTAACATTTATTTATACAAAAATGAGCAATAATACTGAAAACAAAAAAATTGGTTTTACACTCGAAAAACAAAACTACATACTTTTAGCAATTGGCCTTGGCATTATTGTAATTGGGTTAATATTAATGGCAGGTGGCGGCTCAACCGACCCTAACGTATTTAACGAATCGATGTTCAGCTTTAGGCGCATTACATTAGCTCCAATGATTGTTTTATTAGGGTTTGTTTTTGAAGTATACGCTATACTAAAAAAACCATCTGACAAATAAACTATATAATATATGAATTTTTTCGAAGCATTAATCCTTGGGCTTATCCAGGGGTTAACTGAGTTTTTGCCCATAAGTAGCAGCGGGCATCTTGAAATTGGAAAAGCACTTTTGGGCATTGAACCCACCGACAGCCTTATTTTTTCGGTTGTTGTTCATGGTGCAACTGTTTTAAGCACAATTGTTGTTTTTAGAAACGATATTGCCGATCTGTTTAAAGGTTTGTTAAAATTTAAATATAATACAGAGACACAATATGTAGCAAAAATATTATTGTCGATGTTACCTGTATTAATAATAGGTGTATTTTTTAAAGACATTGTCGAAAACTTTTTTAATGGCAATATTGCTTTTGTTGGTGCAATGCTTTTAATTACAGCCTTACTTTTAGCATTTA
Source organism: uncultured Bacteroidales bacterium (assembly GCA_964544385.1). GTDB lineage: Bacteria > Bacteroidota > Bacteroidia > Bacteroidales > SZUA-534 > CAZJCR01. The sequence continues at coordinate 7,511 of CAZJCR010000191.1, forward strand.
GCCATTTTGCAAAAAAACGCCAACACAATATAACATACACGCGCGCTTTAATAATTGGCATTGCACAGGCAATAGCTACTTTACCAGGCATATCGCGGTCGGGTGCAACAATTGCAACAGGCTTATTGTTAGGCATAAAAAAAGAACATGTTGCACGTTTCTCGTTTTTGATGGTTTTAATACCTATTATTGGTGCTAATTTATTAGAGTTAATTGATGGGCAATTTACTGCAAACGCAAATATGCCTGCTTCAGCCTTAATTATTGGCTTTGTTGCCGCATTTTTAAGTGGTTTAGC
>CAZJCR010000192.1:0-7795 GCA_964544385.1 uncultured Bacteroidales bacterium
CCATAACAGTAACTATGTGTTTAGGCGCGTGCATTTTGGTTTCGTAGGGGGCTTTGTTGTTTTTTTGCCAGCTCCAAATGCCGGGGTTTATAAAACCGTCGTGTTCGTCGGCAATCGAAAATTCGCCGGTTATACGCCTGTCGTCGGCTTTTAGTTTAATTTCGTCGCCCTCGGTTGTGGTATAATCAAAAACAAAATCGCCTTTTTTATCGTCCCAAATTTCATTTACTGTTAGTTTGCCCATTTTTAGTTTGGTATTTATAGCCCCACCGCCGGGTATAATTGTAATATAATTTGCTGTGTACGATAATGGTTCACGAATTGGCGCGGTTGCTGCCTCAATATCTTTTGTGGCTTTGCGCTTAGCTGCTTTCTGAATTTTTTCGTTGCTTTGTTTTTCTTCACATTCTTCCGATTTTTGGTTAATCAGTTTTAAATCTTTGTCGAATGTGTAAGTGTCGATTATTACCTTGCCTTTACCTTTAAGCGTTGCATAGTAGGCATTGTAAACACTGTTTTGTGCATCATATTCAACAATGTGTTTGTTTGCTTTTACCGATGTTTTTGCAAGCGGTGTTATGCTTTGTGCATCGGTAGTTTGCGCATTGGTAACATTTAGTAATAATGCAACATTAGCAATTACTGCTAAAATTAATGTTAGTAATTTCATAACTTTTAAATTAATAAGGTTTGTAATTTGTTACTTTTACAAGGGTTGTTAATAAGCAAATAAAAATTTTTTATTATTAACAAAACATATTTGCAAAAGTTTAGCTTATTAGCTCTTAGTTTAATAATGGCCCCCGTAACAGGGGCCATACATTAACCAAAAAACTGTACATTGGGTTACCATTACAGTTATTCGAGTTTTTTTTAGAGCATCGCTTTATTTATGTTTTTATTAAACATAAATATTTCCTTTTAATAGTTTGACTGTAGCCCAAATTGAGCGATTTGCTTCCGTTTTTTTTGAATGTAAATTTGTTTTCCATAGTACAAAGTTTTAATTGATTAATGTGGTACTAAATTATTATCAATAAATATTATTTGTAATAGGTAACGTTACGGGTTTTATGTAGGTAATAGTACCTATGTTGGTTTATCAATAAAATTTAAATTTGCTATATGTTAAATGTAATGGCTGTTAATACAATTTATTTTAAAAAAGTTTTAAAATACTTTTTATTATAGTAGCTATGGTATTAAAAAACAGGTTAGTTTGTGTTTTTTATTACTAATATGGATACTGAAATTAAACTTCCACTACCTGATATTAATTCTGATTTTGGATTAATGCAGGCTTTAAAGGTTCGCCGTTCGGCACGTAAGTGGGACAGTAGTGAACTTTCATTGCAACATTTGTCTGGTATATTGTGGGCAGCCTGTGGTTTAACGCTTATCGACCAAAAAACCGGCCGGTATCGGCGTACTGCACCGTCGGCATGTAACTCGAAAGAGATAATGCTTTATGTAACAATAAGTAGTGGGCTGTATTTGTATAACGAGCTAAACCATAGTTTGATAAAGGTGATAAATACTGATTTGCGCCTATTTGTTGGTACCCAAAAAATGATGCAAAAAGCACCTGTCGGGTTAATTTATGTTTCCGATTATTCGAAACTAAATTCGGTTATGTTTAAAAACGACAATACTAAGTGGTTTATATCGTGTACCGACACGGCTTTTATTGGTCAAAATGTTTATTTGTATTGCGCTGCTAATAAGATAAATACTGTGTTTTTAAGTCTTGTAAACAGGCAAAAGTTACATAGTTTAATGCAATTGCCGTGTAACAAAAAGGTTATTTACGCTCAGGTTGTGGGTTATGCTGCAACTAAGTAGTATTTATACTTGTGCCAGGTGGTTTTTAACAGCAAATTTTATTAAGCTTATAATGGTTTTGCACCCGGTTTTTTCGTAAATATTTGCGCGGTGTGCATCAACAGTGCGTTTACTAATAAAAAGTTTCTCGGCAATTTGGCTGCTCGACATTTCCTGACAAATAAGCTGTATAACCTCTTTTTCGCGTTGTGTTAAATTTATTGTTTCGGTTTCGGCTTTTTTATCGGTTTTTACTTTTTGCATAAGTAGTGTAAGTACATCGCGGCTATAAAACGTGCCGTTGTCGGCAATGGTTTGCAGCGCGGTAACTAATTCGGTTTTACCGGTGTTTTTAAGTATAAAACCTTCGGCTTCGCCCATCATTATTTCGTTTGCCACGTCGTGGTCGTTGTACATTGTTAAAACTAATACTTTTGTGGCCGGGTATTTGTTTTTAATAATCTTGGTTAGTTCAATACCATTCATTCCCGGCATACTAATATCGGTAATAACAATGTCGGCCGTATTATTAAGTAGTATTTCTAAAGCTTTTTGCGCGCTTGTTGCCTGTCCGGTAATTTTAAAACGTTTCTCGTTTCGCAATAATGCAATAATACCATCAATAAACATTTGATGGTCGTCAACTATTAAAATGTTAACAGTATTGTCCATGTTATACAGTAAAGCTAATGTTAATTATTGTGCCGCCGTTTTGGTTTGGGCTAATGTTAATTGTGCCGTTTAGTATGGCTACGCGTGTAAAAATATTGTTTAGGCCAAGGCCTGCCGGGTTTTTTATGTTGGCCATTGACAGTGTTTGTCCGTTATTTTGGGTTGTAATAAAAATAGTATTGTTTTTGTTTTTAATAGTAATATTAATATAGCTTGCGTTGGCGTGTTTAATAGTGTTATTAATAATTTCCTGTACTAAACGGTAAGCTGTTCGTTCGGTATTTTGAGGTAACACGGCGTTAAAGTTGTCGAAGTTGCAGTTTACTAAAATTTTTTTGGTGTCGTTTATTTTACGGGCAATTTCGTTTATGGCTGCTATAAACCCGTATCGCGTAAGCGAAACAGGCATAAGGTTGTGCGATATGTTACGTACCTCGGTTACCGATTGGTCGATTAATTGTAACGCGTTTGTTAAAAAATTACGGTCGTTGTTTGGTATCGACTCGTCGAGCGCGGCAATATTAATGCGCGTTGTCGACAATAGTTGGCCAAGGCCGTCGTGTAGTTCACGTGCTATTCGTTCGCGCTCTTTTTCTTCGGTTTCAATTACCTCAATAAGTCTAAGGTTTTTTTCGTAGGCAACGCGTTTTTCGGTTTCGGTACGTTTAATAATTTTGTATCTGTAAAAGGCAAACAAAAATGCTGTAATAATAATTAAAAACAGTATTGCCGACAGTATTATGGTGTATTCGCGTTTTTGTTTTTCGGCCTCAATTTTAAGCTCTTTAATTTGGTTTTCTTTTGCAAGATTTAGGTTTTCCTGTTCTTTTTTTTCGGTTTCGTACTTAATTTGCATATCGGCAATGTTACGGTTCATTTCCGAGTTAAATATTGTGTCGTTTAAATAGTATGCCTCGCGGTAATATTGTGCCGATTTTTTGTAGTTGCCAATGTCTTTATAGCTGCTGGCTATGTTAAGTGCTATCGACATTTGGTCTTTATACATTTTGTTTATTTTATAATAATTGTAAGCTTTTAATTTTGGTTCAATTGCTTTATGGTACTGGCCAATAGTTGAAAACGCGTTGCCTATGTTTGTGTTTATAATGGCCAGCGAGTTTTCAAAATTATACTTTTGCGCAATTACATATGCCGAGTCGAGGTACAAAATGCTTAAATTATTCTGGCCAAGGTCTTTATAGTTGTTTGCAATGTTTATTAGCGAGTTAACCTGCCCGTGGTAATCATTAATAATTTTCCTTATTTCGTTCGATTTTTTGTTGTTAATTAAAGCCTCGGCAGTTTTTTGTTGTGAGTCGGCAAAAAGAGCTATCGAACCTAAAGCATTTGCCTGTAGTTTTAAGCTGTTTGTTTGTTTAGCAAGTAAATAGCTTTCGGTCGATATGGTATATCCTTTTTCATAATTTTTTAAATAATAATATACATTTGCCATATCGAGCATATTGCTTGCCATTAATACAGTGTCGGCTTTTTTAATGTAAATGTTGTTTAACTGGTAAAGTATTTCTAATGCTTGCTCATAATTACTTGTAAAAGTGTAGTTTATAGCTAAGTTGCCGCTAAATTTTTCAATGTATTCCTGGTTATTTATTTGTTTTGCTAATTCAAGGCCATTTTTATAGTAGGTTGTCGATTTTTCGTAATTGCCCAACTGAAAATAACATACTCCTAACCTTATAATTGCTTTAATTTTATAATTGCTGTTTTTTATTTGTTCCGATATTTTTAATGCTGTATTACAAGGGTCAATAGCTTTTTTTGTGTCGCTAAAAATGTACTGTTCCGACAATTTAAGTAAAGCTTGTAATTTTATTGTATCGTTTTTAGTTGTGTTTATTAAATTGTTAAGGCTGTCGGTAAATTGCTGGTTTTTTCCTTTTACTGTTGGTATTGTAAATATCAAAAACCAAATAAATAATAATACTTTATGGGGCATAGTAAAATAACAAATATAGGTTTAGTATTTGTGGGTTTTAATTAAACATGCGTTACAAATATTTAATTTTATAAAGTTATGTTAAAATAATTACAGTTACGCCCAAATTTTAGTATTTGCAAACAAAAAAAATAGCAATATAATTTTTTGTTTATACAGGCAACTATTTTGGGTATTTAACCGTTATATAGCTTGTTTATTAAACCCAAATTATATGAAAACTGTACACCTTGCCCTTGGTTTTTTATTAATTGCTGGCGTAATATTTAGCTGCCAAAAAAATAACGAACCTGCAACTACAAACAATATTATTACAGGTAAGTTAGTAAGTAACTCCGATTGTAAAAGCAACTTAAAATCATCGGGTTTATACGGTAATCTTGCCGACACACTCTCGTGTATTGAGTATGTTTATGACAATACAAAAAACCAATTGTACATAAAGCATGTTAATGCCGGCTTTAATTGTTGCCCTGGTAATTTATATTGTCAGTTTAATTTAGTTGGCGATACTATATTTATCGAAGAGTTTGAAACTACTGCCTTGTGTAATTGTAATTGTTTGTTCGATTTAGAGATTGAAATTGATGGGGTAATGCCTCAATATTACATATTAGCATTTATTGAACCATATGCCGGTAACGAAACTAAAATAATGTTTGGGGCAAATTTTGGAAGTTCGGCAAGCGGTTCGTATTGTGTAACTCGTAAAAACTACCCATGGGGATATTAACGCCCAACTACTCAACTCAGGTAACAACTGTATTATAACTTAATTTTTAGGTTCGATTATTATATTAAAAACCGGTAATATTTTACATAGTAAAATTTATTACCGGTTTTTATATTTTATTGATACTATTTTTTAGCCTATGCAATATTACAAAAGCTAAACAACCCCGGCATCTTCGGCAATTGCATTTAAAAGTTTAAAAAACGGTAAAACAGCCTTATGGGCGTTTGTCAAATAGTCTGTTAAACTGTCGGAGCTAATAGTTTTTTTGTCAATATTGTTAATAACCACATAGTGTTTATATTTTAATAAATCAATATGTTCAAAGTTTTTATCAAAACCTTTTGGGGGCAAAATAAGTTTGTCGCCCCATAAGCCGTTATAAAATTTTTTAAAATTAGTGGTTTCAAGTATCTCGGTTAAGTCTTCGGGAACAGTGTAAAATTCGGTGCGCAGTGCTTTTAAAAGCTGGGGCTCGGGTAAGTAAAGCCCGCCACCACATATCGATGTGCCAACCGGGTCGATATGCACATAAAAACTTGCAAGCCGGCTTTTGCGGCCACCTGGCGCAATGTTAGCACCAAAGTGTGTTTTGTATGGGGTTTTGTCGGTGGTAAATCGAACATCGCGATAAATACGGTACATAACATCTTTAGCATGCAAGCCTGCTAACATGCTGTCGTTAATTGTCATGCGCTCAATAAGCTGGTTTATAAAGGTTGTGTAATCGGCTAAAGCCTGTTTATAAAAAAGCTTATTTTTGTCGAACCAGTTTTTATTGTTGTTTTTCGACAATTCGGTTAAAAACGGGATTACATTTTTGGTAAGCATATATTTAATTGTAGATTTGCCTGGCAAACATAATAAATATGGACGATAATAAAAAATATGCAATTATTGTTGCTGGTGGGAGTGGTGTACGCATGGGTTCTGAGCTTCCAAAGCAATTTATCGAAATAAACGGGCTACCAATATTAATGCACACTATTAATTGTTTTTATAGTTACAATGCATTAATAAAATTAATTATTGTTTTACCTCAAAGCCAGCAAAATTTTTGGCAGCAATTAATAAAGCTGCACAACTTTAATGTTCAGCATGTAGTTGCAACAGGCGGGCAAACGCGGTTTCATTCAGTTAAAAACGGGTTGGAGTTTGTAACCGGACCGGGTTTAATAGCTGTACACGACGGTGTAAGGCCACTTGTAAACCATCAAACTATTGAGCGGTGTTTTTTAGCTGCCCAAAAAAGCGGTGCAGTTGTTCCGGTTTGCCATGTTAGCGAGTCGTTGCGAATGGTTACAAATAATGGTAGCGTTGCGGTTAACCGCGATAATTATTTTACTGTACAAACACCACAGGTTTTTGATGCTCAACTTTTACAAAAGGCTTATAATACTAATTTTGTAAACACCTTTACCGACGACGCGTCGGTAGTTGAGGCTTTTGGGCATAAAATTTCGATGGTTGACGGTAATGTCGAAAATATTAAGATTACCCGAAAAATCGATTTAGTTATTGCAAGTACACTATTACCTAAGTTGAGCGGTTGGAGCTAAACGAACAAACGCTTTACTTAGGTATAACCCCGATATAGAGTTTGTTTTGTTTCACTAACTAAGTATAGTGAAATACTTACAAAATCTAAATCGATTGAGCGAATCGCTCAATTTGGGTATTAAATAAATCCTAAAATCCGCAAGTAAAATACTACAAACTGCAGAGAAAAAAGAGAACCGTAAAGTTTGACTCATTTAAAACAGTGATGTTTTTCTCTGTGAACTATGTGCCCTCTGTGGTTGGAAAAATATACTTGCGGATTTTAGGTAAATATATTTAGTTGCAATTGTTCGGGTTTTTGCAATAAGTGTTTACTAATGTTGATATTAGTATATAACAAAAAACCCCTCAAATTTTATTATGAGGGGTTAAATATTTTAGAGTCCCTGATTTACAATTTCGAGATGTGTAAAGCTAAACCCGATTTTAAATTAGCAGCTTTGTTTTTATGTATAACATTAATTTTAGCTAATTTATCAATCAACTGAGCTACTTTTGGTAACATTGCCTCTGCTTCGGCTTTGTCGGTTACAGCGCGTAATTTGCGAACTGCGTTACGTGTTGTTACAGCATAATACCTGTTATGTAACCTGCGTGTTTCGCTTTGAACTATGCGTTTTTTTGCTGATTTATGATTTGCCATTTCTATATTAATTTCTTATTCTTTAAAAGTAGTCCGTAGGGGAATCGAACCCCTGCTACCAGAATGAAAATCTGGCGTCCTAACCCCTAGACGAACGGACCATTTGTTTTCGGACTGCAAAAGTAATTGTTTTTTTTATATTTCAAAACCAAACTATTATTTTTTTTGCGCCGGTATATCATTGAACTTTGCTATCACGTTTCCGATTTTAGCGGTGCAAATATAGCACTTCATTTTCGATATTTGCAATAGCCAATTAAAAAAAGTTTATTTTTTTTTATGCTTTCTGTCAAGTGTGTTTTTATGTGTGGTAACATGCATAATATCAATTACATAGTAGTTGCAAAGGTAGTTAATATAATTTGGCCTCAATAAAAGTTTTAAATTGACAAATTTATTAAAAGCCCAG
>CAZJCR010000193.1:0-7653 GCA_964544385.1 uncultured Bacteroidales bacterium
TTCTTAGATACTCGGTATGATACTGATCTAACCGTATCTATTTCAAACCCATCATTCATTATTTTATCTATATCTGATTTTCTTCTATCGATGACATATTTCTCAAAAGTAGAATCATTTTGTTTTGTTAAACTTGTTATGTAAAATTATTTATGCCTTACTTTTCAATTGTTAGTATTATTTTATCAAAAATATGTAAAGCTGTTGTAAATGTTGAAATGTCGGTGTAAAGTTTACCGTCTTTGCCAGAGTAATGACTGTGCCCAACGGGATTAAGATAGTATTTGTCCATAAGCTCGTTTTGGTTTACGGTTACCGAGTAAATAAGTGCTGGTTGGCACGAGTGTTTGTAGTCAATATCGTCGATAAATTTTGTATTGTTCCAAAATGGGTTCCAGTCCCATGTTTGGTTAATCTCAACCATAATTTTAAACTGTTGTGGCAACTGGTTATTAGCCCGCACATTAACAGTAAATGCTGCTTTTGGTGTTGCACTGCTAAATGCATCGGGTATCGGGTTGTTTTTCGACGGTAAAGCTTTATTATCGGCAATAGTATTAAACCGGTAAAAAAAGTACGGTATTGCAGCTGGGCGTTTTGCTTCGCCGGTTTCGTGTTTCCAAATCATAGTATCTACCTGTCCGTATTGGAAAATACCTGTGGCTGCAGCTTTTGTAATAAACAAAGGTTGTATAAAACTTCCGTCAATATTTTCAATCCAAACAGCAATAGTTGGGTGGTTATGTGCTTTGCCCGGTAAAAACCCGATATTGAACAACATACCGGAGCCATTTTGGTTTAACATAACCTGTTCACTATTTTGTTGTGTTGTGTTTTTGTTTTGCATAATATTTAACGCCAATAGTATGTATGGTGTTAACAATGTTATTATACTTATCGATAATATTTTAATAGTTTTCATATTAGTATTTTTATATATTTTTTTCAATTAAAATTCTATCATTATACCTACCGATGGTATTGCTGTACCTGAATTATCGTTTGGTAAATATCGCATCTGGTATTGTTGCTGTTCAACAGGCAACGAACTGTTTATTACAACCGGGTTTCCATCAGCATCGTTATCAGTAGTAATAATTGGCGGGCTGTCGTAACTTGCAAGCAATACATTTTGTATATCGATATAAAGCATCAGCGACCACTTATCGTAATAAAAGCTTTTATCGACGCGCAAATCGAGTTGTCCAAAGCCATTAAGCCTTTGAGTGTTATAACGGCTGTAATCTAAATATCCTTGGCGCGATGCGTTCCACGCCAAAACGTTTCCCGATTTTGTTTCGTCGTAAGGTGTATATGGCGACCCTCCGGCATAACGGTATTTAAAACCTGCGTCCCAGTTGCCTTTAAATTTGCGTGTAGCTGTTACTGTAAGCAGGTGGCGGTTATCCCAGGCGGTAGGTATATATTTACCGCCAATATCTTCAAACTCGCTGCGTACAAACGTGTACGATACAATTGTATTAAACTTAAAAAAATTTGTGTTACGCATGTAAAATTCAATACCATACGACCGTCCTTTGCCAATCGACAAAAGTGCTTCGTCGGCAAAAGTGCCATAACCAGCACCTTTACTGGCAATTGCAACCGAATCGGATACCGAGAACGGGTAATTATTATATAATTTATAAAAGCCCTCGAGCGTAATTTTTGATTGTTGGTTTGGTTGATACTCGATACCGCCAACTAAATGGTCGCTTTGAATGTATTTTATTCCGTTTTGTTTGTTTACCAAAACGCCGGTTTGGCTGCCAAATCCAAGAGCTGTGTATGGTGGTATTTGATAAAACCTTCCGGTGTTAAAATTAACCGACCATTTTTCGGCTATTGGGTAACTTAACGACAACCGTGGCGAAAACTGGTTGAGCAGGTTGTTCATTTTATCGGAGTAACTATTAGCATCGAGCCGTATGCCTAACGATACAATTAGCCTTTGTTTAAAAATACCACGGCTTACCTGTCCAAATGTGCTATATTTAAATAAATCTAAATCGGTTTTATAATCAACAATATTAAACCCGTTGCTATACCTAAGTTGATAAGTGTTGTTGAAATATTGTGCATACTCTAAACCGGCACCGTAGTTTATCCGCATGCCCCCTTTTGCAATAATTGTGTTTTCGTAACGTAATTTAGTTTCAATTTCGTCGCTTTTATAGTCGTATAATTTAAGGCTGTCGGCCTCAATATTATTTGCATATTTATAAGCCCTGTTATTTAAATGGTTACGGCTTACAACCACAGTGTGGTAACCGTTTTCGCGGTAATGTTTATAAACTCCGCCCAAGGTGTAGTTCCATTGTAAATAAACCGGCAAATATCCTAAAGTGTAGCGTTGGCGTTCGGTTTCGTTAGCATCAAGGTTAAGCCTGAATTGGTCAACAGCTCCAATTCCTATAAAAGTTAGTTCGTTTTTGTCGTCGATACGTGTTTTAAATTTAAACTGAGCATCGTTGTAGGTTGGCAAAAACGATAAGTCGAGAGCAGCAAACAAAAACTGCAAGTACGACCGTCGGGCCGAAAAAACTATGCTCGATTTTTCGCCCACGGGGCCATCGAGAGTAAGAGCGAGGTCCGAAGCCCCGATAGTAGCTCGGTATTTAGTTTTATCTTTATTACCATCAATTTGTTGAAAATCGATAATTGAGCTTAATGCATTTCCACGGTTTGCCGGAAAAGCCCCGCTATAAAAATCAACCTCGCGAATAAAATCGACGTTAATAATACCAACCGGGCCACCCGACGCTCCCTGAGTTGAAAAATGGTTTAGGTTTGGAATTTCGACTCCATCTAAATAAAAACGATTTTCGCCGGGGCCGCCACCGCGCACAACAAGGTCGTTACGGTACGACACCGAACCTGCAACACCTGGCAACGACTGAATAATTTTGCTAATGTCGCGGTTGCCCCCGGGGTTTTTCTCTATCTCCGATATTCCAATACTCCGCAACGATACGGGACTTTCAAGGTCGCGTTTAAAAACCGAGGCTTTAACTGTAACCTCTTCGAGCGACGTGGTAAACTCGCGCAGTTCAACAGTTATGTAAGCAGTTTTAGCGTTTGTAACTAAAACGTCGGCACTAATTTTAGTTTCGTACCCAATTGACGAAACTTGCACTTTTGTATAACCTGGCTGTAAACCATAAAAAACAAAACGGCCGTCGAGGTCGGTAACCGAACCTATATTAGTACCAAAAATTATAACATTGGCAAAAGGTATCGGTTCGTTATTAACAGGGTTAAAAACTAAACCCTGTAAACTACCGTTTTGGGATAAAACCAAACCCGGCATTAGGGTTGTAAATAATAAAATGTTAAATATAATTGTACGCATTTTTCAATAATTTAAATCGTTTTTTTAAAATACTATTGTATTGAATTTATAACCATTAAAATTTTACATAATTGAATGTATTTTTATTTTTTTAATAAGTTAAGCTAATAAAACTAATTTATTTTAAACAGGTTATCGACACAAGTAATTAAACCATAATTATAATCTATTGGCAACCAAATTATCTATTTCAAAAAATATCGGTATAACTTAATTTAACAAACATAATTGTAAATAATACAGCTAAATTAAAACTGTATTTTACCTAAGTTGAGCGGTTGTAGCTATGCTAACAAACGCTTTACTTAGGTAACTAACTAAATACTAATTTTACAATATTATGGTTGCTTTAAAGCTGCACTACACATATATTTGTAAACAAAAAATACTTAGTATTTTAACAGAATATTATTCAAATAATTTACAGCATGATAAATACTAAATACTTACAAGTATTAATTTTATGTTTAATTAGTATTAGCGTTAAAATTAATCTACATGCTCAACATGGTTTTAACAATGTAAATTCGTGTTATATAAAACCAAAAACCATTAAAGTTGTTGCCAATGGTAGTTATTTTATCGATTTTGGGAAAGCTGCTTTTGGTACATTATCATTAAAAATACCACCAGTTCAATACGATTCAATAACAATACATTTAGGCGAAAAGCAAACGGGGCAAAACTGTATCGACACAAACCCGGGAGGAACTATCAGGTACAAAAAAGTTGTTCTTACCAATGTTAAATTTAATAAACTATTTAATGTTGAGCTGCCCGCCGATGGTAGAAACGATAACTATCCGGCAATAATATTGCCCGATAGTTTTGCCCGCGTAATTCCATTTCGATATTGCCAAATTGAGGGACTACACCTGCCTGTTAACAGTTTTGAAATTTTGCAAAAAGCTTATTTTTACAAATTTAACGATACCGCCAGCATGTTTACAAGTTCAGATACAGTACTAAACCATATTTGGGATTTATGCAAATACACTATTAAAGCTACAGGTTTTTGTGGTAAATATATTGATGGCGACCGCGAACGGATACCTTACGAAGCCGATGCATTTATTAACCAGTTAAGCCATTACGCGGTTGACAACGAGTACACTTTGGCACAACAAACTAACGAGCACTTTATTGATAACCCAACATGGCCTACCGAATGGATATTGCATACCGTACTATTATTTTATTACGATTATTTATACACCGGCAATACCACCTTATTAAAAAAACACTACAATAGCTTAAAGCATAAAACACTAATAAACATTGCATCGGCTAACGGCCTTATAAGTACTACCGCAAATGCTATCGACAGTAGTGTAATGAAAAACGTTGGTTTTGATATTAAATATACCGGCCGTAAAATTGAAGATATTGTTGACTGGCCACACGCCGAGCGCGACGGTTACCAAATGACAAGCTTTAACACTGTTGTAAACTCGTTTTATTACATTAACCTAAAGCTTATGGCAAAAATTGCTAAAGTTTTAGATAATAAATACGATGCCGAAATGTTTACACAAAAAGCTATAGCTGTAAAAGACACTATTAACGCATTGCTTTTTAACCAGCAAACCGGGCTTTATATCGATGGTTTAGGTTCAAAACACTCGTCGTTGCATGCAAACATGTTTCCTCTGGCATTTGACATAGTGCCGCAACAACATAAAAATAGTGTGGTAAAGTTTATAAAATCGCGAGGCATGGCATGTAGTGTTTATGGTGCCCAATACCTGCTCGAGGCATTATACAAAGCCAACGAACCCGATTACGCACTAAGCCTGATAACAAATACAAATGGTAACCGCAACTGGTGGAACATGATTAAAACCGGTTCGTCAATGACACTCGAAGCCTGGGACATTAAATATAAACCAAATTTAGATTGGAACCATGCCTGGGGAACAGCCCCGGCAAACATAATTACACGCTATTTATGGGGAATAACACCGGCAATACCTGGGTTTAAAACTGCAATTATTAATCCACAAATGGCCTCAATTACTTCGAGTTCAATTAAAGTGCCTACAATTAATGGAAGTATTAATGCCCAATTTTTAAAAAATAATAATATAACAGTTTTTATTATTGAGTTGCCTAAAGGTACCGATGCTTTATTTGTTGTACCAAATTTAAAAGTATCGCAAATTATATTAAACAATAATATATTATCATTAAATATCGACACATTAAAACTAAATATGCCTTTTAATAAAATAGAAATTATTAACAACTAACATATAATGATGAAAAAAATTGAATTGTACTTATTGGCATTTATACTAATAATGCCATTTTGTAAACTCCAAAGCCAAAATACAGTAATTACAAATGCACAAAACCGTACTTATACAAGCCTAAACGGCAAATGGGAATATGTGCTCGACCCTTATGGTACAGGGCAAATTGGTTTTATGCCAGTATATAAAAACGCTACACCCGCCAACAAAACCGACCGTGTTGAATATAGTTTCGACAACGCCCAAACATTATGGGTTCCGGGTAGCTGGAACACCCAAAAACCTGAACTCAGCTACTACGAAAGCTCAATATGGTACCGCAAAACATTCGACAAAATTAACATCGACAAAAACAAACGTTACTTTATTTATGTTGGTGCAGCAAATTACATTACAACTGTTACTTTTAATGGCAACCAAATTGGTAAACACGAAGGTGGCTTTACCCCTTTTGCTTTTGAGGTTACAAACCTTATTAAACCTACCGGAAATTACCTGATAATTGGTGTTAACAACACACGACAAAGTAATTATGTGCCGGCAAAAGTAACCGACTGGTTTAACCACGGTGGCATTACTCGCGATGTAAAACTTATCGAGACATCTACGGTATTTATCAGTAATTTTTTTATTACACTTAATAAAAACACATTAACAAGTAAAATAAAAATGTTAACCGGAAAAATTCAGCTTAACGGCAATAATAGCAAGTTAATGGCCCAAGTAATTATACCCGACTTAAATATTAATAAACCAGTAGCTGTAAATGCCGATGGAGTAGGAACATTTAGTATTAATGTTAAAAACATTGACCTTTGGAGCCCACAAAATCCAAAACTTTATAAAGTTATTGTTACCGTAGGCAACGACACGTTAACCGATATGATTGGCTTTAGGACAATTGAAACTAAAGACAAACAAATTTTACTAAATGGGAATCCGATATTTTTAAAAGGTATATCGTTACACGACGAAAACCCTCTGCGTAAAGACCGCGCGAACTCAATTGACGATGCCCGATTAGTTTTAGGATGGGCTAAAGAGTTGGGGTGCAATTTTGTTAGATTGGCACATTATCCACATCAGGAAAATATTGTACGCCTTGCCGACCAAATGGGAATATTGTTATGGGAAGAATTACCACTATATTGGGGCATTGAATGGAATAACCCCGATGTTCTGCAAAGCGCAAAAAACCAATATACCGAGCTAATTTATCGCGATTACAACAGGGCTAGTTCAATAATATGGTCAATTGCCAACGAAACTTCGCCAACCGTTGCCCGTAATAATTTTTTAACGCAAATTGCAAACCATATACGTTCAATTGATAGTACACGTTTACTGTCGGCAGCTTGTAAAAAAGACCAGGCTGTTGATGGACACCCCGACAACAACTATACAATTAACGACCCAATTATGCAACTGCTCGATATTATTAGCTTTAACGAATACCTTGGCTGGTACGGTGGATTACCTGCCGAATGTAGAAAAAAAACATATACATCGGGAATTAATAAGCCAATAATAGTAAGCGAGTTTGGTGGTGGGGCTTTACAAGGATTTTATGCCGACAGTCTTACTCGATGGAGCGAAAATTTTCAGGAATACTTATATAATGAGAATTTAGCAATGTTCGACCGTATTGAAGGACTTGCAGGAATGACACCGTGGATTTTAACCGACTTTATGTCGCCACTAAGGCAATTACCAAACGTTCAGGACGGTTGGAACCGCAAGGGGTTAATATCGGAAAAAGGAATAAAAAAAAGGGCTTTCTTTGTTTTGCAAAAATATTACTCGACAAAGTAAAATGTACAAAACATTTTTCCAATAAAGCGTTTTTTACATACGCTTTATTGGAAAAAAATTTTATAACTTTTTAAATTCAGCTCCGCTGTTGTTCGCGGCATTTAGCATACATAGTGCTTACACTTGTTACCCAAATTGAGCGATTCGCTCAATCGATTTAGATTTTGTAAGTATTTCACTAAACTTGGTTAGTGAAATACAACAAACTCTACATCGGGGTTATACCTAAGTAAAGCG
>CAZJCR010000194.1:0-7372 GCA_964544385.1 uncultured Bacteroidales bacterium
ATTTCCGAATGTTTCGGTGTTTGCTTTATCTAACAAAGCCATTACCTTTACACCATATTCGCCAGTTTTTACAACCCAGTTAAATGCATCAGTCAACTCAATTGGTTTAGTTATCATAACCAAACTTTCTTCCATAAAATTGTAAATGTCAAAATCTTCAAAACCAAGGTTAAAAGCATGTTCGGCATAGGCCGATATTCCTTTTACACCAAACAACACATAGTGTTTTAACCCTCTAATGTCGTCATCTTTATCATAAGTTAACGTGCTTACTTCTTTTGCTTTGGCACTAAATTCTTCGTCGCTTTTTCCGTTCCAATTTATCGATGGATGATTATCAGCAATTTTAACTTTGCTTTTTAATTCATCGCGATACTTAACAGTATCTTTAATTGCCTGAATAATTGACTTATCGTCGAAATTTGCATTAGTGATAGTCATAAACAAACAATTGGTAATGTGTTTACTCTCGGTATTTGTGTCAATTCCTTGTTTGCGGGCTTCAATTGTTAAATACGAAAGCCCCTGACAAGCAAACATTAACAAATCCTGAATGTTAGAAGTTTCTTCGGTTTTACCGCAAACCCCTTTTACTGTGCAGCCGGTATTTTTGGCTGTCTCTTGGCATTGGTTACAGAACATAATATTTAAGTTTTGATTAAAAAATCACATTTACTTGTTATATTCAACAAACTTTATGCTTCAATGTTCTAAGCTATTATATAGTGTTTAGCTTTTAAAAATCAGAATTATATATTTTAACCTACACATAACTTAATAAATTCAGCTTAACAATATTTATTTTTAAATGTTATATTCAACGCCTTTTTATAATTAAAATTGAGTTATTCGGTCAAGCCAGCACCTTAATAAAATGTAGAGAATAAAAAATAGTAAGGCTCACAATACATATCAGTATAAAACCTTACTATTTATAAACTAAGTTGAGCAGTTTGAACAAAGCGAACAACCGCTCAACTTAGGTATAATTGATTTTCACTTTGCAAATAAGGCATTTAGGTAATATTTACCAACAATTATCGAGTTTTAAAACATAAATAAAAAAGCTTTACCAACTCTATTTATTATTAACATAAATACTTTCAACCGGACCTAAATAACTTGGTTTTAAACCACCGGCATCGATAACAAATTTTTGAAAAACAATACCCGGGTCAACCATCCAAATTTTTAGTGTATGCTTACCAGGTTCAACAACTTTGTGCTTTGAAATACGGGTTTTAATATGATCGCCAACCGATTTTGACCACCATTCAGCATATTTATAATCAGGTAATATTTCACCTTCGTTCATATTTATTATTTGAGGCTCATCATTATCAATAGCTATTGCGTATTTCAAACCACCCTGCTTTTTAAAATCCTGTGTTGGCGAAAAGTAAGCCTCAATTTTTATATCGCCAGACTTAAAAGTTGTGAAATCATATTCAACTCTTGGGGCATTCTCTAATTTTACTTGCCTTTCCGATGTTACCGGTTCAATAATTAATGCAGAGTTTGTACGTCCAAGGTTTGGCACTATTGTCCATTGTATGTCTTTAGTATCAAATTTACGTGAATAATTACATGCATCAAAGGCAATTATTCCGTTGTTTTCGATAAAACCTGCCAGTGGGAGCAATTCGTTTTTTACAGGCACAGCAATAGTATACTCTTTTCCTGCACCCGAAATAACTATTTTACCAACGGCTTCACCTTTAGGAGCCTTACTCCAATCAATGCTTACATAAACTTTTTCGTTAAACATGGTTTTGCCCGATTCCGATGATAGTTTAATCCAATCTTCTTGTCCTTTAATAGTGTAATTCAATTCGTCCTGTCCACGGTTAATAATATCGATGTAATAGTTTTGATTATTTACCCGGTTGAACAAAGGCATTTCGGTACTGAATGCCCAATCGGCCTCAACCCCTAACCAACCCCATTTTGGAACAGCTCCATATTCAATAAAATAACCTAATTCAGCAGGTTTTGGAACCTGCACATACGACACGGCAGGCATCATATTTAAAGGTGGGTGGTTCCAGTACGTGTAGCCAATGTGTGTTTGCGACATCATTTGGTTCCATTTGCCGTTTTCAAGGTCGTGGTATTTTTTTGTCAGATGCGCATCTTTTTCGAACAACTCTTTAACTTTATCGGCGTAGTAGTTTGCCGACGCAGCACCGCGAATACTATAATACCTGTTTTTACCTGCTGCCACGTACATTTCGTAAATATTGGCACACATTTCAATTGGCGACTGAACAAGCTGATAGTATGCTGATTTATAATTTTCGGGTAATGATTCGAAAATTGATGTACTTTTTTTCAATAATTGATTATACTCATCAACAACACGGTCGGCTTCGCGGTAATTTTCGACGCTGTATGTTTGTGGTGTTATCATTTCGGGGGTACGGCGTGCATTATACTTTGTATAAAGAGCAATTATTTCGGAAATTTGGTTGGCATATTCATTGCCAAACTGCTGTTTTGCCCAGTTTACATAATAGTTTGGCAAATTTCCGGCTTGTATTGAATTTGGTTCCCAGGCAAAATCAAAGAAAAAACTTATGGGCAGTTCCATTGGTTTAATGTCGCCAACGTTGGCAATCCAAATTTCGTTAATGCCATGTTCGTAGGTTAGTTTCATTTGTTCCCAAACCCTTTCAATTTGGGTTACATTAAGCCACCTATACGATATGGGTGCACCAACATAATCGAAATGATAATACATACCAAATTTTGACGACGGTGTGTTATCGTTTTTGCGTGGCAGGTAACGTATATTTCCCCAGTTGTCGTCGCTAAACAAAACTGTAATATCGTCGTCAACGCGCATACCTTTGTCGTAATAATCCTGAACTTCTTTGTATATAGCCCAAACCTGTGGAGTTTGGTTAGCTGGTTTTTTTGTTACATTGGTAATTATTTCGCGTTGGTCGTTAATAATTGTTTGCAATAAATCAACGGCGGTTTCCTCCGACATGCCATCATCACCATCGCCACGCATACCAACAGTAATAACAGTTTCGTAGTTAACTGTACGTTCAAACCCGCCGCGCCAAAACTCCTGCAATTTTTCTTTGTTTGTAATGTAATTCCATTCGCCCCCATTAAACATTCCCCATTCGTTATGTGCGCGCCCCATTGGTTCGTGGTGGCTGGTCGACATAACAATGCCATACTCGTCGGCTGTTTTTGAATTTAAGGTATCATCAACATAAAACATTGTTGGCAGCCACATTGAGGGCCACATAAAATTGGCTTTGTTGCGTAAAAGTAGTTCGCAAATTTTTTCGTAACACTTATGATTAATGCCCCCAAACTGTTCTTTTGCCCAATTTCGGAACGCTGGCGACTCGTCGTTAATAAAAATGCCACGGTATTTAACAGCCGGGCTATTCGACACATAATTGCATTTTTCGATGTAAATTTCGTCGTGTTTTTTAACCGGTACATCGGCCCACCAATACCAAGGCGAAACACCCATTTGTTTTGAAAGTGTAAAAACCCCAAAAGCTGCACCGCGCCTGTCACTACCAACAATAACTATTGCTTGTTTTACACCTTTAAACGGGTTGTCAATTGTTTTTATAATAAACCTTTCCCATTGGTTTTTAATAGCATCAACATTTAGTTTTTTATTGGCTACTAAATTATTAATAAGTATATTATTGCCTACCGTGCCTACTATTATAATATTGTTGCCATTAATATTGTTTACAGTAGTAACTAAAGGGGTTTTGCCGGTTATTTTTTCAATATCGGACGATAAAAAGTAAGCCGATTTTTTTATTAATATGTTCTCAGAACTATCGTAAACAATATTTACCACATTGGTTTTGTTAATTATTGTATAGTAATTTGCGCTACTATTAGCTTTATAACTTACATTTATTTGAGCCACTAAAAGTTGCGGCAATAAAAGAAACAATAATATTTTTTTCATTATTATAATATTTTTATTTTTAACAAAATTAATAAAATATTTAACTTAATAATATTTTATCGGTTTTTTGCTGATTAAATATAGATATAAAACCCTTGTACTTTGTTTTATACTGCAAAATTTGAGCGGTTAGCACAATTAATTTATTCTTTGTAAAAATTTTGTTTACTATAGTTGGCAAAAACACAACATACTATGCATTTGAGTTTATACATAAGCAGAGCGTTTGTATAGCTTTTACCGCTCAACTTAGGTAAGAGTTGTTAGGTGCGCAACAACAATAAAAACAGAGCCAAAAATATAATAGTTTGCTATATGTTATTAAAAGATGTTTATTGGCCACTAACAATTATTTAACAAAAGTTGTTACTCCTTTTTTAATAAAAACCAGGTAATATCGTCTTGCGGAAATGCATTGTCGCGTTTGTAACAAAAACCGTAATCAACAAGCTTTAAGTTTGCGTATTTATCGAGCATTTCGCCAGCAAAATCGCGTTTAAAAAGCCTGTTACTGTGCCCCCTGTAATTAACTGTAACCGGCGATGGGTTATAGTATTCGCAAATTAAAATATATTTATTGCTTGCATGGTAAAGCTTAGTATAAACATCGTTTAAAATGTCGGGGTTAATGTGTATTAATACGCCTTTTATAAGCGCAACATCAAACTTTTTATCGGTTGTAAAATCGGTAATTGAGCCATTAAAAACATTTTCAACTCCTATGTTTTTTGCTAACTCATTAGCCGCGGTTTTATTAATTTCGATACCAAACAGGTTTATTTTAGGGAACAGTAGTTTAATTGCCCTTAAGTTCATACCTACGTTGGCTCCAAATTCAATTAGCGAATTTGGCCTGCCAATTTGACTAAATGTCTTCGAAAAAAAGTTCAAGTTCGATGCTAAATATTCGTCGCTAATATTTCTGTTAATATACTCGTCGCCAAAGCTACCTGCCCAAAAAATTTTCCTGTTCTGTTTTGTAATCCATTGCCTTAATATTTAAAACCTACTCGTATGGCTTTTCGGTTTCGCCCTGTTTTTAGGGGTTTCAAGACTCCCCTTTTTTATTGGTATATTAGTAATTTAGTTTAACTAAATAACAATTTTTACATGTTAATAATATCAAAACTAAAAACGCAAATATATTATGTTTTACCAAAACTTATGTTACCATGCTTTATAATATACACCAACATACAAACATTTTACAATTTTGTTAAAAGGCAACTTGAGCGATTTCTGCACACGATAACGACTTTGTTAACTTTTCACAAACGTAGTGCTGTGAAAAAGCACAAAGTCAAAATCGGGGTTAACCCTAAGTAAAGCACTTGTATTTATTTAAAACCGAGTACCAATAAAGAAAAGAGGGATATAAAACAATGGGTTTTCGTTAACATGTTTTTTAAAGGCCTCGGGTTTACCATTGGGAGCTGAATAAAGTGCAAAACCTAATGGTACTTGTACATTTATAAAAAAAGGCATATCAATAATATTAAAATCGAATGCATATCCTAACCTAAATTCGTTCCAAAGGTCGAACGAAACGGGGTATGTTTTATCGCAGCTTTCATCATAAAACCTGTCCCACATTGGCATTAACTGGTAATCGATATGTAAATTTTTCCATAAATACTTACGGTAGCCAATTATAAAACCCGGTGCATTAGTGTGCCCTATCGATGGGTAGTTAATACGCATATACGACGGGCTAATAATTAACTCGTTATTTGTATTAAACCTATGTCCATAGTGTAAGGCATAAATACCAATAAATGGCGACAATGGACAAAAATCGAGCGAATGAGAGTATTTTACAGTATCAATTTTGTAACCTAATGGTTTAGCTGTTATATTTATTGTAAACAAAGTAACAAAAGCAAAGCAAAAAATAAGCGGCTTCATAATAATTAAATATTAAGTATATTATTTAGTATGTGAGTGTATTTAGTAAATAACTTACTGCAATATTAATGCTTGTTTTTACAATTATTACTTTTTTATTGTAAATAATATTAACCCTTTACAGGAATGTACATAGTTGCTACCGGAGCACCAATGTAATTATTATTAATACAACCATATTTATGATAATTTTTATGAAACCTGTCGTCGTACAGAATTACTACCGGGGCTTTTCGCTCGGTATACCCGTTTTGTTTTATCCAATAATTTTTAATATAAACAATAATAAGGCTAACGGTTTTGTTGTTACGTTTTAAAAATTCAAGCTGAATATATTTTCCTTTGGGCATTTGTATGTGTGCAAATTGTTTATTGTTATTACCTGTATTGTTTTCAACGGCAATATAGTAATCAAAGTCAAACTGGTTGGCATGCATATCAAAAACACAATACATATTAAATTTGTTACTGCCTTTTAAAACATCGAGTTTATTGTTGTCATAAATATTATGATAAAAAGGCGGAATATCCTCTTTTTGTTTATTGTTTTTAATTGTAGTTGCAATTGAATAACCAATAAGGTTTTTAGTTGGCAAAATAATTGTTTTTGGTTTTGAAATCACATTAGCTTTTACTGTTTTATTAACAATAAATTTTAACATTACACTTTTAATTAAGTTCATTTTTGTATGTATTAAATTATTAACTGCAACAAAAGTAAATGATGCTAATAGAGTAAAATAACCTAAAACAGACAAAAAATACCCGATTAGCGGCGTATTAGTTGGCCAATAAAAACGATTTAGGCGTAATACCAAAGTGTTGGTAAAATTTTTCGGTAAAATGGCTTAAATTTGAGTAACCAACCAAATATCCAACTTCAGATACATTGTATTTTTTGGTAAGCAACATTTTTTTTGCCTCGTTCATTTTTACCGACATTGCGAACTGGTAAATACTTTTTCCGAAAACCTGTTTAAAAAGGCGTTGAAGTTGTCGTTGGTTTATTCCACATTGGGTTGCTAGAAAACTTGTTGATGGTATTTTGGTATATTGGTTAATAAGTATTGTTTTTACTTTAAACAAACCTTGAATATGGCGTGGCAAAATATTTAACATTTGTTTGTTTGTAACCGGGCGGTTTATAATTTTTTCGAACAAAATATGCATTAGTTTTAAGGTGTTGGCATATATGTTTATTTTAGACAATGGGCTATTAATATTATTTAAAAGAGTGTGTTCAATTTGTTTTATTAACTCTAACATTTGGTAGTTAATTTCTTCGAACAAAAAATAATTGCCCGACGACAATATTACATTGCTTAAATAATTATCGTGTTTATTGGTATTGTTTGACAACCATTTTTTGGTAACAAACAAGGTAATATTTTTAACCATAACCCCACTCTGAAATGTGTATTTTGTTTGGGTTGAGTTAGCTGGTAAAAATATACCATCAGGCATATCTTTTCCCAATTCCTTATTTTCGGAATATATTTGTTGCTTAATACC
>CAZJCR010000194.1:7382-7609 GCA_964544385.1 uncultured Bacteroidales bacterium
ATGATGGGTATAATATTATCATTATCGCTTTTTTGCCTTACAATAGTGGTAGTTTCATTTAACAGTAGTTCGTAATACGATATAAGAATATCGCTATTAAGTTGCATCTGAAAAAAATATCCTTTTCCTTGTTCAGTAGGGATATGAAACCCGTTATTTTCGATTTGCAGGCCTAATTGCTTTGCAATAGCTGGTAAAAAACTATCTAACTCATTTATGCAAAATTC
>CAZJCR010000195.1:0-7604 GCA_964544385.1 uncultured Bacteroidales bacterium
AAATACAACAAACTCTACATCGGGGTTAACCTAAGTAAAGCGTTTGTTCGCATAGTTCTAACCGCCCAACTTAGGTGATAATGTGTATAAAAAAGGCTGTCGGTAAAGTTTTTCGACAGCCATCTGTTTTTTATTTTAAGCCAATAGCATGTAGGCCTTGTTTAAAAACAATGTCAATTGGTATTCCGGTTTCTTCAATTAGGTTAAGGTCGGTTTGTAATTGTTGGTTTATAATACCGTTTTTGTCGGTTAGTTCTTTAGCGGCATTGTAATCGCCGTTGCCCTGAATTGTTATAATAATGTTTGCAAGTTCGGCCATAGCTTGTTTCATTATATCGAAATTAACGCTGTATTTACCTGTTTGGGGGTTACGTGTAAAAGCTCCTTTTTGTAAAAAGAAATTAAACCTTACCATGTTGGCTTTACCGTGTGCGCTTGAAGCACCAAATCGTATCGACCTAAAAATACCTGCCATAAATGTAACATAATTGTCCATAAGGTTTTTTTGTTCATATTCGCCCATCTCAACTAATTGTGTTACAAAAAAGAGCCCTAAAATATCGGCTTTTCCTTCTTCAATCGACGAATAATAGTCTTTAAGGTTATCTTTAACAAACCCTTTACCGTTAATTGTATTTTTAACACCTAAGCCGTGTGCAACTTCGTGAAACATAACGTTTTCGAAAAAAGCATCAAAAGTAATATGTTTAAGTTGGGCAGTGTCGATAAGTAATTGGCTAATTGGTACTAATATTTTATCGAATTTAGCTTGCATGGCATTTTTAAGTTGTAGTTTACGGCTGCCTTTTTGTTCGTGCACGCGAGGGTCGTTTGGCAGGTTAATAGCTATATTTTTGCTGCCGGCATTGCAGTCACCAGCATAATAAATAACGTCGTAAACATTGTTGTCGGAGCTTTGTGCCGGTTGTTCGGTTTTGTAAATTGAATCGACAGGCAATTTATTTTGAAGTACTGGCAGCAGCGAGTTAAACCGTTCTATTTGTTTGCTCCAATTATGGTCTTTAACTAAAATTTGTCCCGAGTGTGCTGTACGCGTACCGTTTAAACCGTCTTCGTAGCTTTCGATAGGTCCGACAACAAAGTCGATAGTGTTATTTTTCATGTCCATCCATGCAAGGTCCGATTCGAGATAATCATCGGTAAGCAAAGCGTTTGCCCTAAGTTCAAGGTATTTTTTGAGTCCTGGGTCGTCGGCAAATTTTGATGCCTTAATTAAAAGTTTTGCTGCTTTTTGTACATATTTATTGTATGCAACATGGTACGGAATTTCGATAAGCTGGCCATTGCTGTCGCGCCTGATAAGGCTATACCAGTTGTTTTTAGTTTCGGCAGGTGCATTCCAATTTTCGAACTCGTGTTTAGTAATGTCGGCAGGGTAGTAGTTTGCGCCATCGGGTTTTGTGCTAAAACCTTCGATAAACGGAGTGTTGTTGCGCATTCGGTCCCAGGGGCCATAATTTATTTGAGCATATTGTTTAAGGGCAGGGTCGGTAATTTTCGACAAAAATTCATTTTTTTCGCCAATTGCATCGAGCCAAAAAAGTTCTTCCATAATGTCGGCGCACTCAAAAAGATATGGGAGCATTTTTTTTTCGTTATCGGTAAGTTTATTAATGTCGGTAGTAAGTTTAAATGTGGCATATTGGTTTAGCTTTTTTTCGATATCGGGTACCGATGCCACGTAGGTTTGGTTGTTGTTTTTGCATGCATTCATGGCAAATAGTAATGTAACTATTAATATAAATTTAATTTGTTTTAACATAATTTGTAGTTTTAGTAATAGTAATTAATCAACATTGTATTGTGTATTCGACCTGAACCCTAATGGTTTTCCGGTCTCCATTTTAGTTTTGTTCAAGGTATCCTGCATTTGTGATACTGTAGCAACTTGTATGTCGTTTAGCATTGGTGGTACTAAGTCAACCTCAATGGTATGTAAAATGATGCTTTGAATAACATCGCGTAAGCAAGCCATATCAAGTTTGTTACGGCCAAAGTCGTGGTTAAAGTTGCCAAAATTTGCATTTCCTTCGACAATATAAGTGTTTTCGCGATTTATAAACAGCCTTGCAACAATAAAGCCGTAGTCGTCGAGGCGGTTGTATTTAAACGAGTCGGCTAAAAAATTATAAATATTAATGATACCAAAATAAGCGTTCATAGGGTTTTGTATAACGTATTTACGTTTAAATGCCCAATGGTTTGGGGCAAATGTAAAAACGTTTGTGTGCATGCTAAATAAAAGCAGGTCGCCGCCAATTTGCATTTCGCACTCAAAAGGGCCACGGTCGCGAAAATCGAGAGGTATTTTATTGTTTGTAAGTAACTTAAGTTGTTGTTTGTAATTACCAACAAGGTATTTACCAACTTTTTTAAGGGTTTTAAAACTGTCGACAGTATTTTTATAAACCTCTTGTTTAACTACTGCTTTTTCTTTAAGCGATTCGAGTATAAGTTGGTTTGTATCAATTTTTAATGTATCCATAAACAATATTGCTAAACAAAAACTAAAGTAAGTAAAAAGTATTATAGTTGTTTAGTTTTATTGTACTCGTTTTCTAAAATATCGATAATATCTTGAGGGTTTGTTAAAGGCATTTTATTATTGTTAAGCTTGTAATTTAGTAAATCGGCTTTTTTAAATTTCTCGAATTTTGGCAATTTAGTACGGTTTGTAGTTTCAAGGTGTTCGCCATTATTGTCAATAATAATTACTTTTGGCAAAAATACGCCTTCGCGTCCAATAAATTTGTCCATTATTTTTACAGCTTGTTCAAACTCTTCTTTTTTAGCGCGTCCAAGCGATTCGTATCTGATAATTTTTTTACCATCCCAGGTGTTAATCATAGCAAAGCTTTCCGATATTTTTTCGTCAATAGTTAAATCGGTATTTAAGGTGTCGTGCCCCGACGGCATAAGTAAAACTTTACCACCGCCACCTTCGATGTTAGCAGCGTATCGAGGCATTGTTATTCCCGATATCCAGCCTTGTAAATGTTTCATGTAAATTTTGCCAATCTGCACAGGCACAATAAAATGTACAATACCTTTTTCTTTGTGGCATTGTAGCAGGTAGTATGGGTGTACGCCTATCCAGAGCATGCGGCGGAATGTTTCGGCAAGTGTTTTATAATAATCGTTAACATGGTTAAGCAAAACTGTTTGGTTATAGATAGTAAAACCATGTTTTCGAATTTTGTTAACAGCAGCTGCAAGCTCTTTAGTAATTTCGTGATGATGGTTAATATGTGTCATAAAGTACACATATTTTGGGGTATCGATAGAGTATTTGTTTGCCGAGTTTTCGATTAAACTGAGCAGTTTGTCGGTAATTGCCATTGGCATTACTACCGGTACACGGGTAGCAATGCGTATTGTACGCAGGTGTGGAATTCGGCTAAGTTCCTCAAGTATGTATTGAAGTCTTTTTTGAGTAATCATTAAAGCATCGCCACCAGTAACAAGAACTTCGTTAATGTTTTTGTTGTAATTTATGTAAAAAAGGCCTTTGTTAATTTCGTCGAGGTTAACATCAACAGTACTGTCGAGCGATTTTGCACGCTGGCAATGAACGCAATACGATGCGCAACTTGTGTTTTCGGCAACAAATAATGCCACGCGATTAGGGTATCGTTGGTATACCGCGCCAAAACTGCGCGAGCCCTCGCTCATTGCTCCTTCAACTCCTGTGTCGGGGAAAAGCAGGTTAGCTGGTGTTGGTACACTTTGCCAAAATATTGGGTCGAGCCTTTGGTGCGATTTTTCGCCGGCAAGCATTGTTGGTTTAAAAGGGTCGGCTTGCATTAGCGATGCATAATATGGGGTTATGCGTAATGCTTCTTTACCTTCGTTTTTAAGTGTTTTTAATGTGCGTATTATTTCGCTCTCTTGATAAGGGGTTAGCTTAATAACTTGTTTAAGCTGTTCGACAGTGCGTATTGAGTTGCGCATTTGCCAAAGTGGGTCGTTCCATTGTTCTTTAGTTACGTTTTTCCATAGTTCGATTGTGTTAAATTTCCGTTGTTTGAAGAATACTGGATTTTTTTGCTGCATATAAAATATGTTTTAGTTATTTGACAATTAATAAAGCTTTTGAAGCTTTTTTTTTGAGGGGTTGTAAAGATACAAAAAAAAACAAAATTTCGTATTTTTTCTATTTTCATTAATTATCGATAAACCAAAAAAGTAATGTATAATACAGTAAATTAGTATAATACAATATTTTGTGGACAATAGATGCAATTTATAGAATATAAAAAGCGAATTGTAAATAAACAATAAATATAATTATGTTAATAAATATGTATTGATTTTATTTGATTCGGGTAATTTGTTAGTTAAAAAGCATTAACTTAATGATGTTCAATTATTACCCAAATTGAGCTAATCGCTCAATCGATTTATATTTTGTAAGTATTTCACTACACTTGGTTAGTGAAACACAACAAACTCTACATCGGGGTTAACCTAAGTAAAGCGTTTATTTGCTAAGCTTTAACTGCTTAACTTAGGTATTAAAAACCAAATTACTAATTACGAAAAAATGTTATGTTTATGTGCTTTAAAAAAAGCATGTTGTTATAACATTATAATGAATGGTTTTAATAAAAAAAAGCCGGAGCAATAATGCACCGGCAGTATAAAATTTTATTAATGAACCCAAATTCAATTAACAAAAATTGTGTTGCGGGCTAAAGAAAATACTTTTTTATTAACCCGTGTAACTCAAATTATGATAAATTTATTTTTTAAGCGATGCAACAATATTAATAGCCTCGCGTACTTTATTCTCGATAAAAGTATAATCGGCGTTTGCAATAACATCGGCTGGTGTTAGTTGCGATCCAAGGCCAACACACGTTACACCGGCTTTAAACCAAGCCTCAAGGTTTTCTTTGTCGGGGCTTACACCGCCACTTGGCATAATGCTGGTCCACGGACAAGGTGCTTTAATTGCTTTAACAAACGACGGTCCTCCGACTTCTTTACCTGGGAAAATTTTGACAATTTCGCAGCCAAGTTCTTCGGCCAGGTTAATTTCCGAAAGTGTACCACAACCTGGCATCCAGGCAATTTTACGACGGTTGCAAATTTTAGCCATGTCGGGGTTAAGGCTTGGCGACACTATAAAATTAGCACCAAGTTGAATGTATAGAGCCGCGGTTGCAGGCTCAACAACAGAGCCTACGCCCATAATCATTTCGGGGCAGTTTAGAGCGCACCATTTGTTAACTTCGGCAAAAACTTCGTGGGCAAAATCGCCACGGTTTGTAAACTCAAAAACCCTTGCGCCACCATTGTAGCATGCTTTAACAACTTGTTTTACAATTTCGGCATTTGTATTATAATATAATGGTACAATACCAGTTTGGTTAATTGTATTTAGTACGTGTAACCTATTAAATTTGGCCATATTTTTTTTTTAAAATTGATATTTAATTAAGTAATTAACGGCTTACCCTGCCTGAAGCATCGCCGCCCATAAGTTTTTCAACCTCGCTAACAGTAACCCGGTTGTAATCGCCAACAATTGTATGTTTTAGGCACGATGCCGCGACAGCAAAATTAAGAGCCTTTTGGTCGTCGGTTTTGTAGGTAAGCAGGCCGTAAATTAAACCGCCCATAAACGAGTCGCCACCACCAACGCGGTCGACAATATGAGTAATTTGGTACTCGGGAGCTTTATATAGCGTTTTACCGTTGTATAAAACTCCGCTCCAGGTGTTGTGGCTGGCACTAATTGAGCCGCGTAGGGTTGTAATTACTTTTTTACAACGTGGAAATTGAGCCATAATTTTTTGCGAAACGCTAAGGTAAGCATCAGCATCGACATGGCCGGCGTTAACATCAACACCGTCGGGGTGAATGTTAAGAGCCATGGCGGCATCTTCTTCGTTACCTAAAATAATGTCGCAACCTTGTACTAATAAAGGCATAACGTTGTCGGCTTTTTTGCCATAACGCCAAAGGTTTTTTCGGTAATTTAAGTCGCACGAAACAGTAATGCCTTTATTGTTTGCGGCTTTAATAGCTTCGGCACAAACATCGGCAGCACCTTGCGAAATAGCGGGGGTAATGCCAGTCCAATGAAACCATGTAACGCCGTCAAAAACTTTATCCCAGTCAATCATTCCGGGTTTAATATCGGCAACAGCCGAATTGGCACGGTCGTAAATTACTTTGCTGGCGCGGCTAACAGCACCCGATTCGAGGAAGTAAATACCAACGCGGTCGCCACCACGTATAATTTCCGATGTATCGATACCAAAACCGCGTAGTTCTTTAATACAGCAATCGGCAATGTCGTTTTGGGGCAAACGGGTAATAAACTTTGTTGCTATACCGTAATTTGCCAACGATACTAAAACATTAGCCTCGCCGCCGCCAAATGTTGCGTTAAAAACAGGTGACTGGCCAAAACGTTCGAAACCCGGGGTTGATAAGCGGAGCATTACTTCGCCAAATGAAACTACTTTTTCCATTTTAGAATTTGAAATAATTGTTTGCGTTGTTATAACATATATTTTCTATCATTTGTCCAATTAAAGGCATATCGTTTGGAAGTAAACCGTTTTCAACGTCGTTGCCAAACAAATTGCAAAGTATACGGCGGAAGTATTCGTGCCTTGAGAACGATAAAAAGCTGCGCGAATCGGTAAGCATTCCAACAAAACGGCTAATTAAGCCTTGCGACGATAAAGCGTTCATTTGTTTTTCCATGCCGTCTTTTTGGTCTAAAAACCACCAACCCGAGCCCCATTGTATTTTACCGGGAACTGTACCGTCCTGAAAATTTCCTATCATGGTTGCAAAAATTTCGTTGTCGGCAGGGTTTAGGTTGTAAATAATAGTTTTTGCTAATTGGTCGTTAAGGTCCAGATTGTTAAGTAAATTCGATAACGAAATAGCATGTTTAAAGTCGCCAATTGAGTCGAAACCGGTGTCGGGACCAAGTTTTGTAAGTAAGCGGCTGTTGGTGTTGCGCAATGCACCAAGGTGCAGTTGTTGAACAAAGCCCATTTTATGGTTCAGTTTTGCCAAATCGAAAATTACTGCTGTTTGGAATTTTTTTATCTCGTTTATATCGAGTTGTGATCCTTGTCGTATTTTTATAAATATTGCATCAATTTGGCTTTGGGTATAGTTATCGGCATACATAACTGAAAGGCCATGGTCCGATAGCTTGCAGCCTGCCGATGCAAAGTAAGCTATACGTTTTTCGAGAGCATCGAAAAGAGCTTGGTACGAGTTAATATTTATGTTTGCAACGTTTGCCAATGTGTCGATATATTGATTGTAAATTGCTGTGTTTTCGACAGCCATAACCCTGTCGGGGCGCCATGTAGGCAATACTTTTACTGGGCAATTGGTATTGGCAATAATTTTATGATATTCGAGCGTATCGATAGGGTCGTCGGTGGTACAAACAACTTTCACATTTTTTTTAGATAAAAGCCCCCAAACCCTGTATTCGTTAGTATTGAGCATACTTTGGGTTTTATCGTAAATTTGTTTTGCAGTGTTGCTGTCAAGTAAACTGGTTATACCAAAATAACCTTTTAGTTCAAGGTGTGTCCAGTGGT
>CAZJCR010000196.1:0-7525 GCA_964544385.1 uncultured Bacteroidales bacterium
CATACCACCAAACATACTGTTTGTCCATAACGATATTTCGCCGGTTTCGGCTTTATAGTTGTTAACCTCTTGCGATGCCCCTTTCCAACTAATTACATCGTGTTGGTTAAGCTTTTTACCTTGTAATTGCGGCGAAAAATAAACCAGCGATAAAGCCACAAAAAAAGCTATTGCCAATGCATGTGGCCATATTTTATTAATTAATTCTTTGTTCATTTTAAATAGTATTTAATTTGCCAGCTACAAACATAAAATATTTTATGTAATGGTTTATCTAAATAATAAAACTATTGGCTAAAATTTGCAAAATAGTTATATGTAAGCTATTTTTTTATTACCTAAATTGTTCGGTTTGCACAATGGCATTTATATTTATATAGTTACCTAAGTTGAGCGGTAGGAGCTAAACGAACAAACGCTTTACTTAGGTATAATCCCGATGTAGAATTTTGTAGTATTTCACTAAACTTGGTTAGTGAAATACTTACAAAATCTAAATCTATTGAGAGAATCACTCAATTTGGGTTTTTATTTGCCGAGTACTTTATTAAAAAATGTTTTAACACACATTAACAGTTAAAGGCAATATTGTTAAAAGACAGTATTTTATAAAACCAATAAAATTTTTAAAAATTCTGTTTACAGTCGATTAACAAGCAGACTATAATTTTGTGTAACATGGGACTATTTTTTAGGGTGTTAATTTAAAATTGTAACAAAATAGTACCTTAACTACAAACTATATATGTTTTTAAAAATAAAGCATAAATTTGTTTTTCAATAACTAAATATTCAAATATGAAAAAATTACTACTACTATTCACAATGTCGTTACTGGCATGGGTAGGGTACGGGCAACCGTACACTATTGATTTGGGGAAAACTAACCCCGGGGTTAATGTTGTTGAAAACAACGCCCAAAAATTAGTTCTTACATTTAATTATGGCGGCATTAACTACGCCGACATTAACACACAAAAAGGTGTGTTTAGCCAGATTGATATCCCCGGTGCATACCGTACCGGTGAAGTTGGTAACCCTCAATTGCCTGCATCGCGCAAGCTTGTTCAAATACCAGCCGGGGCACACGTGTCGGTTAAGGTTTTAAGTTTTGAAACTAACGAATACAATTTGGCCGATTATGGTATTAAAAATAAAATACTGCCTTATCAGCCATCGTACCCTAAAAGTATCGACCCCAGTCAAATGGAGTTTAAATACAACGAAAACTCGTACAGTACTAAAGGTTATAACCAAAGCGAACTGGCATCGGTTTTTACTTTAGGAAAAATGCGTGGTATTGAACTTGCGCAGGTTGAGGTTAACCCTGTTCTTTATAACCCTTCAAAAAATACTATTAAAGTTTATAACAATATTAAGGTTGAGGTTACATTTACCGGTGGCGACAATGCCAAAACAAAAAGTTTGCTGGCAAAAACCTACTCGCCTTATTTTGAAACACTATATAAAAATATTGTAAACTATTCGTCGGGTGCAAAAGATAACTTTACCGATAACCCCGACCATACCAAATACCCGGTTAAGTACCTTATTGTTACAAACCCAATGTTTGTTGACCAACTAGAGGATTTTATAGATTGGAAAACAAAAAAAGGTTTCGAGGTTATTATGGCAACTACCGACGAAACAGGCACAACAGCCGCAGGCATTAAAGCGTGGATACACGGCCAATATAATGCCGGTACCGAAACCGACCCGGCTCCAACATTCTTCCTTTTAGTTGGCGATACACCACAATTGGTTGCATCGCAAACAGGTACAGCAACATCAAAACAAACCGACTTATATTACGCTTGTGTCGATGGTGCTTCGGATATTTTCCCCGACATGTATTATGGCCGTTTATCGGCAACCGATTCGAGCCAGTTACAGGTACAGCTCGACAAAATAATGTATTACGAACAATACCAGTTTGAAGACGACACTTACCTTAACCATGTAACCCTTATTGCCGGTGCCGATGGTACCTGGAACCCTAATGTTGGACAGCCAACTATTAACTACGGTACTACAAACTATTTTAACGCCGAGCATGGTTATACAAATGTAAACGCGTACTTATCGTCGTACTCGGGTTGTTATGCTGCCGACAAAATTAGTGTTGGTTTTATAAACTATACAGCACATTGCGGCGAAACATCGTGGGGCGACCCGGTACTTACACAAGGCGCGGTAAACGCTTTTACAAACCAAAATAAATATCCGCTTGCTGTTGGTAACTGTTGTTTAGCTGCCGATTTTGGTTATTCAGGTTCGGAGTGTATTGGCGAAACCTGGATGCGTAAAGCTAATGGCGGTTCGGTAGCTTATATAGGTTCGTCGCCATCGTCGTACTGGTACGAAGACTTTTACTGGTCGGTTGGTGCACACTCCTACTCGGCAGGCAACTATCCTTCGCCCGAAAACAGTACCTTAGGTGCTTACGATGCCCCCTATAATTCAGATTATCTTTGCGTTGATGCACTTATTTTTGTTGGTAACTTAGCCGTTGCCGAAGCTTTTAGTAACAGCTATCCAACATCAATATCGTTAAAATATTATTGGGAGGCATATAACTGCCTTAGCGACCCATCGATATTTATTTACCACACTCAGGGTATTGAAAATACTGTAAATCATTTACCAACTTTACCAATTGGCATGAACGAATACGAAGTTTCGGCCGAACCGGGTTCGTATGTTGCTATATCGAAAGACGGTATTTTGCACGGGGCAGCTTTAGTTCCCGAAAGTGGTGTTGTTAGCGTGCCAATTGAGCCGGTAACTTCGGGCGGTGATGTTGATATTGTTGTAACAAAATATCAATATAAACCTTATCAGGCAGTAGTTACAGCAGCTGCGCTCGAAGGCCCTTATTTAACTGTTAATGCTATTAACATTAACGATGAAATTACCAAAGGCAACCAACAAGCCGATTATGGCGAAGTTTTTAATATTGACCTTACAATAGAAAACGTTGGCGCCGAAATTGCCCAAGGTATTACAGCAAATATTACTACGCAAAGTGACTATGTTGTTTCGTTTACAAACAATGTTAACGTTCCTTTTAACAATATTGAACCCGAAGCTTTGGAAACAAGCAGTGGAATGTTTTTAATGCAGTTGGAACAACAAATTCCCGACCAAACAGTAATATCATTAAATATTACATTAACCGATAACTCGACAAAAAAAACTTACGAGTCGGTTAAATCATTTAAAGTTAATGCACCAAAACTTTCGGTTAAAAATATTTATATCGACGATACACAATTGGGCGATGCAAATAACATACTTGACCCGGGCGAAACCGCCTCGTTAAAAGTTGTTGTCGAAAACACTGGTAAAGCACCAATATCGGCAAATGTTAATGTTGGGTTCGAGGTTGGCAGCAGCTCGTTAATGAGCCTTATCGACCAAAATGCCGAAGCCGGCGTTATTGAACCTGGCCAACTTGTAACATTGTCGTTTGGGGTGTCGGCAAATGCCGATGTAGCAATGGGCACCCCCGAAGATTTGGTTATTGATGTTGTTACCGATTATGAAATTTATAACCAACAAACCGATTATGAGCTTATTATTGGTTTAATACCCGAGTTTACAATGTCGAACGAAACAGTTACAACATCGGTTGGTTTATTTTATGACTCGGGAGGCTCAAATGCACCCTATAGTGCAAGCGAAAACTACACAATGACCTTTAAGCCAACTATGGCCGGAAAACTTATTATGGTCGATTTTTTATCGTTCGAAACCGAAGCAAATTCATCGGGGGGGTGCTACGACCCGTTGAGCATTTACGATGGACCTGATGCAACAGGCCAGCTATTAGGGTCGTTTTGCGGTGCAACTAACCCGGGAACCTTCATGGCTTCAACATCGAGCGGTGCACTAACTTTTAAATTTACAAGCGACGGTTCGGTACAAAAACCAGGCTGGGCTGCACAAATATCGACAGTTGATGCTGTTGAAGTAAAATTTATTGTTACCGATGGTGTTGAACCTATAGCCGGCGCTACAGTAAGTTTTAACAACGATAGTGAAACAACTAACACTAACGGCGAGGTATCGTTTATTTATATCGACACAAAAGAAACACTTAGTTACTCGGTTTCGGCAATTGGTTATTATGATTATGAGGGCGAACTTGTTGTTAATACCGACGACATAATTGAAAATGTTACATTAATAATTAAACCCCGCTATACAATTACATTCGATGTAGCAAGTGCCGGTTTACCGGTAAGCGGTGCTCAGGTTAATTTTAACAACCAAACCAAAACTACCGACGTTAATGGTATTGCTGTTTTTACCGATGTTATCGAAAATACCAACTTAGCATATTCAATATCGAAAACAAATTATGTTACTACCCAGGATGTTGTTGACGCCGATGCTGACAAAACTGTTAATGCTGTTCTTACCGACGACATTTTAACTCCTCAAATAAGTAGTGTTGAAAACATGCGCGAAGGTAAGGCAAAAATGATATGGGGCGCGGTTGCAGCACCAACTTTTGAAGACAGTTTTGAAACATACAGCAACTGGGCAACAACCTTTGGCGAATATACCCTTATTGATGTTGACGGTTTATCAACCTTTGGTGCCGAAGATTATGATTTTGATGGCGAAAACGCAGCAATGGCCTTTAAAATTATGAACTCAACAGCCACTACGCCTGCATGGCCAACACTTGCCGCGCATACCGGCGATAAAATCGCTGCATCGTTTAGTGCAAACTCGGGGTCAACTCCAAATACTGCCGAAAACAACGATTGGATTATTACACCACAGTTAACTATTGGTAACAATTTTGAGTTTGCATTTTGGGTAAAAAGCGTAACAGCACAATACGGCCTCGAACGTTTTAAAGTTGGAATATCAACAACAAATACACAAACATCGAGCTTTACAATTATTTCGAGCGGTGCGTATCTTGAAGCCCCTGCCGATTGGACACGCTTTGCTTTCAACCTGTCGGCTTACCAGGGACAAAACGTTTACCTTGCAATACAGTGTGTGTCGGCCGACGCCTTTGTATTTATGCTCGACGACCTTAGCTGTAAACCTGCCACAGGCAAATCAGAAAAACTTTTCGAAGGTTATGCTGTATATCTCGACAACATGGAAACCCCTGTTGCTACAGGTATTGATGCCGAAGAATATACATTTACAGGACTTGTAAACGGCCAAACTTACACCGTAGGTTTACAAGGCATTTACTCAACCGGACAGTCGGAAATTATTACTTACCAGTTTACTTACAACCAGGTTTACACTGTATCGTTCCACACTACTATCGATAATGTTGACCAGGCCGGTGTTAATGTTCAATTTAACGATACCGATAAGACTACCGATGTGAATGGTTTAGCATCGTTCGACATAGAGTCGGAAATGGCGGTTAACTACAATGTGTCTTTTGATGGCTATTACAGCCAAAACGGTACAATCGATGTTATTGAAGATAAAAATATTGATATCGAACTTATTTTTATTCCCGACGTAACTTTTGAGGTAAAAGACGAAAACGACGTGGCCATTGAAAACGCCGAGGTAACATTTAATAACCAAACAAAATACACAGGCGTTGACGGCAAAGCTACATTTACCGATATTTACTCGCAAACCGATATGGAATACTCGGTTAAGCTAACTGGCTACATGCCTGTAACATCGCAACTTACAGTTGCCGGTA
Organism: uncultured Bacteroidales bacterium; assembly: GCA_964544385.1. Lineage (GTDB taxonomy): Bacteria > Bacteroidota > Bacteroidia > Bacteroidales > SZUA-534 > CAZJCR01. Next base: position 5,699 of record CAZJCR010000196.1, read on the forward strand.
GTGATATAGTACAACCTGTTGTGATACACTCGCTGGCCAACATAACCTTTGTTGTTAAAGACCCCGACGGCCTTGTTGTTGTTGATGCCCGCGTAAGGTTTAACAGTGCTATATTAAGAACAAATGCAAATGGTATTGCAGTTTTCGAAAATGTGATGCCTGCCATCAAAATGCCTTACAGGGTTACAATGCTCGATTATCTTGATGTAAACGACACAATTGATGTAACCTTTGAAAGCAAGATAATTAATGTTGTAATTAATCCTATTTCGGATGTTACTTTTACAGTTATTCAAAACGGGGCAGTAATACCCGGAATTACTGTTACATTGGACCAAACATCTGTTGTTACCAACCAGGAAGGAAAAGCCCTGTTTGAAAACGTTATATCTGGCAATCATGTTTATGTTATCGAGTCGGACGGAAACTACACTGTTACCGATACAGTTACAGTTGCTTTCGACGATGTTGATATTAGCATCGAATTACAAGCAATTCCCGACGTTACTTTTGCCGTAAGTGCTAATAACGAAAGTATCGAAAACGCCAAAGTTACCTTAGGCGATGCCGTAAAATATACAAACCAAAATGGCCAGGCACAATTTATCGATATACCTGCTGGCGAGTATAACTACACTGTTGAGTTAGATGGTTATTACATTGTTAACAAAACAATAATAGTTGAAACCGACGACATTAACCAACAGGTTGAATTACAGATAATACCCGATGTAACTATTATTGTTACAAGTAACCAAATAGCCATACCCGGCGCAAAAGTTACACTCAACAATGTAACAAAAATTGCAAACACCGAGGGAACCGCTATTTTTACCAATGTTGCAAAAGGTAAATATGCAATTGTAATTGAAAAATTACTTTACAATACTTATTCCGACTCAATTGTTATTGGCGATACCGATGTATCGGAAACTATTGAAATTCTACTTACTACTTATGCAGCTAACTTTACCATTACCGATGGCCAGGAACCTGTTGAAGGCGCATTGGTTACTATTAACGGCGTTAGCAAACAAACAAGTGCACAGGGCAAAGTTACTATCGATGGCCTGCCTATTGCCGACAATTACACTTATAATGTAACTAAAGACGGCTATTTTGCAAAAGAGGGCTTTATCGACATTGTTGATGACGACGTTAATGTTAATACCGAACTTATTCTTATTACTTACATTGTTACATTTAATGTAACCGACAAAGTTAGCGAAGTTGCAGGCGCAAGCATAACATTTAACAACCAAACTAAAAATACCAATATTAATGGTATAGCCGAGTTTGCTGGTGTTGCACCAGCTACAGGTTTAGCTTATTCGGTTGAAAATGCTGCATACCATAAAGCAGTTTCGGGCACTGTCGATGTCGATAGTAATGAAACAGTTAATATTTTACTTAACCAAACATCGATAACAGGTGCTGATAAAAACGTGTTTAGCATTTATCCAAACCCAACAAATGGAGTAGTTAATATTATGTTTAACAACAATGCTCAAAAATGGTCGGTTATTGTTATCGACGAGTCGAGCCGTACTGTTAAACAAATACCGGCAGCAAGTATGTTTAATACTATCGACTTAACCGATAAAGCCAAAGGTACATACTACATAAAATTTGTATCGGGCAGTTCGCAAATAGTTGAAAAAGTAGTACTTTATTAAAACAAAAAATACTCTAATTTAAAGGGTGGCTCGCAAGGCCACCCTTTTTTATTGCCACTAACAAAGTGTAGTAAAATACTTACAAACTCTAAATTAATTGAGCGAATCGCTCAATTTGGGTTACAATCAATAACAACATTTATATAAACAT
>CAZJCR010000197.1:0-7475 GCA_964544385.1 uncultured Bacteroidales bacterium
AACTAACATGTCAATTCTGTATCCGGCATCTAATTTAATATTATTATAAACAACCGGGAGTGTTTTTTGACGTTCTACATTCAAACCTTGTTCAATAAGCTCATGTTCAAGACAAACTTCATAAGTACTCTCTAATAAACCAGGGCCTAATTGGCTATGTACTTTAATGGCACAACCTATTATTTTTTCGGTAATGATATTTAATTTTTCCATAATCTCTTTTTTTTACCATTGAAAAATTCGAAGTTTTTTCTCAGCGCGCTCTGTGGTCTCTGTGGTTATTGTTTTCAAGCATCTGTTTTTTATTTCACCACGGAGGACACGGAGAACCACGGAGTTTTTTCTCTGTGTTGCTCTGTGCTCTCTGTGGTTAATATTTTTCACCACAGAGGACACGGAGTAGCACTGAGCTTTTTCTCTGTGATCTCTGTGATCTCTGTGGTAAAGAATTCACATGTATTCTTAAAATTTTATTGTTGCATAAATTTTTTTATCCAGAGTTTAAAATAAGGGTCTTCAACATGATATGAATTGCCGCTATATATAAGATACCCCTTTTCAACTAACCTTTTTATGCTACTTAATACAGTACTCGAAGCACTTATCCCTGTTTTTTTCCCAAACTCCGACGATAATGGTTTTGAATCTAAATTACATAAGCCTGCAATTATTTTACGGTCAGTATTATTTAAATTTTGCCATAACCTTTCATAATCATAATCGTGAATTTGAACTATCTGGTTTATGGTATTTTCAACAATATCAGCACTATAATTGTATAGCTGAACATTATTCCAAACATTAAACGCCAATTGTTGTGTATAATAAGGATGACAGTAAGTAAATAACAACATTTCGGTAATTTGAGATTCTTCAATTTTGGTTTTCGTGTTATAAAATCCTTGTTTAATGTAGCTAAAAAAGTTGTTTTTACTTATAGGTTCGAGATTCATCAAAACTCCAAAATGGTAAAATGGCGATTTTTTATTTTCAAAAATGTATTTCATCATGGATTCCTGACTACCTAAAAAGATATAATTTATATCGGAATGATTTTGCAAAATGGAGCGCAATTGTCGCGAAAGGTTTTTGTCGATACGTTCTATTTCCTGAAATTCATCTAAAACACAAACAATTCGATGGTTTTGCGATGCAAAGCTGTTAAGCATATTTAAAACATCTTCGAGTATGTGTATTTTATTTTGCCCTTGTGGACTAAATGAAACTGATACCTCCTGTGTAATTGGGTTTATGCTAACCTCGGGTATTATTCTAAAACTCTTTATCTTATTTTTAAGGTTCTCAATTGTGAATATATCGTACGTTTTTTTTAATAGTTTAGCCGCAAACTCTTCAATAGTATTAATGGTTTGCAGATTAATAAAAATACTTTTGTTCTTATTTCCTTCTAAAGTTTTCATTATCAAGCTGGTTTTACCAAAACGGCGGGGAGCTATTAACACCAGATGATTTGCGCTATTTAAAACGTTTTTGACTTGTTGAATTTCGTTTACCCGGTTTGTAAAGTACACACCATTAACAACTGAACCAAATTTAAAAGGGTTTTCTATAATTTTTTTTGCAAATTTACCCATTGCGAATATTTTCGTTGCGAATATTTTCGGCAATATAGCTTGTTTTCGATTAAAAACCAATATGGTTTTGTCTGAAAAAATTAGAAATTCTATTTCTTATTTCACCACTGAGGACAAAGAATAACATGGAGTTTTTGCTCTGTGTTCCTCTGTGCTCTCTGTGTTCTCTGTGGTTAATATTTTTCACAACGGAGGACACTTAAATGTTATTGAGCTTTTTACGCTATATCGGCGAAATACGCTTCGGTTTTTTTAAAATATAACAAACCAGCAAAAAACAAAACAATAGCACTTGCCACGCTAATTAATAATAATTGAACATCGGGCGCAGACTGTATAACCGCCCCACGCATTAAATTAACGGCTCCTGTCATTGGATTTATGGCAAGTAAAAATTTTGCCCATGGATATGTTATAATGCTTACCGGATATATTACAGGAGTTAAAAACATGAGAGCCTGCACTAAAAATGGGATTACATACCTGAAATCGCGATATTTTACATTAAGTGCTGCCAATAAACTACCTGCCCCAAAAACAGTTATAATAGTTAACAACAATGCGGCCGGAACATATATAAGTAATAACCACGAAAAAGAAATATGATAATAAACCATTAAGCCTAAAAACACTAATAACGCCATTAAAAAGTCGAAAGCAGCTACCAAAATACTCGACATAGGAATTATTAGCCTCGGAAAATATATTTTTTTAATAATGTTGGCATTTGTAACCATGCTGTTTGCCGAGTTGGTAAGTCCGGTAGCAAAAACATTCCATATTATAAGCCCCGAAAAGGCAAAAACAGGATATGGAATACCATCGGATGGTACACCAAGTAATTTGCCAAAAAACAGTGCAAAAATTAGCATAGTTAAAAATGGTTGTAAAATAGCCCATAAAAACCCTATTGCTGTTTGTTTATATTTTACTTTAATATCGCGCCAGGTAAAAAAGTAAAACAACTCTTTATATTGCCATATCTCTTTTAGGTTTAGCGATATTCCCCGTTGGGGTTTGATGCGGTATTCGATAGTTGTTTGCATTGTTTATATTGTTATTTTAATTTTTTTTACCACAGAGTTCACTGAGTGACACTGAGATTTGGATTCTATCTGATGTTTATATAAAGTTGATTAAAAATTTACGGATATTCCAATGTTCAACTCCTAAATAATTACTACTGGCAAATTCGTCCATGCTAATCACTATTTTACGGTAATTATCTTTTATTTCCATGAGGTTTCCAAATTCACGCAAATGTGTCGATTCATCTACAATTAAATATGCAACCTGGATATAGATTAACTGGTTGTCTTTTTCGGCTACAAAATCAATCTCTTTTTGTTGCATCTTGCCAACAAATACATTATAACCATTAACCTTAAGCCAATGATAAACCACATTTTCAAGTATTTTGCCCATGTCTTTTATATTGAATGGTATAATTGAATGGCGCATCCCTATATCTTCAAAGTAAAATTTATCTCCTATCTCAAATATTTTTCGTCCTTCAATTTCGGTTCGCTTTACTCTATCAATAAACATAACACTCTCCAAATAACATAAATACTCCTGAACCGAACGTGGCTGAATGGAATGTTGTTGTAATTTTAAAAAATCACTTATCCTGTTAGCTGAAACAATACTCCCAAGGTTGTTTGCCAAAAACTTAATTAAATCGTTCAGGAAGTTAATATTCCTGATATTATATCGAGCGATAATATCTTTTAATACAATAGTGCTGAATAAATTTCGAAGATACTCATAATAAACCGCTTCGTCATTTTTAAGGTTAATAAGATGAGGCATGCCTCCATACTTGATATATGCCATAAAACTTTCTGGTGAGTCTATCCGATTATAAAACTCTAAATATTCGGAATACGAAAGCGCGTGTATTGTTATCAGTATATAACGCCCGGCAAGAAATGTAGCCAGCTCGCCCGACAACAGGTTTGCATTACTACCCGTACAATATATATCGTAATTGCCCGATAATTGTAAGTGGCGCAATGCTTTTTCGAATTGGTAAATTTCCTGTATTTCATCGATAAATACTGCCGTTGGTTGGTCAATCAGGGTATTTGATTCAATATAGCTTACCAATTGGGTATAGTTTTTAATATCGTCAAAGGCTAAATCTTCTTTGTTAACGTACAGGCAATTAATTGCAGAATTCTTTTGTTTTAATTCATCCATCAATTGATACAAAATATAGCTTTTCCCCACTCTTCGCTGGCCTACAAGCACTTTTATAAGCGAATCGCCCATGAATGGCGCAATGTTTTCGAGGATCAACTTCCGCTTTTTGTAGTTCATTAATTATTTGTATTATGATGCAAATATAATGTGTTTTTTGGTTATGCTTGCAATATAATGCAAATATATCGAGTATCATACGGTATTCAATTCAATGGTTGGTTACATGGTTTTATTTTAATATTTTCCAATATCCGCCTTTTGAGTAACCTGTGCGTTTCAATAAGCCTAATAATTTTATAGAGGTCGTTAGCTAATTGCATATCCATTTGTGTGTTTTGCTATATACCCCTTCCCCTGTCGTTACTTTATTCACTTTCGCTCATGAGACCGAAGGAAGTAAATGTCGACAAACGGAGGGTTACAAAAAACACTAACAGAAGGTTAAATGTTTGAATACCATTGCTTTAATGTTATGTATTTTTCTACTGACTTCTGAATATTAATTGTGCAATTTGTGCAATTATTGTGCAAAAAACAGATCCAAGCATTCGATACGTTTCCTATCTTATTTTGTTTCATCCACCAAGCAATATAAATTGGTCCTCAAAAAATGTAAGTTATAAAAATCTATATTTGTTGCATTGTATTCGTTATATCGTATAAATATTATATATTTGGTTGTTTTATAATTTATATAATACTATACATGATAAATAGGAAGCTATATTTAGATGCCATAAGGCCCTTTATTAATAAAGCCCTAATAAAGGTGTTGACCGGACAAAGGCGGGTTGGAAAAAGTACGGTTTTACAATTGCTGGCAGAGGAAATAAAGCGCAATGAACCTGATGCTAACATTATTTTTATTGATAAGGAAGACTATTTGTTCGATGGAATAAAAAATCATCAACAGTTAAATGACTTTATTTTAAAAAACGAAAAAAAAGGAATGAATTATGTCTTTATTGATGAAGTACAAGAGATTGATGGTTTTGAAAAAGTATTACGGAGTTTTTATAAAAAAGAAACGTTTGACTTATTTATTACAGGCAGCAATGCCAACATATTTTCCAGCGAATTAGCAACGTATTTGTCGGGCCGACAGATTATTGTTCACATAGGAAGCCTTAATTTTAATGAATTTTGTAGTTTTCATAAATTAAATCCCACACAAGAAACGCTATTAAAATATATAAAATATGGTGGACTACCTTATTTAATGCACCTACCCGATGATGAAAAAATAAGGTTTGAATACCTTAATAATATATTTTCGACCATTTTGCTACGCGATGTGGTTAACAGACACAGTATAAGGGATCCACGGTTTTTAACCGATTTGTTGAGATTTATAGCTGATAATACCGGAAGTCTATTTTCTGCCAATAAGATTTCGAAATATTTGAAATCGCAAAATATTATTAAGAATGTTGCCCTAATTCTCAATTACTTATCGTATTTGGAAGATGCCTATTTTTTGAACAAAGTAAAAAGAACGGATATACATGGTAAGATGCAATTTGAAGTGGGTGAAAAGTATTATTTTGAAGACATTGGTTTACGCAATGCCATTGTTGGCTTTAAGATGCAGGATATAGAAAAAATAATTGAAAATATTGTTTTTTTACATCTGCGGAATAAAGGTTATCAGATTAATATTGGATATTCAAATGAAAGGGAGATTGATTTTATTGCTATAAAAAACAATGAAAAAATTTATGTGCAGGTTTGCTATTTGTTAGACAGCCCTAAAACCCTTGAGCGGGAATTTGGAAATTTATTGTTGCTTCATGACAATTATCCCAAATATGTTGTGTCATTCGATTCAATATCGGCTCTTAACACCTATAAAGGCATTATACATTTTACCTTGCTCGATTTTCTGGTCAATTTTTAATGCTCCAAAACATAATTTAGTTTTATTTGTTTTACCACGGAGTTCACTGAGTAACTCAGAGATGCTATATTACTATTTTTCAAAAGCCTTCTTCTCGTTATCATTTTAATTTTCATTTTGTGAACCTGAACCCATACATAAACTTTTCGAATAATTACCGGTATTCCCGCTTTATTAGAATCACTCAAAATCTTTAAATTACACTACTCCATACGTCAATAAACCAAGCTTTAAAAAGATAGTGATTGATAAATACCAATATAGGATTTTGCCTGTTTGGTCATACTATACTTATCGTGTACCTCCTCACTTATTTGTTCTCTATCAAAATTAACCCTAAGTGCTTTTACAATGGTTTCGGCTAAAGCTACAGAACTGATTTGATTACATAAAAACCCATTGACACCATCCTGAACCATATCAGGAATACCCCCAATGTTAAAACCAACCACAGGAGTTCCACAAAAGAGGCTTTCTAGAACGGTATTGGGTAAATTATCGGCTAATGAGGGTATCACAAACAAATCAGCGGCGGAATATATCAATGCCATTTTATCCTGATCCTTAATTTCACCCAAATAGGTAAAATTCTCTGTATCGAAAGTTCCTTTTCCAACTACCACAAAATGAATGTCTGCTGAAAGAAGTTTAGAAGCTTCCAGTATAAATTTAATCCCTTTTCGGTAGTTATCTATCGAATCGGCAACAAACAATACCAGCTTTTTATGTAATGGCAAATCAAATTCTTTTCTAAACCCTTCGCTTTTTAGAGGTTTAAAAATATTGTCGGGCATGCCGTAAGGTATTTGATGATGGGCAAAAGCACCCAATAGCTTACTCTTTTGCGATTCGCGTGTTAACCATAGTGAGGGTGCAACAATGTTGATATTTTTGTTTTTATATATATTTTGCTTGCTTTTAAAAGCATCTAAAGCCAACGTTTTAGCATTGAACTCGATTCCTTCTGTTTGAGGACAATTTCGACAACTTGAATCAATAAATTGGTCACAGTCAAAACTATAATGGCATCCACCGGTAAAAGGGTTCATATCGTGTAATGTCCAAACAATGGGTTTATTAACGCTATTAAAAAAAGAAGGAATATTAATAAATTCTGAAACCCAATGCAAATTAATAATATCGGCTTTTTTGACCAAAGGATGACTCTCGATTTTATAAGGTGAGGTTGTTAGTGTAAATTTTTCGGGGGTAAACGATTTTCCTTTAAATGTTTGAAGCGAATTAAAATAATAATCCTTTGATTTCTTTTTAATTACCGGGTTCATTAACCAGCCCCATCGGCTAATGTTAGCATAGGAATAAATCTCGGGAAAATCGTTTCGAGTACCAATGGTTAACACCTTCGATTCGATATTATTTTCAAGTAAACCCAAATGTAAGCGCAAGGCAGCATTTGCGGCCCCACCATAAGGGGTTGACATTATATGTAATACCTTCATGATTTTGAGTAAATCGCAATTATTGAATGCCCTTTTATCCGTCGTCTCAATCTTTTAATTGTAATTTTCACAAGTGAATTTACGCCAAAACGATGATATAAAGTCCTAAAACCCCAAACTTTATTAATAAATCTATCATTTAAAGTATTCAAATAATAATTAATATGATACTCTTGCAATGGTTCTTCAATTAATTTGATCAATTTCAATTCAGGAAATAATTGGGGTATAGTTGATAACGCTTTGTTATTCCATAAACCCATGTGATGAGGAGGCATATTTAAAACATTGTAGCCTTTTTTAAACCATGAATCATTA
>CAZJCR010000198.1:0-3467 GCA_964544385.1 uncultured Bacteroidales bacterium
TGTAGTGAAATACTTACAAAATCTAAATCGATTGAGCCTTTAGCTCAATTTGGGTGTTAGTAACATTAAATAAACCATCGGAATATAATGTTGATATTATTGGCAAAAAAATAATGTTTACAAAACCTTTTACTGTATTACTGCATCAATACCAAAATTTAAATTTTATGATAAAAAATATTGTATTTATACTTTTGCTAAGCATACAAACTGCAGCATTTGGCACACATAAAGTTTACGTAATACACGGTTGGGCAAGTAACCGCGCGTTAATGCACAAAATAAACAAAACCCTTAAAAAAAATAATTTTATTACCGAAAACTACGCCTACCGCAGCGTTTATAACAACTTAGACACACTTGGCTTTCATTTGTACAACGATGTAAAAAATAGCGGTTACGATACGGTTTTATTTGTAACCCACTCGATGGGCGCGCTGGTAGTAAGGAGTATGTTGCAGTACTCGCGCACCGACAGCTTGTTCCCCAACGTTTATCGTATTGTTATGATAGCCCCGCCAAACAATGGAGCCGAGATAGCCGACTTTTACTCGTCGTTCGAAATTTTAACAAAACTAATTGGCCCAAATGTTGCATTAATGCGCACCGACTCGAACTCGTACGCGCGTAATTTACCTGTACCACTAAACTCAGAGGTTGGCATAATTGCAGCTATGCGCAAAAAAGAACGTGGCTACAACCCATTTATTAACGGCAACAACGACGGCCTTTTAACCCCTGCACGAACAACACTCGGCACCGAAACCGATTTTGCTTTAGTATTTTGCAACCATGCCCGCGTTACCCAAAAAAAACATGTACGCAATATTATTGTCGCATTTTTACAACATGGCAGGTTTTTACCCATGTAAATTAAGTTGCAAACCATATACTGGTGGTTGTAAAACATAAATAATTTTTATCTTTAGTTTTTCAACTAAAGGGTTTATGTTAATTAAAATTAACCTTTTTGCTATTTACTTATTGTTGCCATTTTTGTTTTTATCTATTAAAACAAAAGCAGCCAATAAGTTATATTTTTCGAACATTGGAATAAGCCATGGCCTGCCGTCGAATGTTACAAACTCAATTGTGCAAGACCCTGCAGGCTTTATATGGATTGGCACCGACGAAGGCCTTTGCCGGTTCGACGGCTACAAAACAATAACATTTAAAGCACCCGCATCTCAACTTACATCAAACAACATTAGTTGCCTTCTTTACAATAACAATACTTTATGGATAGGCACCTGGGACGGGTTGTGCACCATTAACACACAAAATTTTACAATAAACCAAAACCCGGCTTTTAAAAACAAAGTAATACGTTGCCTTTTTTGCGACAAACAAAACCAAATTTGGATTGGCACATCAGACGGTTTATTTGTTTATAACCAACAATTAAATTCATATAAATATTATAATACCAATAACAGTAATTTAAGCCACAACACTATACGTACAATTTACCAAACCCAAAACGGCAATATTTATATTGGCACATACAACATGTTAAATGTTTTTAGCAATGGCAGGTTTAAAAGTTTTAACCTTAAAGGCAATTACAAACCAATGCTACAAAACAATTTGGTGCTCGATATTGCTCCGTATAATAACCTTACCGACTCACTTTTATGGATTGGCACCGAAACCGGGCTTTGCCTTTTTAATACAAACACCGGCAACTACAAGTTGTATAACACCCAAAACACGAACCTTAGTAACGAAATTATTAAATGTATTCATACTCAAAACAACACTTTATGGCTTGGTACCGATTTTGGACTGGCAATACTAGACCCAAAAACAAACAACATTACAACTTATTATCACAACCCTATTGTAAACTATTCGGTTACAAATAATGTTATTTGGGATATTTTTACCGACAATAACAACATTATTTGGCTGATAACATCGAACGGAATAAGCCTTGTAAACAACAATACAAACAATTACACGCTTACCGAGGAATTTTACTCTGTTAACAACCAAATTGCCGGCAACCAGATACGCGACATAATTTTTACCCCCGATAGCACCAAATACATGGCTACAATACATGGTGTAATTGCCGAAAATAAACAAGGCAAAAAAAAATATTATACTGCTGCCGGGCCATCGCACCAAAACATTTTAATCGACAATGTTTACGCGCTTTTAGCCGATAACTACAACCGCGTTTGGATTGGCACTGCTGGCGGTATAAATATTTTTAACCCAAAAACAAACACAATGCAAGCCATTACTGCCAATAAAAAAAACGGCCTAACATCGAACTATATTAGCAGTTTTGCCCTTGCCAAAAACGGAACTTTATACGTAAACACCTGGGAAGGAGGCCTTTTTGTTACTAATGCAAACCAACTAAACACCAGTTTAATAAAGTTTAAACTTATCGACAGCCAAACAGCTAAACAAATTATTACTATCGATAATAACCTGTATTGCACTAACGGACAATACCTGTTTACAATTGACAACAAAACATTTACTAAAAACAAAATTGAAGCAATTGATAAGCACACAAACACAAAACAAATAAACTGTATTAATAACGACAGTGCAGGTAACATATATATTGTTACCGAGCTTGCAATTATAAAATACAACGTGCAAAACCAAAAAATAAAAACAATAAAATTCGATAATACAGACGATTTTAAACCACAAAGCATCGAAATTGATAACACCAGTAATATTTGGGTATCGACATATAATTCGGTTAAAAAATTTGATATTGATAACGGTGTACATGAAGTTTTGCCATTACCACCATACTCGCCCATAAAAAGCTTTTACCCCGGTTGCAGTTCTAAAAATAATAACGGTACAATTTATTTTGGTGGCGACAACGGCTACATTACAATAAACCCGGCACATAATAGCATACAACAAAACAACAATCAGGTATATATATCGTCGCTTTATATTAATAACCAACAACTTTTACCAACGCAAAATAATAATATTATAAGTAACGATATTGCTTATACACAGCATATTAATTTAAATTATAACCAAAATTCGGTAACATTCGAATTTGCTAATGCAAACTATTGGCTGCCCGAAAAAACAAGGTTCAAATATAAACTACAAAACTACGACCAACAATGGAACTATACTTTTGCAAACCAAAACACGGCTGTTTATCCAAACCTGCCGCCCGGCAAATACGTACTAAATGTCGAATCATCAAATTATAACGGGCTACTGATAAACAAAAGTTGCGCTTTACAAATTACAATTAAACCTCACTTTTTATTAAGCAATTTTTTTAAGTTTATTTACTTTTTAGCCTTGGCAGGTCTTATATATTTTGTGTTTACTATATATGGATACCGCCAAAAAACCGAGAATAAATTAAGGATTGCACAATTAGAAAACCAACACGCCGAAAACCTTGTACAAACAAAACTACAGTTTTTTACAAACATATCGCACGAGTTCCGCACGCCACTAAGCCT
>CAZJCR010000198.1:3477-7420 GCA_964544385.1 uncultured Bacteroidales bacterium
TATTGCACCACCAATTAAACAAGTACTCGAACAAGGCAATATTGACCAACAAAGCCGTCAGATGCTTACTTTGGCGCAAAAAAATTCGCGGCGTTTGTTACAACTTGTTAACCAATTGCTCGATTTTCGAAAAATTGAACAAGCAAACCTACAGCTTACAAAAACTGCAACCTGCATAAATTTGTTTGTTAACGATATTTTTAACCTGTTTACCGATTTAGCATCGCGAAACGAAATAATATATAAGCTCGTTTTTAACCATAATAACATTAATTGCGAAATTGATACCGAAAAAATTGAAACCATTTTATTTAACCTACTTTCAAACGCCTTTAAACACACACCGGTTAACGGCCAAATAACAGTATCGGTAAACAAAAACACAAACAATACAATAAGCATATCGGTAACCGACAACGGTAATGGTATTAGCCCTGCCGACCAGCAAAAACTTTTTACCCGCTTTTACAAAATTAACGACAACAAAAACGGTACAGGCATTGGGCTTGCATTATCATACGAGTTGGCAAAACTGCATGGCGGCAACCTTACACTTGTTAGCCAGCCCAACAATGGCAGCACTTTTACACTTACAATTCCACACCTTGAGCCTCAACATTTTATTAATCAAACAATTTATACTGCTACTTATAATAATTATATACCAAACAATAATATGGCAATTAATAAGCCTGCAAAAACATTGTTAGTTATCGACGATAACCCCGATATTGTTGACTACATAACAATGAACTTAAACAGTAACTATAATATTTTGCAAGCTTTTAACGGGCAATTGGGTCTTGAACTTGCATCAAAAAATAAACCCGACCTAATTATATCAGATATTATGATGCCAGTAATAAATGGGCTCGAACTTTGCCGGCAAATAAAAAACAACCCGGCAACAATGCATATACCTGTTATATTACTTACAGCCAAAAGCTTAGACGAACAAAAAACCGAAGGCATGCATTGTGGCGCAAATTTATATATAACTAAACCTTTTGATGCTAACTACTTAAAATCGTGCGTTACCGGTTTATTTAAAATTGAACAACAAATGCATCAATACATTACAAATAAGCTTTTAACTAAACCACAAGCCCAAACCAACGACAATAATAACCAGGATACAATTTTTGTAAAAAAAGTAATGTCGATAATTGAAACTAATATTGATGACCCAGCATTGTCGGTTGAATTTATTAGCAAACATATTGGCATTAGCCCAACACATTTATATCGCAAAATGAAACAAATAACTAACCAACCAACAAAAGACATAATAAAAAACTACCGCATTACAAAAGCAGCCCAAATGCTAAAAAACAACGAGGGAAATGTTACCGAAATTATGTACTCAGTAGGTTTCTCGAGCATATCGAGTTTTTCAAAAAGCTTTAAAGATATATACGGCGTACCACCGGCACAGTATGCAAAAAAATAAAATAATATTACAACTGTATTATTTTGTAAAACTCTGGTTTAATACATTTTAAATACTGTTAAAATTAAAAATGTATCAAAATTGTAAGCCAAAAAACACTTTTATAAACTACAAATTTTGTTTACTTAAACTACGCTTTTATCAAAAATTATTAATTGTTTTTAATAATACCCAAATTATTTTTACAAAATTTTTACTTCGTTATAGTGCTGTATATCAAAATAATATATAAATATATTTAATTTACTATAATTACAAGGCCTAAAAATTACACCACCAAAATAAAAAATATCCACCATAGTAAAATTAGGGTTATACTCTTCCATTTTAATACGCTCCCAAAAAATATAATAAATGTACTTTTACTTTTGTAAATTATAATATTTACAATTTATTTAGTTTAATTATGTAAACAAGGTATCACAAAATAATTATATTAAAATTTATAAATAAACATTATGAGCAATAACACCGAGAAAATCTCAGTAATTGAGAAAATTGGATACAGCCTTGGCGATTTGGCTGCCAATTTAATTTTTCAAACATTAATGACCTTTTTGGCATTCTTTTACACCGATGTATTTAAAATTCCACCAGCAACTGCATCGGCAGTAATTTTTATTGGCGGTATGTTAGGCGCGTTTTTTAACCCTGTAATGGGAGCAATTGCCGACCGTACAAAAACCCGTTGGGGCAAGTTCCGTCCTTGGATTTTATGGACATCGATACCTTTTGGCATTATGGCCCTTTTGGCTTTTAGTACACCTAACTTTAGCCTTAATGGCAAAGTTGCCTACGCCATGATAACTTACATTTTACTTGTTGTTGTTTACTCGGCAAACAACCTGCCATACTCGTCGCTTAGCGGCGTAATTACAGGCAACATGGCCGAACGCAACAGTATATCGTCGTACAGGTTTATTGCTGTTACTATTGCACAATTTATTGTACAGGTTTTATTGCTCCCGTTAGTTATAATTTTAGGCGACGGCGACAAAACAATAGGTTTCGAAAAAGTAATGACAATTTTTGCAATTACAGGGGTTATATTTTTTATTATATGCTTTTTAACCACTAAAGAGCGCATTATACCTACCGAAGAACAAAACTCGAGCCTTAAACAAGATGTTAAAGACCTTATAAAAAACCGCCCATGGATAGCAATGCTAACTTTAACAGTTTTAATATTTGTTACTCTGTCGCTTAAAGGCGGAACATATGTTTATTATTTCGAAAACTATCTTAGCAACGCGCATTTAGCCGCGTTCCTCGATAACATTGGCTTTAACACATTTATCCACAACGTAAACTCGTTCTTTACCGGAATTGGCCTTGCCGGTTTCCAATGGCCCGAAGAGACTGCCACATCGGCATTTAGCCTTTTTAACACTGGCGGTATTATTTTTACATTAGTAGGTATTGGAATATCAAAACGCCTTGCCGACAAATTTGGTAAACGCGACGTGTTTGGTACAGCATTGTTTTTAGCAACACTTTGTCTGCTAATGTTTTACTTTTACGCCCCAACATCAATTGGCATAGTATTTATTACCCAAATGTTCCACGGTTTATTTTATGGCATTACAACCCCGCTACTGTGGGCTATGATTGCCGACGTTGCCGATTACTCGGAATGGAAAAACAACCGCAGAGCCACCGCTATAATTTTTTCGGCCATGATATTTGGCCTTAAAGCCGGTTTAAGCATAGGCGGTGCCTTGGTTACCGGCATTTTGGGCGGTTTTGGGTACAACCCCGATCTTGCAACCCAATCCGAAGGTACAATACATGGTATTTTATTATCGGTCAGTGTTTTCCCAACAATAACTTTCATGATGGCAATATCGTGCCTGTTCTTTTACGGTATCAACAAAAAAACCGAAACAATGCTCGAAACCGAGCTAAAAGCCCGACGCGAGTCACACAAATAATAAAATCATTAACCACGGCCTGTTTTTTTTAAACTCAGGTCGTGGTATTTTTTAATTAACAAACTAAACACAACGATATGACATCAGCTATAAAAACCACACTAATACTAACAGCTTGTGCCACTGCCATTTACTTTACATCATGCACACCACCTGCTAAAAACAATACCCTTAAAGACGCATTTAAAAACAAATTTAACATAGGCGTTGCTCTTAACACATGGCAAATTGATGGTAAAGACAGTAACTCGCTGCAAATTGTACTCGAGCATTTTAACTCAATTGTTGCCGAAAACTGCATGAAATCGGAAAACTTACAACCGCAACAAGGAATTTTTAATTTTACCGATGCCGACAAATTTGTAACATTTGGCGAACAAAACAACCTTAACATAATTGGGCACACACTTATTTGGCACTCGCAAGCACCAAAATGGTTTTTTACCGATGCCCAGGGAAACCAAGTTACACGCGATACACTTATTGAACGCATGCGAACACATATTAACACTGTTGTAAGCCGCTACCAAGGCCGCGTACATGGTTGGGACGTTGTTAACGA
>CAZJCR010000199.1:0-7401 GCA_964544385.1 uncultured Bacteroidales bacterium
TGGCACCCATTATAGTAACAAATTCGCCCTCTTGTATTTCAAAACTAATACCTTTAAGGGCTTTAACTGTTACTTCGCCCATCGAAAATTCGCGTTTCAGGTCCTCTATCTTTATTATTGGTCCGTCCATTATTCAAATTTTTATACTTTATTAATTGCCTATTTATATAATATTAATAAAACCCTAATTGAGCGATTAGCTCAATCGCGCTATACAATGGCCGTAAACAATTTTTAAAACTGTTGGCTATCATAAAAAATGGTAAAAAAATTATCGCGAGTAATTGTTTTCAACCTTATGTTTTTTAATTAATTAATATGGTTTACAAACAATAAGTAAAATTTATCTTACCTGATACTATTTCCGTTTTCCTGGTGGCTTAGGCATAAATGGGCTTCCGGCATCGCTTGTATTTATGTTTTTAACGCCATTAAGTTGTTCGTTAATACTGCTCAAAACCGAATCGCCTAAAGCTAAACCACTTACAACTTGAACATTAAGCTCATTACGTTGTCCAACTTCAATTTTTTGAGGAACAAGCCTTTTATCACGTTTTACCCATACCAAAACTTCGTTGCTGTTATTATTATTGTTGTTAGCCGGAATTTGGTTATTTTGACCCGGCATAAAATTATTGCCTGGAGCATCTTTAAAATTATTGTTATGACTATTATCGGGCATATTGCCATTTTGAATGTCGTACTGCATAATAGCGGCCATGTCGGGTTTAAAGGTTGTTAAACTAACAGGCAAAGTAAGTACATTATTAAGCTCGGTAGTATAAACCGATATAGTAGCAGTCATTCCGGGCATAAGTTTTTGTTTGGGGTTTTGGGCGTCAATAACAACAGTATAAGTAACCACGTTGCTAGTAACAGTGGCGTTAAGCCTAACCTGCGATACGCACCCATCAAAAACCTCGTTTAAAAAAGCATCAACAGTAAAAGTAACCCTTTGCCCTTGTTTAACCTGGCCTATATCGGCTTCGTCAACATCGGCCTCAACCTGCATTTGTTTAAGGTCGTTAGCAATAGTAAACAATGTTGGTGTACTAAAACTGGCGGCAACGGTTTGTCCAAGTTCAACATCGCGCGACAATACAATGCCGTCGATAGGCGAGTAAATACTTGCATACGACAAATTTGTCTGGGCGCGTTTTACCTCGCTTTGACGTTGTTCAACCGATCCTTTTGCGTTATTTAGCTTGTAAAGAGCCTCATCGTAGTCGGCCTGGCTAATAAGCTTTGTATTAAAAAGGTTTTGCTGGCGGTCGAAAATTTTTTGTAAATAATTAAGTTCGTTTAGTGCTGTGTTAAGGCTGGCCTTAGCATCGACCAACGATGCCTGAAGGTTTGTTTTGTCGAGTTCGGCAAGTAATTGACCAACAGCAACATGACTGTTATAATCGACATAAATTTTTTCAACAACGCCCGAAACCTGCGTGCCAACTTCAACTTTTTTTAAAGGTTCAATTGTACCAGTAGCAGTTACTATTGTACTTATACTGCCTTTTGTAACAGTTGTAAAGCCGGCATTTATTATCGGGGCTTTATCTTTGGCTTTTACTTTAACAACAATAAAAATTGCTGTTACTAAAACTAAAACCAATACCGCTGCAATAACTTTTTTGTTCATAATTATATTAGTTAATATTGTTAAATTTTAATTTGTTGACCACTATAAAACTTAAGTAATAAGTAATAAAGCAGGCAACTATATTTTGTTTGCAAATAATTTTGTTCGGCATTTAAGTAGTTATTTTGGCTTACAAGCAAATCGGTTGAACTTAAAGCCCCGTTTGCAAACTGCTGCTGGGCAAGTGTATACGATTCAAATGCAGCATTTTTCGAAACCTTTACCGAACGCATTTCGCTTTGCGATGCAACGGCATTTTGCCATGCTTGTTCAATTTTTTGATATAGGTTTTTTTGCTCGGTGGCAAGTTGTACTCTCGATTTATCGACAGCTATTTTAGCTTTTGATACCGCCGAGTTGTTTGACAATTTACTAAACAGCGGAATATTAAGACTAATATTTATATTCTCGTTTATTTTACCGCTAAGCTGTGTGCCAAATGCTGCAGGGTCGTTGCTGGTATATCCGGCATTTACTCCACCCGATAAACTTACTGTTGGATAATAACCACTGCGGGCAATTAAAATATCTTTTTGGTTAATATCGATTTGCATTTTGCTTGCCTGTACCTGAGGCATAAATGAAAGGGCTTTATTGTAAATATCTGTTTTGTTTTCGATAACAAGTGTATCGGCATCAATATTTGGCGCAGTAATTTCGAACTTTACTCCCGGGCCAAACTCGAGCAATTGTTTTAAAACAAGCTCCTGTGCATTATAATTGTTTTTTGCCATAACTAACTGGTACTGGTTAGTTGCCAGTTGCGACTCAATATCGGCCAAAGCCAAAGCCGCAATTGAACCAATTTGGTATTTGGCTTTGGCCTGCTCAACCTGCATAAGCGATGCATCATAATTATTTTGCGCGGTAACTATGCCCTCGCGGTAATATACAGCTTGTATATAAGCCTCTAAAATGCTCAAAATAATATTGTTTTTGGCATCATTAACATACTCTTGGTTTTGTTTAACCACAAGCCCGTTTTGTTTTAGCTCGTGTAACTGTCGGCCACCAGTATAAAAACTTACCGACATGTTAGCCCCCAGGCTTGTTGATACCGACGATGTTGTGTAATATCCACCGTTTACCTGGTCGATGTTTGAGCCATTGTTAAATATTTGCGATGCACTTGCCGATAATGTTGGCAAAAAATTGTTTTTGGCCTGCCGATAATTTATATCGGCTGTTGCTTTTGTTAACTCGGCTTGCTTTACTGTTAAGTTATTTTCAACAGCATAACCAATACAACGTTCTAAATCCCAAATAGTGCTGTCGGGTTGTGCAAAAATGTTTAACATGTTAAAAAGCAAACTAATGGTTAAAAAAAAATACTTGTCCATACTTTTGTTTTTAAATTTCGGGGTGTTTGTACATATTAACTTTATTGATTGTTTTGTTAAAAAATAAAAAGATTAGCTTTTTAATAGGCCAAAGTTGCAAACCATAACTATTAATTAAAAAAAAGATAGACAAACACCCCTTTTTTACATACAAACCCTGAAAAAACAGCTCTAAAAAAAATAATAGCGTTTATAAAACAACATGGCATATATTTTACAAACAATTATTTAACCTTAATTTAAAATATAAAACTAAACATGTAATAGGGCTTTGGTTAGTTTAGTGCTGTACAAAAACCAAAATTTATGTTTCAAAAATTAAGAGTTCAATTTTTAATTGTTTTTATTGGCTACTCAATTGTAAACTTGTTAGTTCTGATGTATTTTTTTAAGCTCGAACGCGAAAAAAACATTATCGACAGCATCGAAAATAAAGTAAACCAAATTGCTATTCTGGCTTTACAGGATTCGAAAAATATTAACGATTTTTTTACCTACGAAACCCGCAGTAACAACTACTTTAGCACACAAAAAAGCCCTAACCTTAGTAAGCATACCACAACTATTAAAGCATTAACAAATATTGCATTATGCCTTAACAAAAACCCACTTTCGCTAAATTTTGACAATAACAACCGGCTCGATTCAATTTTAATATATGCCGGTGTACTGGCCAGCCAAACTAACAAAATGCAGAGCTTACTTTTTGAACGTGGTTATAAAGACTATGGTTTAGAGGGCAGTATGCGCGAACACGCCCACAACCTTGAAAAAACAGGCAGTTTTAATATGGTTGCACTACTAATGCTGCGCCGCCACGAAAAAGATTATATAATACGCCACGAAAAAAAATATATCGAAAAATTTAATCAATTGGCAAATAACATTATAAAGGGGCAAACGCAAAGCAACAAAACAAGCAAAATTAACACAAACCAGCTAACCGAACTAAAAAACTACCAGGTGTGTTTTAACCAACTTACTATTTTAGACCAAGAAATTGGAATATTTAACAATACTGCCTTAAGATTGGACATTGACAAAAGTATTGGCAATATTTTAACAAACTCGAACTTGTTACTTAACGATATTATTACTTACAAAAAACAAACTTTTAATAAAATAAAAATATTGTCGCTGGCTACTATAATTGTATTTATTGTAGTATCGCTAATACTTAGCCTTAAAATATCGTCGGCAATAACTAAGCGCATATCATTATTATCGGCAACAATATCGCAATTTATACAAAGCGGCTTTAACTACAACAAACCAATACCTGTTAAACATAAAACCGACGAGGTTGGTCTGCTAATAAAAAACTTTGAAACCCTGCAACATAAAATTATTGACCAGCTTGCCCACCTCGAAATTAAAGTTGCCGAACGCACCGAAGAGATTAATATACAAAAAGAACAAATAATGCAGCAAAACAATAAACTGCTCGATAGTTTAAAATACGCCCAACGTATTCAAGAAGCCATTTTGCCACAACAAAATATTATTAAAAAAACACTTACCGATAGCTTTATTTTTTACCAGCCAAAAGATATTGTAAGCGGCGATTTTTACTGGTACAAACATATAACCAACAACGAGTTTAATTTAACCGTTTTTGCCATTGCCGACTGCACCGGACATGGCGTACCAGGTGGTTTTATGAGCATGCTTGGTATTGCTATGCTAAACGACGTGGTTTTAAAAAAAGAGGTTAAAACCGCTGCCGACATTTTAAATTGCTTACGCGATAAAATTATCGATAACCTGTCGGACCATGCAAATAATAAAAGTATTAACGACGGACTTGATATTGCACTTATTATTATTGACCATACAACAAACATGTTACAATTTGCAGGTGCTTTTCGCGACTTGCTTTTGATACAACATAATAAACCAATTGTTTTTAAAGGTAACCGAATGCCAATTGGTAAATATGCTAATAAAACCGAAAAGTTTACAAACCACAACATTAGCATTACCCCTAACGATATTTTTTACATGTTTACCGACGGCTTTGCCGACCAAACCGGAGGCATTAACGGGCATAAATACCTACGCAAAAAACTTGTGGCTTTTTTAACTGATATTAGCAACAAACCAATTGACGAGCAACACACAATTATAAAAAACGAGTTTAAACAATGGAAAGGAAACCACGAACAAACAGATGATATTCTTTTAGCCGGTATTAGGTTTAAATAAGCTTATCATAAAATTACATTACTCCATGCTTTTACTTATTTGGCTGGTATCATTCGTTAATTACAATATTGGTGATAATAACTTCCAATAGTTGTTAGTCGGCTTTCAGTTTTGTTGCATTTACTGATTGAATTTTTAGTCAAATAAATAAAGTTTTTAAATTTGGTCTGTGGAAAAAAATGAATAATTTTGCGCATTCTTTATGAGTAAGTTAAGGCAAAAATCTGATTTTAACATTGATGCAGCAAGTGCATTATTAAAGCAAAACCTTTTTGCTCCTAGTGTTCATTGTTCTTATTATAGCTGCTTCCAACTACTCAAATATACTATCAAGGATTTTTTTGAAGTGGATTATGAAACTCTATCAGTAAATATTTCGACAAGCAAACAAAAAACTCATCAATATGTAATAAATTACATAACTAAAGAATTGGTAACTTTGGCAGGTATTAAAGAAAGTCAAGATTTTAAAAGAAAAATAAAAGACCTGAAACAGTTTAGAGAGGAATCTGATTACGAAGACATTGAAGTTAATTCAGATAAAGGGAATAATGCTTATAATAAAGCAAGAGAAATTAGGTCTTACATTATTGAAAAATTTTAAAATATGAAGTCAAAAGAATTTATAAAGTCTAAGTTAAATGAGCTATATTCTAAATTTAATAATATTAAAATTAGATATGAATATAGAGCAAACACTTATAGTCATTTAGTAGAAATTATTCCATTAAGCTTTTTTGAGGCAAGCGAGGAGTACATGACTATTGAAGCAAATATTGAAGATGAGTTTGAATCAATATTCCCTTCTGAAAACATTGTATTTATTTCAGAAGGTTCGTTATCTGAAATAAATAATCCTGAATTTACTTTAGGGTATGAAGTAATTAAATTTGACAACGAAGCGTTGAATATTGATTTTATCGTAGAAGGTTTCAGTGATATTGTCGATTGTCAATATTCAAATAATTATGCTTTAGCAGCTTAGGACAGATGGAAGATTATTCAAAGTTTCAATTTAAAGGTTTTAAAATTATTCGTTCCATAATTGAACGGAATGAAAATGAACCTTCAAAAAAAATATCATTGGAATTTGCTCCAAAAGGTTTTATAAATAAAAAAGATAGTAACTTTCAATTGCAGCTTGGTGTAAAGATTGAAGATGAGAACAAATCGTTCAAGATTGAAATTGAAGCTGTTTCAAACTATTCTTTTAAAAATAAGGAAGGACTAGATAATTTAGGTCAATTCTTTTATATGAATGCGCCAGCATTACTTTTTCCTTACATTAGGGCTTATATTTCAACTTTGACAAATCTGTCTGGTTTTGAACCTATTAACTTGCCAACATTAAACATGACAGGGTTAGGTGAGGATTTGAAGAAGAATACAACTGAAATTGAATAACTACAGGTTATTATAATATCTATTGAAAGCCTCTTGTGAGGCTTTTTTTGTTTCCGAAAGTTTTTAAATATTACCCGATTGGGGTAGTAACACTACCTTTTTGAGAATAAATTTAAAAAATATCTAACAATAATTTGAATATCGTTTAAAAACCGCTTCGCACCTCGTTTTTTAATAGCTTTTTCCAACAACATTGCCGCTTTGCGAGTTGGTAACTCTGTATGCCAAACCAATTTCCAAGGATTACCACTGGCTGGCCATAAATGATGTTTTACCCTGATTATGTTCTATCAGGCGACGCCCTAAATCTTCAGTTTGACCGGTATAGAACTTTCTTAACCTGGTTGAATACAATATATAAACGAATATCATAGGTTAAAATTAAAAAAGATGCCCCGGTTTTGAAGCATCTTTTTTGTGTCGGGGTGATCCGACTCGAACGGACGACCATCACGCCACGGCGTGATACGCTAACTAATGATAATTTGATTATCGGTTAAAAACCGTCCCGCACCTCGTTTTTTAATAGCTTTTTCCAACAACATTGCCGATTTGCGGGTTGGTAATTCTGTATGCCAAACCAATTTCCAAGGATTACCACTGGCCATAAATGCTGTTTTTCCCCGATTATGTTCTATCAACCGACGCCATAAATCTTCGGTTTGACCGGTATAAAACTTTCCTAATTTGTTTGAATACAAAATATAAACGGATACCATAGGTTAAAATTAAAAAAGATGCCCCGGTTTTGAAGCATCTTTTTGTGTCGGGGTGATCCGACTCGAACGGACGACCACTTGCACCCCATGCAAGTAC
>CAZJCR010000200.1:0-7368 GCA_964544385.1 uncultured Bacteroidales bacterium
AATGGGGAGCTACCGGGCATTGGGAGGTGCAGCAAACAAGTTGGGGTGCTCCTATCGAACAAACTAGCCAGGAAAAAGCCAAAGCTTTTATTAACCGTTACGATATGGCTGTCGACAGCGACAAACAATTTTGCATGGGTTCGTACGTGTTTTTATGGGGACAAAAACAAGAGCGTACCCCTACATGGTACGGTATGTTTTTAGAAAACGGCAGCAAAACCGAAACCGTTGATGCAATGCACTTTATTTGGAAAGGTGTGTGGCCCGAAAACCGCTGCCCAACTATCGACTCGGTTTTTGTCGATAATAAAACAGCATTTGATAATATTAAAATTAAGGCCGAAACTACTTTTGGCGCGCAGGTTTTTTGCCACGACTACCAAAACGACACTATTACAATTACTTGGGAAATTATGCCCGAGAGTACTACGTTGGGTAATGGCGGCGATTATGAACCCCGGCCCGATACTCTTTTTAAAAGCTCGGGAACTCAAAACATGCAAATTTTGGCACCAAAAAACCCGGGGTTTTACCGCGTTTTTGTTTACGTTGCCGATAAACAAGGCAATAGTGCAACTGCAAATGTACCGTTTACTGTTTATTAATCGGATTTTGGTTTAGGTTAAGTAATATAATTAGTAAAAAAACTTCCGGGCAAATTTATTTTGCCCGGAATGTTTTAACCAAACCAATTAACTTATTTATATTAAACATAATGCCCAGTTATATATCAAAAAGCAATATTGCATTGTCAATAATGGTTCTGTTAGGTTTTTTATCGTGCTCAACCGCGTGTAAAAACCAAAATAAGTATCAATACAGCCCTAAAGTCGATAGCATTTTACAAACAATGACACTTAACGAAAAAGTTGGGCAAATGCTTAATATTGGGTTGCCGGCTTTACTTAAAGGCGATTTTTACAGCTATCGCGATACGCTGGTTTTCGACAGTGCCAAAGTAAAAAAATTACTTGTCGATTTTGGTGCCGGATCGGTTCAAAACCTTGGCAATTATCCGTTAACACCGGCACAATGGCAATATATTATCGACACATTGCAAATTATTAGCAAAACCCAAACCCGTTTGGGACTGCCGGTTTTATATGGTATCGATGCCGTACATGGCGCAAATTACACAGCAGGTTCAACAATGTTCCCTCATCAAATTAACATTGCTGCAACTTTTAGCACCGCCAATGCTCAAGCTGTTGCATCAATAACCGCAAAGCAATTAGTAGCCTGCAAAATACCCTGGAATTACGCACCGGTACTCGACGTTGCCCGCCATCAAATTTGGGGGCGCATGTTCGAAAGCTTTGGCGAAGACACTTATCTTACAACACAACTTGGTGTGGCTGCTATTAAAGGTTATCAGCAAAATAATAATAACAATATTATTGCCTGTGCAAAACATTTTATTGGTTATGGCGCATCGTACAATGGTAAAGACCGCTCCCCGACATTAATGCCAGAAAACTACATGCGGCAGGTTTTATTGCCACCCTTTGAACAAGCTGTTAAAAATGGGCTTATGTCGGTTATGGTGTCGTCGGGTACGTTAAACGGAACACCATGCCACTCGAACTATAATCTTATTACTAATATTTTAAAAGGCGAACTGGGTTTTAAAGGCGTGGTAATTACCGATTGGGGCGATATTGATAATTTGGTATCAGTACACCGAGTGGCACAAAACGAACGCGAAGCTGTTAAAATGAGCGTGTTGGCAGGTGTCGATATTTGTATGGAACCTTACGACGAAAGTTTTGCCGTACACCTTATCGATTTGGTTAAAACTGGCGAGGTGCCAATGTCGCGTATCGACGATGCTGTGCGCCGGATAATTAACCTGAAAATTATGGCAGGGTTGTTTAATAATGTTAACAAAACCCCCAAAAATAAATATGTTGACAGGCTATTTGCCGATAGTGTTAACCTGCAGGTTGCAAGCCAAAGTTTAACATTACTAAAAAATAACAATGTTTTACCGCTTAAAGCCAATCAAAAAATTTTGGTAACTGGTGTGGCCGCAAACTCAATTAACTACCTTAACGGTGCGTGGTCGCGCACATGGGCCGGTACCGATACTGCCTATAACGACCACGATAAAAACACTATACTTACGGCAATTGAAAATATAGCCGGAAAAAACAATGTTTTGTACTCGGCCGGTACCGGCTATACAAACGGTAATTATATTGCCGATGCAGTTAAAAAAGCTAAATATGCCGATGTTATTGTAGTTTGTGTTGGCGAAAAACCTGCAACCGAAAAACCAAGCGATATTGACGAGTTAGATTTACCTGTAATACAACAACAACTTGTTAAGCAACTTGCCGCTACCGGCAAACCTGTTGTTATGGTAATGGTACAAGGCAGGCCGCGTATTATTAGGCAAATTGAACCTTTAACAAATGCAATTTTAATGGCATATCTGCCGGGAAACGAAGGGGGTACAGCTATTGCCAACGTTCTGTTTGGTAAATTTAACCCTTGCGGAAAACTGCCTTACACCTACCCGCGCTATTCGGGCTCGCTTTTAACTTACGACCACCAGCTTAGCGACGAGCGCGACACGGCTTTTGGTCTAAACGGCTTTAACCCGCAATACCAGTTTGGCCACGGGCTTAGTTACACAACTTTTGAGTACAGTAATCTTAACATAAACAGTAGTAAAATTGATTTTAACGATACTTTAAAAATATCGGTAAACATAAAAAACACCGGCAATATGGCCGGTACCGAAACAGTTTTGTTGTTCGTGTCGGACCAGGTGTCAACAATTTCGCCGGCTGTTAAACTGCTCAAACGTTTCGATAAGGTAACTTTAAAGCCTGGACAAAATCAAACAATACATTTTTTCCTAACCGCTAAACACCTTTGCTTTGTTAATAACCAAAACCAATTGGTTACCGAACCGGGGTACTTTACTGTTACAATTAACGGCTTAACACAACAATTTTTGTTAAATAATTAATTTGGCTCATAGCATATAAGTATATGGAAAAACAAATATATATTGGTAATACTGTTGTTAATAATTTGGACACTCAAGTTAAAGGTGGTTTTGTAACCATTAATAACCAGGCATTTTATAAAATAAGCAATTACAATAAAATGCCCGATTTTTTTATGACACTTGTAAGCGTGTCGGACCTTTGGATGTTTATCTCGAGCAACGGAGCACTTACAGCCGGCCGCAACAATCGCGACAACGCCATGTTCCCGTATTACAGTGTCGATAAAATTCACGATTACCACGACATTTCGGGCAGCAAAACAATTGCTATAGTTAATAAAAATAACAAAACTTACCTTTGGGAGCCTTTTGCTAAAAAACACGACGGCTTGTATAACATACAGCGTAACATTTATAAAAGCGTGTTTGCAAACAAATTAATTTTCGAAGAAATAAACACCGACCTTGGACTTTGCTTTAGTTACTCGTATTGTTTTGCATCGCAAATTGGTTTGGTTAAACAAAGTCAAATAAAAAATATTGGCACACAAGCCGTTACAATTACCATTACCGACGGGCTTACAAATATATTGCCTAACGGTTTTTCTTATAACTTTCAGTTAGAGTACAGTAACCTGCTCGATGCATACAAAAAAAACGAACTTATTACACCTGGCAACATTGGTATTTTTACATTAAGCTCGGTGCCTGTTGACCGCGCCGAACCGAGCGAAGCCCTAAAAGCAACAACGGTATGGTCAACTGGCTTAATAAATGCAAAAATACTATTGTCGGTAAACCAGTTGGCCAATTTGCGATTAGGTAAACAGGCCATTACCGAAACCGACATAAGGGCTACACGTGGGGCTTATTTTTTAAACTCCGAAATTGAGCTGGCTGTAAATACCGAAAAAAGCTGGCTTTTTGTTGCCGATGTTAATCTCGATACTACCGATGTTGCAAATTTGAAACATACTTTAAGCCATACCGACAACCTGAATAACTATGTTCAAAATATTATAAGTACCGATACCGAACAACTAAAACAACTTGTGGCTAAAGCCGATGGCCTTCAAAAATCGGGCAATAGCCTTACCGACGCCAGGCATTTTGCAAACTCGCTTTTTAATATTATGCGTGGCGGCATTTTTAACGATGCCTACATGGTACATACCCCCGATTTTATCAATTTTGTTAACCAACATAATAAGCAGCTCTGCAAACAATACAACAACTGGTTTTTACAACTGCCCCAAACAATTAGCATATGGCAGCTAAAAACTTTAGCCGGGCAGCTACAAAACAACCACCTTAAAAGGCTTTGCGCCGAATATTTACCGCTAACATTTAGCCGCCGTCATGGCGACCCCAGCCGGCCATGGAATCGTTTCGATATTAGCCCTGCCAGTAACACAAAAAAAACAGGTTATCAGGGAAACTGGCGCGATATTTTTCAAAACTGGGAGGCTTTAGCTTTGTCGTACCCGGCATTTGCTGAGCATATGGTTACAAAGTTTGTAAACTCGTCAACACCCGACGGGTATAACCCTTATCGTGTTTCGCACGATGGTTTCGACTGGGAATGTCCCGACCCCGATGATGCCTGGGCTTTTATTGGTTACTGGGGCGACCATCAGGTTATTTATCTGCAAAAACTTGTCGAAATTTTAAATAAATACTATCCGGGTGAGCTGCAAAATATGCTCGATAAAAACATATTTGTTTATGCTAATGTACCTTATCGCATAAAGTCATACAATAATATTATTGATAATCCACGCGATACTATTGAGTTCGACTATAGTCTTAATAACACGCTAATAAAAAACACAGAGTTAAACGGCTCCGATGCTAAACTTGTTTACAACGCTCAAAATAACATGCATTATGTTACATTAACCGAAAAATTATTGGTAATGTGGCTTGCAAAAATAACCAATTTTATTCCCGATGCCGGCATATGGCTCAACACCCAACGCCCCGAGTGGAACGATGCAAATAATGCCCTGGTAGGTAATGGCACGTCAATGGTAACGCTTTATTATTTAAGACGCTCGTTGGCTTTTTGGGACAATATTTTTGCACAATTGCCCACCGCGCAATACAGCGTATCGGTTGAGGTTTACAACTTGTTGCAAAAAACCGGGGCTTGTTTTGGGGCATTTGTCGCGCAACTAAACAATGGTTTTAAAAACTCAAGCCGCCGCATGTTTGCCGACACCATGGGACAGGCAGCATCTGATTACCGTAGCACTATTTATAACCATAGTTTTAGTGGGCAAACAAGTGTTGTTACTGGCAAACAAATATCGGAGTTTTTAAATACTGCACTTGCGTTTATTAACCAATCAATTAAAAACAACATGCGTGCCGACGGCCTTTACAATGCATATAACCTTGTAAATTTTAGTCATAACAGTATAACAATAAGTTATTTAAACCAAATGTTAGAGGGGCAGGTGGCAATTTTAAGCTCAGGTTTTTTAAGTGCACAGCAAAGTTTGGTTTTACTAGATAAACTGCGTGCCGGACAAATGTACAATAAACGCCAAAATAGCTATTTGCTTTATCCCGACAAGGTTTTGCCATTATTTTGCAATAAAAACAATATCGATATAAAACCCGAAAACATACCTTTAGTAAATAAACTTATTGAGTTTAACAATACCAGTATTATTAAACGCGACAAATATGGTAATATACATTTTAACGGCAATATTCGCAACGCGCAAATGCTTGCCAATGCTATCGATAAACTCGATAATAATATTTATGGCAATTTTATTGATGAGGGTAAAGCCGCTTTGCTAAATGTTTACGAACAACATTTTAACCACCACCAGTTTACTGGCCGCTCGGGTACTTTTTTTGCCTACGAGGGGCTTGGCAGCATATATTGGCATATGGTATCGAAACTTTTACTTGCTGTGAATGAAACAATAATTATGGCATACAACAGCAACACCACCGCCCATGTTATTAATAAATTAATAGTGCATTATAGTAATATTAAAGATGGTATTGGTTTAACAAAAACTCCCGAAGAATACGGGGCTTTTCCTATCGACCCTTATTCGCATACCCCTGCTCATGCCGGAGCGCAACAACCCGGAATGACAGGCCAGGTTAAAGAAGATATAATAACTCGATTTGCTGAACTGGGAGTTTTTGTAAACAATGGCATAATTTCGTTTAGTCCGGCTTTATTAAATGATAGCAATTTTAGCAGTAATAATGTTTTAAACCTGCTAAGTACCCAAAACAACAATAGTATTGTTTTTACAGTTTGCGGCACGCAAATAACCTACATTATGGCAGCTGAACCATTAATAACTGTTAACTATAAAAACGGACAAACAAAAACAATTAGCGGCAATACGCTTTGCGCCGATACCAGCAAGCTTGTATTTAACCGCGATAAAACTATTAATAACATTATTGTAAATGTAGTTGTAAATAAGCCTTAAACCGGCTTATAAATTATAGTTTTTGGTTTTAAAAGTATGCTTATATTGCTTAAAATAGTAATATAAGCATAAATTTATTGATTACTAAGAGCTGAATAGTCAGGCAGTTAGCAAAAAGCCTCTGTACTTATTTGTTTTTGCTATTTGGAGGACCATAAAAATATCATCAATATTATTATTAACCACCGTACCATTCCCCATTATTTATAAGGGGGTTAGGGGGATACTGGTAGTAAAAAATTTTAAAAACACATAAAACTAAGGTTTAATAATTTATGCAAAAACGTAGTATTGCGTTGTAAATAAAAAAAGCTGTTAGCGCGAACGCTAACAGCTAAACAATCTAAAAAAATAAATAACTATTTAAGAAGTTTTTTTGAAGCTGTACGGCCAGCAACATCGGTTACCTGAACCATGTAAACGCCCGAATTTAAGCTGCTAATATCAACCCTGCTGTTAACCGACGAAACAACTAATTTACCGGTTAAATCGTAAACCGATACATTAGCAATTTGATGTGCCGAACCTACTTCGAAATAAGTAGTTGCAGGATTTGGGAATAAATTAAACTCAACGGCTGCTGCATTTTCATTAACGCCGGTTGTTACATTGTTAACAACTTCTTCGTTTAATGCTGCAATGTAGCCTTCAGCTATATTCGACGATGGTCCGTCGCCGGCATACAAAACGCCTGCATCGGCAGGGGTTGGTACTGTTACAACAATTTTATCGTATTTTTTAATGGCTGTACCAGTAGTAAGAGTACAAATAGTTAATGATGTATCAAGAGATGCCGCAGTTGCAGCAGTTGCCTCACCACCGTTAATACTTACCATAAAAGCAGCTGCATTTATGCCATCGGTTTCTTCTAATTTAAAACCAAAATCAAGTACTATTGTGTTTGCATCTTTTGTATAAGCATCGGCAAGATTCGATTTAATA
>CAZJCR010000201.1:0-187 GCA_964544385.1 uncultured Bacteroidales bacterium
CTCGACGACGAACCCTGCTGCGGTAGCACTCGTTTGTTACAACGTATTTTGCGCGACGAGTGGGGCTTTAAACACATTGTTGTTTCCGATTGCGGTGCTATTGCCGACTTTTTTAACACCCACAAAGTATCGTCGACACCAGTACATGCTGTGGCTAAAGGAGTTTTGGCCGGTACCGATGTTGAGT
>CAZJCR010000201.1:197-7339 GCA_964544385.1 uncultured Bacteroidales bacterium
TTTGGGACAATTACCCTTATAAAAATATTCCCGAGGCTGTTGAACGTGGCTTTATGAGCGAGGCCGATATTGATAAAAGCCTTTTGAGGGTGCTTATTGGTCGTTTCGAACTTGGCGATTTCGATAAAGACGAAATTGTTCCCTGGGCTCAAATTCCGGCATCGGTTATTAATTGTCAAAAACATCAAAACCTTGCTTATAAAATGGCACAACAAAGTATGGTTTTGTTGCAAAACAATAATAATATTTTGCCGTTATCAAAAAATACAAAAAAAATTGCCGTAATTGGTCCTAATGCCCACGACTCGGTTATGCTGTGGGGTAATTACAATGGTACGCCTTTTAAAACTGTTACAATTTTAGACGGCATAAAAACTAAACTACCAGCTAACAAAATTTTTTACGACAAAGGTTGCGACCTTGTCGAAGATAAAATTACCGACAGCTATTTTTCGCAACTTAACTCAAACGGTAAACCCGGTTTTAGTGCTGTTTATTGGAACAATCGCGAACGCGAGGGCGATATTGTTGCATCGGTACAAATTACAAACCCAATTAAAATGACTACCGCAGGGCAACATCAGTTTGCACCGGGCGTTAAACTCGAAGGTTTTTCGGGTTTGTTTAAAACTGTTTTTGTGCCTAAAGTTACCGAAGAACTTGTTTTTAAAGTTAGCGTTACAGGCTATTTCGAACTGTTTGTTAACGGAAAATCAATACAACGTACCAACAACTGGCGGTCAATACGTACACGGCTGCCTTTTAGTGTCGAGGCCGGAAAAACTTACAATATTGAGATACGTTACGCCCAGCTTAATAACTGGCAGGCTAATATCGAATTCGATTTTGGTAAAGAGGTTGATGTTGATTATACTAATCTTATTAAAAGTTTAAAAGGTATCGAAACTGTTGTATTTGTTGGCGGTATATCGGGTTTTCTCGAGGGCGAGGAAATGCCGGTTTCGTACCCTGGCTTTAAAGGTGGCGACCGTACACACATTGAACTCCCGTTAGTACAACGTAACTGCCTTAAAGCTTTAAATGATGCAGGTAAAAAAATAATTTTTGTAAACTGCTCGGGCTCGGCTATTGCTTTAACCCCCGAAACCGAAAACTGCCAGGCAATTTTACAAGCATGGTATGCCGGCGAAAAAGGCGGCCAGGCTGTTGCCGATGTGCTTTTTGGCGACTATAACCCCGCCGGTAAACTACCGGTTACTTTTTACAAAAATTCTGATAGTCTTGGCGATTTTGAAGACTACTCGATGCTAAACCGTACCTACAGGTACACAACCGAGTCGCTTTTCCCGTTTGGATTTGGGCTTAGTTATACTACTTTTAATATTGGTACTGCAACTGTTAGTAAACCTGAAATTTTAACTACC
Organism: uncultured Bacteroidales bacterium; assembly: GCA_964544385.1. GTDB lineage: Bacteria > Bacteroidota > Bacteroidia > Bacteroidales > SZUA-534 > CAZJCR01. The sequence continues at coordinate 1,583 of CAZJCR010000201.1, forward strand.
GAAAACCTTGATATTACAATACCTGTAAAAAATACCGGTAAACGCCAGGGTACCGAAGTTGTACAGGTTTATATACGTAAAGTTAACGATGTTAACGGGCCGCTAAAAACCTTACGTGGATTTATGCGTGTTGAACTTGCACCGCAAAAATCGCAAAACATTACTATTGGCTTAAAACCTTCGGCGTTCGAATTTTACGACTGGAAACTGCGTAAAATGGCTGTTACCCCGGGTCAATACGAAATACTTTACGGCAATAGTTCCGATGCAAAAAATCTGCAAAGCTTAATGGTTACTATTAAATAATGGTTTAATGTAATTAACATAAAATGCAAAATGTCGATAATTATGTTTTATCGTAATTTTAAAATGTTTTGTTTTCATATAAATAGTTTTTAAGGTAATTTATGATAGTTTGTTACCGGTTAATGGTGCAAACTATCATTAAAAAAAAAATATTATGAGTAAATATTTGGTATTAGTAATTATCGGACTTTTTACAATTGGTTTTTTACATGCCGAAAATGGCTCAAGCCTTTGGTTACGTGGTGTAAAAACCGGCAATGTAAATATTGTATGCAAAAAAAACTCGGCAACTATCGAAATTGCAAAAACCGAGCTCCAAAAAGGCTGGCAGGGTTCCGATGGGGCAACCGTAACATTTATTGTTGCGCCCAACAAGCTAATAAAAAACGATGGTTTTATTTTAAACAATAATACAATACAAGCTAATACCGACCAGGGAATTTTGTACGGGGTTTTTAAAATACTGAGCCTGCAACAAACTCTTAGCCCTGTTGGTAATCAAATTTACAACCCATCGTACCAATTGCGTTTGCTTAACCATTGGGATAATCCCGACGGCTCGGTTGAACGTGGTTACGCCGGCCAATCAATATTTTGGCGAAAAGGAACCGACTCGCTTGTAACTACCGATAACGATAAAAATATTTGGGCTGCTTATGCCCGTGCTAATGCATCGATAGGTATTAATGGTTCGGTTATAAACAATGTTAATTCGGACCAAAACATGTTAACGCCCCAGGTACTTAAGCGCGTTAAAGATATTGCCGATGCACTTAGGCCTTATGGCATAAAAACTTATATGTCGGTTAAGTTTTCGTCGCCGGCATTAATTGGCGGACTTAAAACCTCGGACCCTTTTGATAAAAATGTAATAAATTGGTGGAATACAAAAGTTGCCGAAATTTATACTTTGATACCCGATTTTGGTGGTTTTTTAATAAAAGCCAATAGCGAAGGGCAACCAGGTCCGCAAGATTACGGACGCACTCATGCCGACGGGGCTAACATGCTGGCAAAAGCTGTAAAACCATTTGGCGGAATTGTTATGTGGCGGGCATTTGTTTACCAAACATCGGGCGAAGACAGGGCAAAACAGGCTTACAACGAGTTTATAGGGCTCGATGGTAGTTTTAGCGACAATGTAATTATTCAGATTAAAAACGGTCCCGTCGATTTTATGCCCCGCGAACCTTTTAGCCCTTTGTTCGGGGCTATGAAAAAAACATCGGTAATGCCCGAATTACAAATTACACAAGAGTATTTAGGACATTCGATACATTTAGTTTTTTTGGCTACAATGTGGGAAGAATTTTTACAAACCGATACTTATCAAAACGGTAATGGCAGCACCGTGGCTAAATGCACCGACGGTAGTGTTTATGAACAAAAACTCACTGCAATTGCAGGTGTTGCAAATATTGGTTTAGACACTAACTGGTGTGGCCATGTTATGGCACAGGCTAACTGGTATGCTTTTGGGCGTTTAGCCTGGAACAACTCAATTACAAGCCAACAGTTGGCCGACGAATGGTTAAAACTTACCTTTGGCAATTCAACCAAAAATACATCATTGTCGTACGTTAATTCATTGTCGTGGACTGTTCAGTTTTTAAACCCTGTTAAAAATATTTTGTTAACAAGTCGCGAAACCGCAGTAAACTACATGATGCCTTTAGGTTTACACCATATAATGTCGGCAAACGGGCATTACGGCCCGGGGCCGTGGTGGGCTCCACCGCGTATGCGAAAAGACTGGACCCCGCCGTATTATCATAATGCAAATAATACCGGCTTAGGTTTTAACCGTACTGCCACTGGTAGTAATGCTGTTAGCCAATATCATAGTCCGCTCGATTCAATTTATAATAATATAAAAACATGCCCCGACGAGTTACTTTTATGGTTCCACCATGTGCCATGGAATTATACAATGAAAAATGGGCGTACAATGTGGAACGAGCTATGTTATAGGTACGATTACGGGGTGCAACAGGTCCGCAATTACCAATTAGTATGGGACCGCGTAGAGTCTTTTGTCGATAAGGAGCGTTTTTTACATGTGCAAAATAAACTACGCAGGCAAACTAATAATGCAATACTTTGGAAAGATGCATGTACCCTGTATTTTCAAACTTTTAGTAATATGCCAATACCATATAATCTTGAACGTCAGCAAAATAATTTAGACGATATTATTAAAAACGACATGTACAGGCCAACGCGTGGCAATTAACTATTTTATGTAATACAAATTATTCGTTTGGCGAATCGTTCAATTTGGGTAATTATATACAGGGCAATAAAGCCACTAAAGTTTAAAATAAAATTATTAAGTTGCATATATTCAAATGTTTAATTAAAATTTATCATTGTGAAACAAAACTCTAAATCACTTTTAATTATAATTAGTATAACTTGTTTTTTGTTGCAATTTTCGGTAGTTGCGCAAAATAATGATAATAAAACTGTTACTGCAAAAAAGTTTAGCTACACTAATCCAATAACCCGCGATACAGCATTATCGTTACGCGATTATTGTATTATTAAAGTTGGCGATAAATGGTATTGTACCGGAACATCGGCACCAATTTGGACAGGCCCTAACCCCGGCGTACGCTTGTTAGTTTCCGACAATCTTTTAAACTGGGAACACCACTCGTGGATTATTAATGCAAGCACTTTACCTGCCGATTGCCCTTACAATGGCAGGTTTTGGGCTCCCGAGATACATTTTATTAAAGGCCGTTTTTGGTTAACAGTTAACAGCGGAAAAGTTACAACCGATGACCCCAAAGGAATGGGAACGCACAGTGTTTGGCTTTTTTCGGCCGATAAAGTTACCGGCCCTTATAATTTGGTAAACGGCCCGCTTACACCTCAGTATAATAACGATGCCACATTATTTGAAGATACCGACGGACAGGTTTATTTTTATTGTAGCGGAAATGGCCTTTTTCAGGCAAAAATTGATTTAGAAACTGGTAAACTTACTACTCCGGTTGAAAAATTTTTAGACAAAAAACAGCCAGGCTGGCCAAATTGGATGGTAGGTGGTATTGAAGCACCATTTGTTGTTAAGCGCGACGGTTATTACTACATGTTCTTTTCAACCTGGACAAGGGGGTACGAAATAGCGTTATTAAAATCGCAAAACCCTCTTGGCCCATGGGAGCTGGTATCGAACGAAACAATTTTTGGTACCCGTAAAAAAGGTTTTAGACCCGAACTGGCAGCAAGTGGAGGGTATTCAAACCTTAGTTTTACCGATACCTACGACCCATATTGCGAGGCTGCTCATAATGCTCTTTTTATTGGTCCCGATGGTAATTTATGGAGCTCGTGCCATTATACCATGTACGATAAAAGGCCTTATCCTTACAGTCAAACTTTTGAACCATGGGAGCTATTGCCACAATTGGGTTATGAACCTGTGTATTTTAAAAACGGACGGTTTTATATTAATGGGCCTACTTTTACCGAACAAGTAATTGAATATTAACAATATAATTGAGCTATTAGCTCAATTTAGGTTAAACAAGTGCAAATGTTTGTACGAATTAATAGAAATATAATTTTTGGCACATAGTAACTCTAATAGTAAAGCTAAAAACTAAAAAAATGAAACATCAATGATAAGGAAATTTATCACACACGAACCCCGATAAACCGGGGCTTGCAATCTTGACTATAATAAAAAAATAAACAGATGAAACATCAATATTTTAATTACAATAATTATTTAAAACCAATAAGAATATTGCAATACTGGTATTGCATGGTTAACAAAAATAGCATAAAAGCAAATAGTATAGTTTTGTACATGTTGCCTGTTTTATTGTTTGTAAGCTGCAATAAAAATATGGCCGACAAGCCTAAAGCTGTAAACCCGGTAATTTATGCCGATGTACCCGATATGTCGATTATACGTGTCGACAGTACTTACTACATGAGCAGCACAACCATGCACATGGTACCGGGCGTGCCAATTATGAAATCGTACGATTTGGTTAACTGGCAAATAGTTAATTACGCGTACCAAACTCTTGCAAATATCGACAAAACAAACCTTACAAACGGCCAAAGTACCTATGGGCGTGGTTCGTGGGCAAGTTGTTTGCGATATTATAATAATAAATTTATTGTCTCAACTTTTTCAAGTACAACCAATAAAACCTATTTTTTTATTACCGATGATATTGAAAATGGCAGTTGGCAAACTTTTGAATTTGAACCATCGTACCACGACCATACTTTTTTTACCGACGACGATGGCCGGGTTTACATGGTTTGGGGTGGGGGCAGGCTCGAAATTGTTGAACTAAAAAGCGATTTTTCGGGTATTATACCCGATACAAAGCGTGTACTTATAGAGAATGCTAATTTACCTGCCGGCGACGATATAATGCTTAATGCCGAGGGTTCGCAAATGTTCAAAATTCACGGTTATTACTACCTGTTTAACATTGTTTGGCCCCGCGGTGGCATGCGCACTGTAATTGTACACCGTTCCGACAATATTAACGGACCATGGCTTGGCCGCGTTATTTTACAAGACAAAGGCGTTGCCCAGGGCGGGCTTATCGATACTCCCAACGGTAAATGGTTTGCATACTTGTTCCGCGATAACGGCGCGGTGGGTCGCATACCTTACCTTGTGCCTGTTAGCTGGGCTAATGGCTGGCCGGTGCTGGGAGTTAACGGCAAAGTGCCCGACACCCTTAATTTGCCGGCAAGTAAAGGTTTAATGCCCGGCATTGTTAACAGCGACGAGTTTAACCGTTTGCCCGGTCAGCCCGCGTTGCCTTTAGTTTGGCAATGGAACCATAACCCCGACAATAGCCTTTGGTCGGTTAGCGAACGTAATGGATTTTTACGTCTTAAAACCGGCCGCACCGACAGCCTTTTTGTTAAAGCCCGAAATACGCTTACCCAACGTACTATTGGCCCTGTTTCATCGGCTACAACTTTGCTCGACATGTCGAAAATGAAAGAAGGCGATTTTGCCGGGTTAACTGTTTTTCAACGCAAGTTTGGGCAGGTTGGTATTAAAATCGAAAATGGTAAAAGTTATATTTGCATGGTAAGCAATAAAACCGATATTCCTACTACTATCGAAACCGTACCCTGTAACCAAAACATGGTTTATCTTAAAATTGATTGCAATTTTACCAACAAAACCGACATTGCTACATTTTATTACAGCACCAACGGTAAATTATGGAAAACTATTGGTAACCAGTTAAAAATGGAATATACCCTAATGGAACATTTTATGGGTTACAGGTTCGGGCTGTTTAATTACGCAACAAAAAACACTGGCGGTTATGCCGATTTTGATTACTTTAGGGTTGACAATTCGATTGGTAACTAACAACTAAGTTGAGCTGTTGGAGCTAAGCAAATAAACGCTTTACTTAGGTATAACCCCTATGTAGAGTTTGTTGTGTTTCA
>CAZJCR010000202.1:0-7316 GCA_964544385.1 uncultured Bacteroidales bacterium
CTCGTTTTTGGCTTTAATAGTAATTGGCACTCCATGTTCGTCGGAACCGCCAATAAAAAGTACATCGTTGCCTTTGGCGCGTAAATAACGAACGTAAATATCGGCAGGTATATAAACACCCGCCAAATGTCCAATGTGCACAGGACCATTAGCATAAGGCAAAGCCGATGTAACAGTATATCGTTTAAATTTTTCCACTTTAATAAATTTTATTTTGCTGCAAAGATATTATAAATTCCGATTTGCTGTAATAACAAGCTTTGTTCAACTAAAAGGTTTAGTTACTTTTGAATAAATTTTATAACATTTATGATAATTCCGCCTTTTTTAAAGCCTGGCGATAAAGTTGGAATAGTAGCCCCGGCAAAATTTATAAGCCAAAATAATTATGGCACTATAATTAATGTAATTAAACAAAATAATTTAATACCCGTTCGCGGTAAAACAACTTATGCCGAGCATTACTCGTTTGCCGGCGATGACAATTTGCGCGCTTCCGATTTTGAACAAATGGCCTCAAACCCCGAAATTAAAGCAATTTTTTGCCTACGCGGCGGATATGGCACAATACGCATTATGCCAAAAATAACGCTAAACAAAATAACAGCTCAACCCAAATGGGTAATAGGGTTTAGCGATATTACAGTTTTACATTGCGCCTTGGGCAATATCGGAGTTGCATCGGTACACGGCCAAATGCCGGTTAATTTTATCGACACAGGCAATATTACCATTACCGAACTTTTTAACCTTCTATCGGGTAAAATTAACCCTGTTGTTTTTAACCCCCACGATTTTAATAAAACTGGTAAAGCCACAGCAATGCTAACCGGAGGCAATTTATCGGTTTTGTGTAGCACATTTGGCACACCATACGAACCTAAAACCGATGGCAAAATATTATTTATCGAAGAGGTTGGCGAATACTTATACCGGTTCGACAGGCTTATGCAACAACTAAAGCTATCGGGTAAGCTTAATAACCTTGCGGCCTTAATTGTTGGCTCGTTAACCGATATGCCCGACAGCAACCCGCCTTTTGGTTACAGTGCCGAACAAATTATAACCGATGCTGTTGCAAACCAAAACTACCCGGTTGCTTTTGGTTTCCCCGCCGGGCATATTAAAAACAATTACCCAATAATTATTGGCGGACAATACAATATAAATGTTAACAATAATAATTGCATTTTATCATACACCTAAGTTGAGCGGTTTAATAAAAAAAACAATCGCTTTACTCAGGTAATACTGTAATTTTAATTTTATAGTGTTTCACTAACCAAGTGCGGTAAAATACTTACAAAATATAAATTTATTGAGCAAATCGCTCAATTTGGGTAATAAACATAACCAATAACATTATAAATAAATGAGCGAACATTACGATATTGGAAAAGCCGGCGAAGAGACCGCGAGGCAATATTTAATTGAAAAAGGCTATAAAATACTTGCCTTAAACTGGCATTTTAACAAAAAAGAAATTGATATAGTAGCCCAACAAACCGACGAAATTGTTTTTGTTGAAGTAAAAACCCGCTCAACACTTGCATTTGAACGCCCACAAGAGGCCGTAACAATAAAAAAACAAAAGTTTATAATAACCGCCGCCGACGCGTACCTTAATCAATACAATATTAACAACAACAGCCGTTTCGATATAATATCGGTACTAAATGGCCCACCACCAAAAGTTATTGAACACATTGAGGGTGCATTTACTGCCATGGATATTATGTAGCGGTAAATAATATTATCTAATTACCTTAAATCAAATACAGAATACAACCTAATTTAAGCGGTTGGAGCATTGCGAACAAATGCTTTACTTAGGTATAACCCCAATGTAGAGTTTGTTGTATTTCACTGCACTTCGTTGGTGAAATACTTACAAAATCTAAATCGATTGAGAGAATCGCTCAATTTGGGTACAAATAAAATAAACTGATATTTAACATCAAAACAGCAGGCAAATAGAATAACCCAAATAAAAAAAACTTTATATTTTTACCAACACTTAAAAATTAACAATATAAAAAATGGAAAAAAACACAGGCATAAAATTCAGGTTAATTGTAATGAATTTTTTACAATTTTTTATTTGGGGATCGTGGCTAATAACCATTGGTAATTATTGGTTCGATACCCGTCAATGGTCGGGTACCGATTTTGGTATAATTTTTTCGACAATGGGTATAGCCTCGTTATTTATGCCAGCAATAGTTGGTATGATAGCCGATAAATGGATAAATGCCGAAAAACTTTATGCCATTTTACATATACTCGGTGGCATTTGTATGTTTTTAATACCACAAATAAACAGCTCGTCGATGTTTTTTTGGGGCATTTTAGCAGCCATGTTTTTTTACATGCCAACTATTGCCTTAACCAATTCGGTTGCTTACACCGCGCTAAAAAATTATAACTACGATGTGGTTAAAGCTTTTCCACCCATAAGGGTTTTTGGCACTGTTGGTTTTATAGCAGCCATGTGGTTAGTTAACCTTACCGGCAACAAAAGTTCGGGCAACATGTTTTACATTGCATCAGCAACATCATTAATACTTGGTTTATACTCCTTTACATTACCAAAATGCCCACCATTAGCTCAAAATAAAGGCAAAAAAAACCTTGCCGAAGTGTTGGGCCTAAATGCTTTTTCGCTTTTTAAACAAAAAAAATTGGCATTGTTTTTTGTGTTTTCGATGTTTTTGGGCGCCGCCCTACAATTAACTAATGCCTATGGCGATGTTTTTTTAGACCATTTTAAAAGCTACGCCCAATACGCCGACTCGTTTGTTGTAAAATACTCAACAATAATAATGTCGATATCACAAATGTCGGAAACCCTGTTTATTTTAGCTATACCGTTCTTTTTAAAGCGATTTGGCATTAAAAACGTTATGTTAATAAGCATGGTAGCATGGGTATTGCGTTTTGGATTATTTGGCCTTGGAAACCCCGGCGATGGTTTATGGATGATAATTTTATCGTGCGTTGTTTATGGTATGGCTTTCGACTTTTTCAATATATCAGGTTCGCTTTTTGTCGAAACTACAACCGACCCTAAAATGCGTTCGAGCGCGCAAGGACTTTTTATGATGATGACTAATGGTTTTGGTGCAATTTTAGGCAGCAGTATTAGTGGTTTTATTATCGAGAACTTTTACACGCGTGCCGACAGATCGATAGAATGGACAAATGTATGGTTTTTATTTGCTGCATATGCCTTTGTTGTTGCTATATTGTTTGCAATATTTTTTAAACATAAACACAACCCAAATGCTGTCGAAAATGTAAGCCATTAATTGCACCTGTTTATAAAAAAAGCCATAAACTTTATAAATTTAAGTTTATGGCTTTTTTATTTAGTTATTTACTAATTAGTGCTGTCGTTTATTAATTTCATCGCGTATTTGCGATGCCTCTTCATAATTTTCGTTCTCAATAGCTTTATCTAACATTTGGTTTAACTCGTTTATCGAGAAATTACCGAATTTTGATGCTGGTTTAGGCTGTTTAACTGTCTTCTCCGATTTATCGGTACGTATTTTATCTTCAACCGGTAAAATAATACCAGCTTTATCCATTATAACATCGGTAGTAAATATAGGGCAACCAAACCTTATTGCTAAAGCTACAGCATCTGATGTGCGTGCATCAATTTTAATACGTGTTGAACCATTGTCGCAAAGCAACTCCGAATAAAATATACCCTCCTCTAACCTATGTATATTAACCTCGATTAGTTCAATTTTAAATGCCATTGCAAAATTCACCATTAAATCATGTGTCAATGGCCTTGGCGGTTTTAAGGCCTCAAGTTCAATTGCAATTGCCTGTGCTTCAAAACCACCTATAATAATTGGTATACGCCTGTCGCCTTTTTCCTCGGCCAATACTAATGCATAAGCACCCGATTGGGTTTGGCTATATGATAATCCTAATACTTTTAGTTTTACTTTGCCCATTTAGGTTAAATTAAGGTTAACAAATATAAAAAATCATTTGTGGTAAAAAAACATGCTATTAAATAATATGGCTAATATTATTTAGTTTACAATAAAAATAAATACTAAACATCAAATTTACCGGCAAATTATCATAATTTAAAATATCAAAAATATGTTTTAATGTTAAAAACAAAAAAACAATAGTAAAGTTTAATGTCTAAAATAAAACACAATCAAATTATTACAATAAAATAAACATAAAATATTAATTATAGCCTTAAACAATGACAATAGTACAAAATTGACAGTATAATTTTATCATCATTATTAAATTGGTATATATTTGCACATAAAACGTATTAAAATTCATAATTAAATAAAAAATGACTGATAACTACTTTAAAAAATATCCCGATAATAAAGGATTTTTTAGCGTTTACGGAGGGGCTTTTATTCCACCGGTTTTAGAGTCGGAAATGAAAAAAATATACGATGCTTACTTAACTATAAGTAAATCGCACAATTTTATTTCGGAGTTACGCAGTATACGTAAACACTATCAGGGAAGGCCAACCCCGGTATATTATTGTAACAGACTGTCGGACAAATATGGAGCCCGCATATATTTAAAACGCGAAGACCTTAACCACAGTGGAGCACACAAACTAAACCACTGCATGGGCGAAGCCTTACTGGCAAAATATTTAGGCAAGAAAAAACTAATAGCCGAAACAGGTGCCGGCCAACATGGAGTTGCATTAGCAACTGCCGCAGCATATTTTGGGCTCGAATGTGAAATACATATGGGCGAAGTTGACATAGCCAAAGAACACCCAAACGTTGTACGCATGCAAATACTTGGGGCAAATGTTGTACCTGTATCGCATGGGCTTAAAACACTAAAAGAGGCTGTCGATTCGGCGTTCGAGGCTTATTTAAAAGATCCCATAAATACAATTTACTGTATTGGTTCGGTTGTTGGCCCGCACCCATTCCCATTAATGGTGCGCGATTTTCAGCGCGTTGTTGGCATTGAGGCAAAAGAACAATTTTTTAGCATGACAGGCGAACTACCCGACAAAGTTGTTGCCTGCGTTGGTGGAGGAAGTAATGCAATGGGCATTTTTTCAGCATTTATCGAAGAAGAAAGTTGCGAAATATATGGCGTAGAACCATCGGGCCGGTCGTTAAACCTTGGCGACCATGCGGCAACAATGTCGTTCGGAACCCCTGGGCTTATCCATGGCTTTAAATGTTATCTTTTACAAGACGAAAAAGGCGAACCGTCGCCAGTATATTCTGTAGCCAGCGGCCTCGATTACCCCGGTACAGGCCCCGAACATTGCATGTTAAAAGACATGGAGCGCGTTAAATACGATATAATATCGGATACTGAATGTATAGATGCATTTTATGAACTTAGCCGGCTTGAAGGCATTATTCCAGCACTCGAAAGTGCACATGCAGTTGCTTACGCCATGAAACTTGCAAAAACTGACCCACGAAAATCAATTTTAGTTAACCTTAGTGGCCGTGGCGATAAAGATGTTGATTTTGTTATTGAAAACTACGGTTTCCCTGAAAATAAAAAAAACTGGTAACATTAAGGGCTGCAACAATAGATTTAATCCTTTGAACAACAACAAATAAACCTTAACAGGCATTTTTAGTTTTATAAAATAAAATATTTAGCTAAATATTTGTAGTTCAACCAAAGTTTTCTACTTTTGCAGTCCAAAGTTTTAAACGAAATAATTATTGGACGATGTACGCAATAGTAGAAATAGGAGGACAGCAGCTTAAGGTAGAAAAACAAGCAAAAGTGTTTGTTAACCTTATTGACAGCGAAGAAGGATCGACAGTTAGCTTTGATAAAGTTTTACTTGTTGATAACGATGGTGATATTAAAGTTGGCCAACCTGTATTACAGGGAGCAAACGTGTCGGCAAAAGTTTTGCAACATGTTAAAGGTGACAAAGTTATTGTATTCAAGAAAAAAAGAAGAAAAGGATACAAAAAACTTAATGGCCACCGCCAAAACTACACTCAAATTCAAATTGAAGAAATTACAGCTTAATTAAAATATTTAAGAGATGGCACATAAAAAAGGTATGGGTAGCTCCCGAAACGGCCGTGATTCGGAGAGTAAACGATTAGGAGTAAAAATATTTGGAGGCCAGGATGCTGTTGCCGGAAATATTATTGTGCGCCAACGTGGCACTAAACACCACCCTGGCGAAAATGTTGGTATTGGTAAAGACCATACATTATTTGCACTTATCGACGGCAAAGTAAAATTTGCCAAAAAGAAAGACGACAGATCATATGTTTCAGTATTACCTGAAGCATAAGCATTATATTTTTCTTTCATGTACAAAAATCTCCTGTTAATATATTTATCAGGAGATTTTTTTATTTTTACATAAAATATTTTTTTATGCTTACTCTAAAAATTATCCAGGAAAATAGCGACGAAGTTATTTCGCGGCTTAAAATAAAAAATTTTGATGCTACCCAATTAGTAGCCAAAATTCAACAAGTTGATAACAATCGTAAAAATACCCAAAAAGAGCAAGACGATATATTAGCTCAAATTAACCAAATTTCGAAAGAAGTTGGCCAATTGTTTAAAGACGGTAAAACAAACGAAGCCGAAATGGCTAAAGAAAAAAGCATTAAGCTTAAAGACGAAGTTAAAGAATTGACACAAAAACTATCGAATTTTGAATCGGAACTAAAACAATTATTGGTACTGTTACCAAACCTTCCACACAAAACGGTTAACCCGGGCAAAACAGCCGACGACAACGTTACTGTTCGTCAAGGTGGTACAATTCCCGAACTTTACAAAAATGCCAAACCACATTGGGATCTGGCAAAACAGTACGGCTTAATTGATTTTGAACTCGGCGTAAAAATTACCGGAGCAGGCTTTCCGGTATATATAGGCAAAGGATCGCGGTTACAACGCGCCCTTATCAATTTCTTTTTAGACGAAAACCAAAATGCAGGTTTTACCGAAATAATGCCACCATACGTTGTTAACGAAGACTCAGGCTTTGGAACTGGCCAACTACCCGACAAAGAAGGCCAAATGTACCATGTAGGTGTCGATAACCTATATTTGATACCCACCGCCGAAGTACCGGTTACAAATATTTACCGCGATGTAATTTTAAACGAAAACGAATTACCGGTAAAAAACACTGCATATAGCGCATGTTTTAGGCGCGAAGCCGGTTCGTACGGTAAAGATGTCAGAGGCTTAAACCGCCTGCACCAGTTCGATAAAGTTGAAATAGTAGCTATTGAACATCCCGAAAAGTCGTATGATATGCTCGAAAAAATGGTAGCACATGTTGA
>CAZJCR010000203.1:0-7315 GCA_964544385.1 uncultured Bacteroidales bacterium
GCCAAATCGGGTTTGGTCGCCCACGGGGAATGTAAAGTTGCTGCCCGAAGTAATATTTTTGCGTAAAGGTCCATCGATAAACGATGCAGTACTACCACCCGAAACAGCATTTGTTGATGTTGATGTTAATGTTAAAATTTTATCGGTAGCAGTAACAACATTACCTTTTGTTAGTGTTATAACGTTAGTAACATTAACGGGTGAGTTAAGTGTTACATTATTTGTGGTTTTGTTTATTACTAAATTATAAAATGTACTGGTAACATCAGATGTAATTTGCGATGCTGTTGACCCGCCAAAGGTAACACTACCTGTACCAGGAACAAAACCACCACCTGTAACCTGGTCGGTCCAATTGCCATATAATGTAAGTTTACGGTTATAGTACGAGTTGTCGACCTGGCTACCGGTTATTAGCAGGTTGCCTTTTATTAATAAATCGACACTTGCCAGGTATTTAGGCTTAGGCCCTGTAAACTCTAAGTTTTGGTAAATTTTAATTGTAGGCGAAACGCTTGCCGGCGACGTTGCCATACCACCATAATACTCAACTGTACTACCTGTTGTGTTCATAAACGAATTAAAAATACCGCCAGGGAAAACAAATTGGTCCGACGATGAGTTATGAATAACTACACGCCCGCCACCTAAAACTACACCAAGGTTATGTCCCGATGTTGTTCCAATATTAAGTTCACCGCCAACCTCAACCGAGTAGGTTTTTTGATTGTCGGCATTAATATTTATAATGTGCCCTGGTGCAATAAACATTGGATTGCCATTTGGTGCTTCGGCAGCAACTGCACCGTCGTGGCTGCCAATAGCCCACGATGCCGCGTCGGTAAAGTTAACACCGGTGGTAATATTCGGATTGGCGTTACGGCTGTAATACAATGGTTTATCGGTAAAATTAAGCATATGCCCGCAAGTGTATTCACCATCGATATAGCTCGAATCGGGAATATTTATACTATGGTCGACAGTATTAATGGCATCGTGGCCAAGTGGTATCCATTTATAATTAATAAAGCGGGCACCTATAAATGTAGCATCGGATTCGGTACAGCCAATTATATCGGTTTCAACATAACTGTATTTATGGGTAACATTACTTAGGCCTGTAAACCCTGAGCTGGTAACATTAAAATAGTATTGTAGTTCGTTTTGTCCATCGTAACAAAGCGATGCAATGGTTGTATTTACCGGTTTTACAATTATGTAACCTGGCGTTGTATATTGTAACGAATAGTAAACTGGCGTATATTTTCCAACCACTCCTACCGGGAAAGTAAATGTTGCCGACGTACCGCTAAAAATCTTTTTAACACCACCATCGCTAAGTGTACCGTTGGTAATAATACATTTATTAGTTTCGGGTACGCCTGTATATGCTGCATTATTACCTAAGGTAAGCAGGTAATCGGCAATATAAAGGTAACCGTTTATAAAACCTATATTTCCGTTAATGGTAATATTTGCCTCGGCATTTACAATTCCAACCGAGTTGTTTATTGTTAAATTTCCAAAAACACCATTATCGTTACCATAAATAGTTTGTGCAACCGAACCGGCCAACACAATGCTACCTGTACCCGATGTATGAATAGCATTATTGGTAATATTGCCATAAGCATTAAGGTTTAGGGCGTCGGTATTAAGCGTGCCGCTATTAATTGTAGTATTATTGATAACCGATGGTTCAATAGTTCCATCAAAAGTAACCGAGTTTGCACTTTTATCGATAACAAGGTTATAAAAATTAGTAGCAGCATTAAAAGTTGCTGTTTGTGTTTGGGTGCCTGTAAAAGTAGTATTATTTGTACCAGGGGTAAAGGTTCCATTATTTATAAAATTGCCCGATATATTTAAATCGAGGTTGTTACAGTTTAATGATGAGTATTGCCCAATATTTAAAGTCCCGGTAATGTTAAGGCTGTTTACTTTAATATCGGCTTGCGCGTGATATGCCGTGCTAGTACTTGTAATTTCGAGGTTATGTATATTACATGTAGCATCAATAAGGTACGATTGCGGAGATGTAACCGTGCCGGGACCTAATACAATTGTGCCACCGGTAACATTATACGATGCCGGTTGCAAGTATAAATCGCCAAAAATTGAACCACCGCTGCCACGTAAAATATTAATGGTTCCATTTGTCATTGTAAAATTACCTGAGTTACAAACCTCGAGTTTTGCTCGTGTATTATCCGACATGAGCCCATGAATATTAACCTGCCCGCCAGTTTGCATATAAGTTAAGCTACCTTGCGTAGTGCCGGTGCCGCGGCGTATTTGGCCAAATACATTTAAAGTACCATTTGTAACTAAAATAGTTGGTGTACCTGCTGCCGTGTATTCAATATCATTGTTACGAGCTGTGTTATAAGTGCCAATGTTCATTGTTCCGCCAAGCACCTCGAGTTTACCTTGTAAAACTAAGTCGTTATCCGATGTGTTTACAACATTAACTGTTCCGTTGGCAACACTTAAACATGCTGTTGCAGGTACTGGGAACGCTGAATTTCGGGATGCTGTGAGAGTATTTGCATTGTTCCAGCGGAAAGTGCCATTTGTAAGTGTAAGTGCAGGGTCGAACGCGGTTGTAAATGTCCCGGTTGATGTAACCGACAAAACCGGAGTAGCACTTGTGCCTTTGTCAACCTGGAGCGAGTAAAATGTATTTGTACCTGTACCCGAAATTGAAGTGTTTTGGCTACCTTTAAATATAGTAAATACACGACGTGTACCATTTTGCAATGTTAATGTACCATTATTTACAAGGTTACCGTAAATAATTAGCTGGTTATCAACAGCATCAAGATTGGTTGTAACCTGAAACAAAGCCCCGGTATTTATATTCAAATCGCCTTTAATATCAATGTATTGTATTCTTTGATTACGAATTAAAAATGTACCATTTTTAACTATAAATGAACTATCGACTACTATTGAACGCGTCGCATCTCTATTTGTTAGAACCATACAGCCTGTTTGCGAGCCATTAGTTTTATCGATAATAAGGTTAGCATAAATATGCAAATTAGCGGCAGGTAAATTAATATCATTATTGGTTGTTCCATTTAATGTTAATGTTAAATTATTATAATTAGTAATAGCAGCAGGCAATGTTATAGTTGCGGTATTAACAAAATAATTAACATTACCGCCACCGGCTGTTAAAAACGCGCCCCAGTCGCCGGTAGGGAAATACCCCGAACGCGAAATTTCTAAAGTACCCTGACCAAACCCAATATTAAAAGTATGTTTGTTAGTAGTGCCAAGTTTAAGAGTTGAACCACTCTCGATAAAAACTTTGGCACTTTGTGCACTGTTAGCAGTAGTGGTTACAGTAAGGCTGTCGCAAATGTAAACAATTGTCGACGAGTTTGGCACCCCGCCATCGCCGGCTGTTCCGCCACGCGTTGTTGACCAGGTTCCGGCCACATTCCAATTACCATTGGCAACACTGTATAAAATTGCTATCGAACCAGTAAAAGCTGCTTCGGCTCCGGCGGTATATTCACCATCGATACCCGATGTATTATCGTATGTTACAACATTATTGGTATTGTCAACTTTGGCAGTATTATTAATTACTGTCCAGGTGCTGCCACCACGGTATGTTGCAGGTATATAATTTGCATCGGCATTAGTGGTTGGTACAAAACCCTCGGTATATTTATAAGTATGTACCACGCTGTTAGTAACAATACCGCTAAACCCAGCCGATTTAGTAATCCAATAACAACCAAGTGCATTGGTAGTTTTTGTTAATGGGTGTATTGTTGTTACCGGGTTAACATTAATTGTACCGTAGGTAGTTGGTTCGCTTGTAAACCCAATGGTTGAAGGCAAATAGTTTGTACCAACGCCAAGCGGAAAGGTAACATCATTAATTGAGTTATATTGTTTAGTAACCCCGGCATCGCTCGACAAACCGTTAGTTCGTATCATACGGTAATTGGTAAATGTTGTGGCAGTACCTGTTAAGCCCGAGTAAATATTTGCAGTTGAATCGATAAACAGGTTATACTTACCAATATTAAAATATGATGGCGAAGCCGCTGTTGCTGAACCAGCAAGTCGGAGGTTGCCTTTTATGGCTATGTTGCAATCTAAAGTAACCTGATTAGCAGCCGACGAGCCACTTTTATCGATAAATAAGTTGTTAAAAACACCACTACCGTTACCTGTAATAGTTTGCGCCGTTGTACCTGTAAGCCTTATGCTGCCCGCACCCGAGGCCGGCCTGTAATGTGTACCGCTGTTAGTTAAATTGCCATACACGTTTATTGCCTTGCCACCATCGCGCAATGTTGTGCCGGCATCAATAACTAAATCACCATCGAGCGTAAGGGTTGTGTTGGTACCGGCAATATTAACATCGGTACCGGTATTGGTAATGGTTAAACTACCAAGGTTGCCATTAATTGTACCGCTGTTTGTAAATGTTTGTACTTTGCCCCCGTTAAATGTTGTAGTATTTGTACCCGGGTTGTAAGTTGTACCTGCATTTATGGTAAAGTTACTGCCTATTGTAACATTTGCATCGGGTGTAGGGTTTGCATCGAGTGTAGGGTTTGTTGTGTTAAATGTTGCACTGTTAAGTAAGGTAAAATTATTTAGTACAGTTAATGGTTGAGCAGCAACAGGTATTGAACCATATCCGCCGTCATAATCTCGTATATTTGATGACCTGTTTTGGTTTAAACCGTCGATAACTAAATTCCATAGCGGTACACTACATGTTATGTCAGCATTGAGATTGTTTTGATTTATTGTAATTGTACCACCGGTAACCGAGCAGTTTTCGGGATTCATACCTAAAATTAAACTAAACCTTTGTCCATTGGCATTGGCATTCCTGTTAGTTGCTTGATTAATAATTAAATTACCACCCGACATATTAAAACTCATATCGGGATAAGTAAGCGTTATTGTACCATGACCTTCATGCCCCTCGGTATTACCAGTAAAAGTAACTATACCACCTTTTTGGGTATATGAACCACGGTGTATGCCATCAGCCATCGATGTACGCATGGTAGGTAACTGTAGTGTACCATCAATAATTTCGACAGCTCCTGAACGACGGTATATTATGCCATGCTCGTTATTAATATTTACATAACTTGTAGGGTTAGTCATTTTAAATTTACCATAAACAACAAACGAATTTGGGCGGTAGCCAACGTTTTGTGTAATTGTAACATTACCACCGTCAACCCATAAGCAGGCATCATCGTCAATAATATAGTTATAATCCTGGCTGGTATCCTCTTCGACTAACGATGGAATTGTAATATTCGAGCCCAAACGAACAGTACCAGCCAACAAACCTAATGCCGACTTATTATTTACTGATGTAAGATATAAAGTGTATGTTGATTTCATACCACTATTCTTACCAAATAAGTAAAACAAGTCAGGAGCCGATGCATCGATATTTAAAACCGCAGTTTGGTCGGTACCTTTATCAATTTCGATACGGTAAAACCTTGTATAACCGTTTATTACAGCATTTTGGTCGGCTGTAGGGTTATTAAATACCACATCGGCACGGTGGTTTGGATAATCTGTATAATCTGCTTCAGTTAAGTTTGTAAAATATGCCGAACCATTGTTTGTAAAGTTGCCTTTAATAATAAACCGGTGTGGGACATCATCATCACCGTCACCTATGTTACCGGTACCTAAATGAATTTGGCCGGCAGCACCAACTGTTACGTTGCCGTGTACTGTTTGAGTAAGCGCGTTGGTAGCTGTATTATTGTTAATACGGTAAATACCCCTTGTTATGGTAAAATTGCCGTTAATAGTAAGGTTGTTAACGCAACTAACCATATCGGTTGTACTGCCAAGGTTTATTATAAGGTTGTTGTAAGTATAGTCGTTAAATACGGCAGTTGTAGTACCGGTAGCCGTGTACTCAACTGTACCGCCGCCATACTCAAAAAATGTACCGGCAGTAGCAGGCACATCGAGGTTTGGTGTAGCAAGGCGGAATAAACCTTTACCGTCGATAGTATTAAAATTATGGCCTGTTGTTGTGCCAACATTAAGAGTACCGCCCTGGTTTATTGTAAGATATGTAATAGTTTTATTGTTGGTAGTTAAGGTAACAACGTCGCCGTTTAGTATTACAACCTGGTCAACCGAACCAGGCACAGCCTTGGCATCGTTAACACGGGTTGTGCCCGACGGGTCAACGGTCCAGGTTTCCCAATTGTCCCAATCCCCACTTTGGTACGAGTACCATGTTAACGACGGGTTATTTGCACCGGCTGTGTAGCTGCCTTCAAAACTTGTTGCTCCGGGCGTAGTATAAACGCAGTTATTCGCAACATCAACACTTGCACCGGCAGGGTTCGACCAATAGCCCGCCGACGAACGGTACCAAACTTTATAATCGGCCTCGTTACCATCAATTTCGTTAGTATTGTAACTAAAATATGCTGTTGCTGTAACCGGTTTTAATCCGGTTTTTACCTCCCAGTTTTTGGAAAGGTTGTTTTCGCCCATGTTAACGCTTACAGCTCTAACCGAAACCGAATTTGTGCCTGTACCACTTATATTTGTTACTACCATTGGGGTATAATAGCCACCCGAACCTACAGGGTAAGTTAACGCTAAACCCGCGGCCGAAGCGGCATTTTTTGTAAATGTACCACTGCCATTGGTATTGATATACCTTGTTGTTGATGCCCCCGACAATGTACCATTAAGTGTAAGATTATTGTCGGCTAAAGTTACTATAGCGCCTAAAGTAAGTGTGTTGGTAACGGTAACGTTGCCACAAAGCTGGGCAGCACTGTTAATTGTAAGGTTATAGTATGTACCGGCCATTATCCGTGTGGAACTGCCGTTATATGTTACCGTGCCGGCAGTTGCATTAATTGTGCCCGCGCCGCAGGTTGTTAAACTGTTAAATGTTATATTGCCCGTGCTATTTAAAGTGCCGGTAAAAGTGTTAGCCCCCGTAACATTAAGTGTGCCACCGCTCCAGTTAATTGTTCCCGAACCGGTTAACGAACTCGCGTTTAACGTGCCGCCTGTTATATTTAACGTACCATTAACAGTAAGCACGTTACAACTTAAAGTACCATTAACAACTGTTAATAATCCACCACTGTTTATTGTAAGGTTGTTAATTCCAATATTATAATTATCGTCAAGTACCGGGTTACGTGTTACCCCACCAGGTATAATGGCGTTTTCGGCGGTTGAGTTTGGGGTATTGTTATTACTCCAATTCCATCTACTTCCCCAGTTTGTTGAATTACTTCCATCCCATGTACGGGTTTGCCCCGTA
>CAZJCR010000204.1:0-7301 GCA_964544385.1 uncultured Bacteroidales bacterium
TTTAGTTTTAAACTGTAAAAACCTGGTAAAACAATACTTATAATGCTTAAGCAGTACTTTTTTAAAATATGAGGTTACCAAAAGGCAACCTCATATTATAACTAATTATTGTTTTATAAGATTAATAACAGTCGACTCATATTTTTGCTGAGTAGCATCTACATTATCAATACCAATTAAAATACCCGAAGTAAATTGATTATCAAGGAAATAAACTTCGGTTACATTATTAAGTGATGGTGAAATGGCATAAATACTAATTGGTTCACCAAATGTAACTACACCATTGGCAACTGTATAAGTTGTATTATATGTGGTATCAAGCCCATCATAATTTTTATAGTTAACAATTATATTAGTTGCTGTAATTTCAATAGTTTGCGATGAATAAGCAGCATAAGCAGCATCAACAATAGTTTGCCCTTCAGCGTTTAAAGCTTTACCATCAGCAGTTAAATATGCAGCAGGGTCGCCAAAACTCCACCACTGAACCATGTTTAATAAAAATTCGTTTTTATTACCATCAGTTGTCCAAGTATCATTTTTTGATACATAAGGTTCCCAACCAACCCAAAAACCTGGTACATCGGCTAATTTATAAGTACCAACTTCAAAAGCACCATCAGTTTTAACCGGACGTTCTGGAGCTACAACCTGGTCAGGGTCATTGTAAGTATATTTATAATCATCGCAAATAAACATGAACAAATGACCCCATTTGCTATCTTTACCCCACTCTCTTTGTCTCCATGCATAAACAACCATAGCAGAATCAGTACAAGATAAAATAGTAAAACCACTTTGTAATGTCGATTCATCAAATCGGTTATCAAGTAAAACACCCATATCTAAAGGGAATCGTAATGAAGAACTAAACGAAACCTTTGCTAATTGTGTACTATAAGTTCCACCAGTATTAGTAGCTACAGATGAAATAGAAACTTCGGTATAACCTGTTGTATCTGCAATTTCTAATGAGAATGCGCCTTCAACAACTTCAGTCCAATATTCTGCTGAAGCTCCACTTCCTTTTATACCTTTAACCATATCTAATTTTGCAGTACCAGTTGCACCATTAAAACTTATTGTAGCATCTTCAGGTAAATCCATAACACCATCAAACCAATCAGGATAATCAGTAGCATAAGTTCCCCATTGGGTATTAGTTTTCATAACTCCATTACATGTACCAGTAGTTGGGTCAATAAAGCCAATACTACCTTTAAAATATTTGCTATAATTAACACCTTTAGCACTTGTAAAATCATCTAACCTCCACTTTTTGTTACAACCAGGAGTACCACCTGTTAAGGCTTTCCATATACCTTCATTTAAGAAAGAAAGGTCGTCTTGAGCTATTGTAACTTTAAAAGTGTCGGAAGTGTAAGTTAAACCATCTTCGGCAATAACATTACAAGTAAAAGGGTATTCGCCTTTAAGCGCAATATTTGTTGAAGCCACGCCGCCACTAACGCTAATATCTTTAGCCTCGCTAATATTGCGGAACCAAACAGTACCAGCTAATGTAGATGTAAAGTTAACAGTGTTGGCATCAACGGTAAAAGCAAAATCGGTACCTAAAACAGGCACATAGCTTTTAGTTTCGGGCTTTGGGTCATCGGGGTCGCACGATGCCACAAAAGCAACCATGATTACACTTAAAATTGCAACCACAAAATTCAGATTCATTTTTTTCATAATCCATTAATTTAATTAATACTAGTTTTTAATTGTTTATAATACTACCAACCTGTGTTTTGCGTGTACACGTTGTTCGACAGGGTGATTTGGTTATACGGTATTTGCGACAGCCCACGAGTTTCTTTAAGTTTATTGCCATCAATAACTTTATCGATAGCAAAACCTCCGGTTGAAACAAGGTTGTCGGCAGCAGAGCAGCTAAATGCAATTTTTTGGGCGGCGTAATTCAGCGATGCATCGTATCGCAAAAGATCCCAATAACGTATTCCTTCAAATGCAAGTTCAAGGCGGCGTTCTTCGTAAATTACATCTTTATCAACGGCGGCCACCTCGGGCACACCGGCGCGCAGGCGCACCCTGTTAACGTATGTTAATGCTTTTGAACTGCCTAACTCGGCTGCCATAAGCAAAACATCGGCAAAACGGATAGCAAAATAATCCTGAAACTGGCCAATCATAAAGTTTACGCCACCATAGGTAGTTACCGGGCTGTTACCTTCGGCATCGTAGGTAGGGATATATTTTTTTGTAAAATAGCCGGTATATTCTTTTACGTCCGATATATCGGCTGCAGAGTATGTAACTCCCTCTTCGGCAATAGCCATAACAGAAGCTTCGCGGCGTTGGTCGGCGGCATCCCAACCTGTATAAACACCGGGTACAACAGTACATGCCCCCCAGCCTGCTCCATAACCGTAAGCGTTATGGCCGTGCCCACGCAGGCCGTTCATAACCATCCAGTGGTTACCGTCGAGGTTACCGTTATAGTCGCTCAGGTATGTATATTTTATACCAAAAACTATCTCCTGGTTATTTTCGCCGGCATAAGTTGCATTGGCAATAGGCAAACCGGCTTTAGCAGCTTTATAAGTAGCAGCAGCAGGCCACAGGCTTGCAAAATCGGGTACTAAATCGTGGCCGCTGTTGTCAATTAAATCTTCAACATGGGCTAAAACCTGGTCTTTAGTAATTTTGCCAAGCAAGTCGGTTTCGCCATAATAACCGGTATAAAAAAGGTACACGCGTGCAAGCAGACCAATAGCCGACCACCTTGTAGCGTGGCCATAATCGGTAGTTGCAATTTCGCTATACTTTTTGCTAATACCATTTTGAACGGCAAACAAAAGGTCGTCGGTAATAACGGCATAAACCGCGTCGGCAGTAGCCTGAGGCACAACCTCCGACGATGGTTCGGTAAGTAGCGGCACACGTTCCCAAAGGCGAGCCATATCGAAGTAAAAGTAGGCGCGCAAAAAGCGGGCTTCGGCTTCAATCTCGTTACGTTTTTCGGGGTTTTTGCCCCAGTCAACCTGGTCGAGTTTGCTAATAAGCATGTTAACCCGGTAAATTCCACGGTAAAAATGACGCCAGTTAGCCTCGAACATGTTTTTGTCGCCAGGCGAGCGTGTGTAGTCAAACTCGTCGAGCATAGGGTAACCGTCGCCGTCGCCGGCACCGGTGCCACCAAAACACATATCGGCCATAACCTCGGCAGCCACAGGTACGGCGGTGCCATCGGAATAAATGTACTGTAATGCATCGTAGCAACCAACTAATGCTTCGGCAGCGTCGGCCGGGGTTTTGTAATAGTTAACGTCGGTTTTTTTTGTTATAGGTTCCGAGTCGAGGAAAGTTTCGCCGCACGAAGCAATTAAAAGTACGGCACCGGCTATAATAAATTTATTATAAATTTTCATATTATTATGTTTTTAAAATTTAACATTTACGCCAAGCATTATTGTACGCGGGCGTGGGTAATAGCCAAGGTCGATACCCGACGAGAACTTGTCGCTGTCGCCATTATCAAGCCCGTAACCCACTTCGGGGTCCATACCGTCGTATTTGGTAAAAGTGTAAAGGTTTTGTACCGACGCGTAAAAGCGGCACTGTCCAAGGTTTTTAAGTTTTACAACTTTGGCAAGGTCGTAGCCAATAGTTAAAGTACTGATGCGCAGGTAATCGGCATCTTTAACAAACAAGCTCGAGAACAGGTAGTTAATGTTTTCGTTAGTAACGCGTGGCAATGTACCGTTAGGGTTGGTTGTCGACCACGCGTCTAAAATTGCTGTTGTATAGTTAGCATATTTGTCGCCATGGTCGCGGTACGATTGTACAATTTGATGCCCGGCAGCTCCGTTTGCCATAAGGTAAAAATCGAAAGCTTTATACGAGCACGATACCGACAAGCCGTAAGTAAAATCGGGTATCGGGTTGCCAAGGTCAACTTTGTCGTTAATATCGATAATACCGTCGCCGTTTTGGTCAACATATTTGCAGTCGCCGGCTTTAGCTTTTGGCTGAATAATTTTGCCTTCGCTGTTTTTATAGTTAGCAACCTCGGTATCGCTTTTAAAAATACCTGCCAGTTGGTAACCCCAAAAATAACCTACCGCGTGGCCTGTTTCGGCACGGTAAAACTCTTCGGCGTTGTTGTAAAGCGTGTTTGTTGCACCGTGTATAATACCATCGGATGTTGGTATTTCGGTAACCTTGTTTTTATTAAAAGCACCATTAGCATTAACCGAGTAGTTAAAATTGCCAACGCTGTTGTTGTAACCAAGAGCAAGTTCGACACCGGTATTAAGAATATTACCACCGTTAATCCAAGGTGCGTCGGTACCGGCAGTAGCAATAACAGGGGCTTTAATTAACCAGTCTTTTTGGTTTTTATGATAATAGTCGAAATTAACATTTAGCTTACTTTGTAAAAAGCGGGCATCGAACCCTATATTTGTTTGAATAGCGGTTTCCCATTTAAGTTCGGGGTTTGCCAACTGGCTTGGGTACGAACCCGGGGTTTGCTGGCCCTCGCCGTCGCCAAAGGGGTAAGTTGCCTGGGTAAATTTAATAGGTGCCAGGTACTGAAAAGCCGATGCATTTTGGTTACCGTTTTGGCCATAGCTTGCGCGGAGTTTAAAAAACTGCATAACATTAGTAATACCACCCATAAAAGCCTCGTTTGAAACAACCCATCCAGCCGATACCGATGGAAAATAACCCCAGCGGTTTTCGGGTGCAAATTTTGAAGAGCCGTCGGCGCGTAGTGTGGCGTTAAAAAGGTATGTTTCGTTAAAAGCGTATTGTACACGTCCAAAGTACGATAGTATTTTACCATCGTCGTAAGGATAACCGTTTGTGCCCATAAGCGGGCTGCCCTCGATATTTGTACAGTTATCGAGATAAGCGTGTTCAAAATCGCTAAAACTGCAATAAGTGTTTTTACCGCTAAGGTAAGTGCCTTTGTACGACTCGAGCGACTGGCCGGCCATTAAGTCAAATTTATGTAAATCGACAGAGTTGGAGTAAGTTAACACGTTATCCATCATATATTTAAAATGGCGGCTCATGTTTTGGTTAACCTCGCTATAATCGCTAAAAGTATATTTCGACAGTTCGTAAACCGGTTTGTAGCTGCGGTACTCGCTCGACGAGTGGTCGATACCAAACGATGTACGGAACTTAAGGTTTTTTATAATGTCGATATCGGCAAAAACATTACCTACAAACGAGTTCGATTTTGTTTGGTTTTGATTTCCATACACCATAGCGGCGTAAGGGTTCGACTGCCCGTCGGCAGCAAGCCTTTTGCCAAACTGGTCGATATTGGCGGTATTTGCATTGTTAAAAAACTCGCCGTCGGCTTGGTAAACAGGCATAAGCGGGGTAACACTAAAAGCACCGCGGAGCGAGTTACCATATATATTACCGTCGGAAATACCTTTACTGGTTACGTTCCCAAAAACAAAGTTTTCGCCAATGCGTATTTTGTCGTTATAAAGCTTGCTTTCAGAATTAAAGCGTGCATTAAAGCGGTCGTAATTCGACAAATCGGCTCCACCAACAATACCCTCTTGCCCGGTATACGAAACCGACATTGAGTATGAAGTCATTTCGGAACCGCCCGATGCTCCAATAACATAGTTTTGTGTAATGGCATTAGTGGTAAACATTTCGTCGAGCCAGTTAGTGTTGGCATTTTTGCCCGATGTAGTATAGTAAGGCAAATTAGCAATATTAAAAGGTTGGTTGCTTGGCGAACCGCCCGAGTTAATATACTGTTGGTTCATAACTTTGGCATATTGTGTAGCATTGAGTAATTCAACTTTTTTAGCTACATTTTGTACGCCGTAATAAGCATCGAAAGTAATCTGCGAACGGCCGGCTTCGCCTTTTTTAGTAGTTATAAGAATAACCCCGTTTGCAGCACGCGAGCCGTAAATAGCTGCCGATGCACCATCTTTAAGCACATCAATCGATTCGATGTCGGAAGGGTTAAGGTAATCGATATTACCAACAGTAACCCCATCGACAATATATAAAGGCGATGCGTCGCCAATTGTACCAACGCCACGAATAGCTACTTTCATACCTTTACCAGGTTGACCCGATGTTGATGTAATATTAACACCGGCAGTTTGGCCCTGTAAAGCTTGTAATGGTGAGGTACTATTGCGCTGTTGGAGATCTTCGCCCCTAACATTTGATGTTGCGCCGGTAAGCAGTTTCTTTTTTTGCACACCGTAACCAATAATAACAACCTCGTCGAGTTGTTCAATATCTTCAACCAACGAAACGTTGATAGTAGTTTTACCGGCTACCTCAACCTCCTCGTTTAAATAACCAATAAACGAGAAAACTAAAACATCGGCATCGGCCGCGCTAATAGTAAATTGCCCGTCGACATTGCTTATGGTACCTGTTGATGTACCTTTTACCACAACGTTTACGCCCGGGATAGGAACGTTATCGGCAGCACTTGTAACAGTTCCGGTAACTGTTTTTGATTGAGCAAACGTTTCCGTGTTTAGAAATAAAATTAATGCCATAACCCCAAACACGCGGGCTATGGTGCTGTAGTTTAGCATCGGTACATTATTGCGATGCAAAAAACCGGGTACGAATTTTATCATTTTTTAACTGGTTTAAAATTCAACAACTCCTTTATTCACACAGCGAATTTTTCGCTTAGTTTAAAAGTAGTTATACCCTGGTTTTGCAAATGGTGCCAAATGTTCCGTTTGTGGTAGTCAAATGTTTTTTATAGTGCTACAAATGTTTACACCACAACCGTAACAAATGTTAACAACAATTTATTATGTAGTTGTAATACTGTATTTTACAAGCTTATTTATGCTATTATTATCGAATGAATTATACGCCTGTTGCAAACACAAAATATTACTAAAAGCATACTACGCGACATAAAAATCCACCCTAAAACTAAATATGTGTTATAGCTAATTAAAGCTGCTGTTGGGTTTATTGTGGAAGCTGCGGTAATCAGAAAGTTCGGAACCGTTTCATTGACAGCAACCTTAAACTGGACGGCATCATCGGGAACCAGACCATTGCGGCCATTAATGCCTGTAACCCGGAGCAATTGTTTAATAACATTAAAGCAGCTCGGATACACTACTATGAGGTCATTACCCAAAAAGGGTGAGAATGTGAAGTTTTTGGAGAGATGGTTGAGGAGGATTGAGGGAATTGTATCAATTTAATAGATTCATTATCCAACTTTTTTTCAGAAAACTCTGCATCGGGATTATACCTAAGTAAAGCGTTTGTTCACATAGCTCCAACCGCTCAACTTAGGTAAA
>CAZJCR010000205.1:0-7294 GCA_964544385.1 uncultured Bacteroidales bacterium
CTGTATACCGTTTTCTTTAGCAATTTCGGGGTATTGTACGTTTTGGGCAATATGTTTACGTAGTTCAAGGTCACCACCTGGGAATTCGGGCATGTTTTCAACAATAAAAAATACTTCAGTCTCTTCAACTGCCTCTTCTTCCTGTATTTCAACTATTTGTATTTCGGTGTCTTGGTCGGCCTCGGTATCTTCAATCTCAAGTTCGTCGTCAATTTCAACGTCGTCCTCAACAATGTTTATCACCTCGGTAACTTTTGGTGGTTCTGGTGGTGGCGGTGGCTGTACCTCTTGCTGGCGGGTAATGGGGATAATTTCTTCGTCCAGCTGAACATCTTCAAGCTCACCAAGCGAGCCAAGGTTCTTTTCGCGGACAGTGTAGCTAAAAGCGCCCAGCATTATTCCTAATGCACAAATAAAACCTATTTGCAGGAATAAACCCTGGTAGTTTTTTAAGTCGGCTTTTGGATTTTTTTTAGGTTCCATATTATTATAAAGTTTCCTGTTTTTCAGGTGCTAAAAGTACTTATTTGAGTTTCAATATCAAAATAATTTAAAATTGTTTTCAAAAAAAAAATTTAAACTCAAATATTTGTTTTATCACCTTACTAACCAGATGGTTAATAAATAATTTTTTAGTTTTGGGTTATTTGGGTTGCTAACTCGTTTAAATTTATGCCTCCAAAATTTCCCGAACTCAGCAATAAGAGTATGGTGTTATTTTTTTCCATAAACAAAAGCGTGTTTTTTAATTTTTCGGTATTGTTTTCAACTATTAACCCTGGTTTGTCAAAACCATTTGTAATGTTTTCAGCATCAATTGGGGGTAGTTGTTTAAGTTCGATAGCATGTTTGCTGTAAAAAACTATTGCTTTATGAGCTTTTTGCATGGTGTGTTTGTATTGTAACAAAAAGTTTTTCGACAGGCTACTGTATGTATGCAGCTCCATGCAGGCTATTATTTCCTTGTCGGGATATTGTGCTGCAACTGCATCGATAGTAGCTTTAAGTTTTGATGGTGAGTGTGCAAAATCGAGAAACACTTTGCAGTTTTTGTTTTCGGACAATAATTGTAACCGTTTGTCGGCTCCGGTAAATGTGGCTATATTTTGGTAAAACTGTTCATCGGTAATTCCAAGTTTTGAGCATATTATTTTAGCTCCACTAAGGTTTTGAAGGTTATGCCCCCCAAAAACACCAATTTGGGTATTGCCATTATTTGTTTGTAAATAAGTTTTACCATCAATAATTATATTATTGTGTTCAAAATATGGTAAAATTTCGATGTCGCGTTTTTTTTCGTTTACCAAATTGGTTAAAATTTTGTCGTTGGCACAGTAAATAAGTGTACCGCCGGGTTCAATAAGGTCGATAAATTTGCGAAACTGGTCAATGTAAATATCAAAAGTTGGAAAAACGTTTACGTGGTCCCAGGCAATTCCGGTAATAAGTGCAATATGTGGTTTATATAAATGGAACTTTGGCCTTGTATCGATAGGCGATGTTAGGTATTCATCGCCTTCGAACACTGCAATTTCCGAGTTATTGTCGATATTTACCATGGTGTCGAACCCGTTAATTTTTGCACCAACCATGTAATCAAAATTTTTTATTGTGTTTGCCAAAACGTGCATTACCATTGCGGTTGTTGTTGTTTTTCCATGGCTTCCACCAATAACTACGCGTTTTTTATTTATTGTTTGGTTATATAAAAACTCGGGGTACGAGTATATTTTAATGCCCAATTCTTTTGCTTTTAGCAATTCGGGGTTGTTGCTTTTGGCGTGCATACCAAGTACAACGGCATCAATTTGTTCGGTAATTTTATTGGCAAACCAGCCGTTTTTTTGTGGTAAAAGGCCAGCCGCGGCTAAACGCGAGCGCGATGGTTCAAAAATTTCGTCGTCGCTACCGGTAATTTTTTCGCCTTTTTTGTGTAGTGCCAAAGCTAAATTGTGCATTGCGCTACCCCCAATAGCAATAAAATGATAATTCATAGTTATATTTTGGTTTACTATTTATGTGCTAATTGTGTTGTTGTGTTGTATTTATCGTATTCAAAAAGTAAAGCATCAAAAAGCATTTGTGCAATTATATGTCCACCTTTACGGTTAAAATGTACAAAATCTTTTTGTGCCAATGGTGGTTTTGCCAGCACCCATGCTGGCATCGAGTTTTGCCCGCCCATGGCTTGGTATAAGTTCCAAAAAGCTGCTCCTGTATTTTGCGCGGCATTTTTTTGCGCCTGCAATATTCCAGTAATATTTGAGTGTGATATATATTGGTTGCCATTTTTTTCTGACATATCGGAAACCCCGATAACTAAAACCGGAGTATTGGGCATTGCTTTTTTTATATGTTTTATTTGCCTGGTTATTATTTGTTCGTAATATTTATAATTAGTTGTTTTATGAGGTACAATGTTAACTCCAAATTGCAATATAATTAAACCCGTGTTAAGGTATTTAGCCATTTGTTTAAAGTTGTTTAAGTCAATTTTTGTAAACTCGGTGCCACTACTGCCGCGTAGCGGTATGTTATCGACAGCTACCCCGTTTTTTGAGTCGAGCGCAATGCCATATACATTTGGGCTTAAGTTTCCGTTAAAAACAAGTTCGATATTGTTGGGCGGGCTTAACAAATTCCACTCAAGTACTTGTGTTTTGGTACTGTAAATGTCGGTTTCAAACCAATCGAGTTTGTTGTTTTGGTATCCGGCCAACGATATTGGCGTTATACTTTGCCCTAAAAAAACACGGCATACAGTAAATTTTTTTGCAGTGCCAAACGCTGTTGGCCTTTGACTAAATTTTATGTTTGCTGTTGTGTTGTTGCTTTTTTTACTAAAGCGTGCATAACTACCTAATGCGCCGTATTTTCCGTTTTTTGTTATAGTATCGTTAACAAAAACGGCTAATTGTTCCCAATTATCACTAATTGTATGTTTTATCGATGCCGACTCGGCTGGTGGTGTACAAGCGGGCAATAAACCGGGGCCGCCGCCTCCAAATTTTTTTTGGAATTTATTGCGTAAATAACCTGTTATGCGGTCGCCCTCAATTTGGCTGTCGCCATAATGCAATACTCTAACCCTTTTATTGTGGCTTGTATTAAGTTTGGTAAAAAAATGGTACAAAACAGTTGTGTCGCCTGCCGGATATTCAATTTTTGTAATCTGTTGTTTATATGGTATTTGTGTGCTTATAAACACACTGTCAAAGTTTGTGCTGTTTTTTATATTGCTGTCGGCAACAATAATTGTTGTATCGATAATGGCAATAATGCTATCGATATTTACAGTATTTGTTTGTTGACTTTGGTGCGCGTTTAGGTTAAAATGTAATGTATGCCCGCAAATATTTATACCGTTTGCCGGATACAAAACAAGAAGCAATAATGTAAATAATGCAATTAGAATAAATAAAAGCAGTGTATAAAAAGGTTTCAATGGTTGGTATTTGTTTGTTTTAACTCAATGGTAAATCCTTTTTTTTAATATCTACAATTTTACAGGTTGTCAGCTTTTTTTTATGATTTTTATTTTTTGTCCCACGCTAATTTTGCTTGCATTACTAATGTTGTTCCAGCGCATTAAATCGCCCTCGGTAACGCCCGGGTATTGTTTGGCAATTTCCCACAGGGTATCGCCTTTTTGTATTTCGTAAATAACGTAACTACCCGCGTTATCAATATTCCCGGTGGTTTCGGTTGGTGTTGTGTTAATGTTGGTAACTGGTTTACCGGCAGCAAGGTTTTGTTTTTGAACGAAAGTAAGTTTATTAATATCGCTATATTTTGCAACTTTATTTTTTGGCACATAAATTACCAGTTTTTGTCCTGTCCTAATCATGTTACGCCTTATATTATTCCAATATCTTATATCGGCAACCCTAACGTTGTACCATGTTGCAATAAACCCAAGGTTGTCGCCGCTTTTTACTGTGTAGTACAGGGCTTTATAATTGTCGTTGGGCGCACCTGGGGTAAAGGTTGAGTGTTCGGGTGCTTTGCTTAAGGCTTCGGCATTAAAGTACGATGCAGTGTTGTAGTTATAAATTGAATCTTGCAAATCGATAAAACGTGTAACATGCTCGAATGGCAAGCGCAGAGCGTATGTTTTATTATGCCCGGGAATAATGTTACGGCGGTATTGCGGGTTAAGAGCCCTTATATCAGAAAGCTCGAGTCCTAATACTTTACTAACCTGTTCAAGGTGTAATTGTTTGTTAATAAGTATTGTATCGCATAAAACTGGTAATGTTGTTTTTGTTGGTGTAAAGTTATGTTCGTTATAATAATTCATAACATAAGTAGCTGCAATAAAAGCGGGCACGTAGCCGCGTGTTTCGCGTGGCAGGTGGTAATAAATTTTCCAATAATCGCGTACTCCGCCACTACGCCTTATAGCTTTGTTAACATTTCCGGGGCCGCAATTATATGCTGCAATAACTAATATCCAATCTTGATAAATATCGTACAAATCGTTTAAAAACCCTATTGCAGCATATGTTGATTTTATTGGGTCGCGGCGGTCGTCAACAAAGCTGTTTATATCGAGCTTGTATTGGCGCCCGGTATAATACATAAACTGCCATAGGCCTGTGGCGCCAACCCTTGAAACAGCGTTCGGGTTTAATGCCGACTCAATTACCGGCAGGTATTTAAGCTCTAAAGGCATTCCATTGGCATCGAGCAATTGCTCGAACAGTGGAAAATAATAATCGGTAAGCCCAAGCATTTGTTCAACAAGTGGCCTTTTTTTATGGGTGTACATGTGTATATAATTGCGTACTATATTATTGTACGACATGTCGATAACTAATGGAAGTTTTGCTAACCGCGATATGTAAACCGAATCGGGGAAATCGGGTATATAAAGCGAATCGCTCTCGCCTAATATTACTAATGATGTATCGGTTGTGTACGACATTTGTTTTACATACCATAAATTAGCAAGGCTGTCAATATCGGTATTATAAGTTTTGTTGTAGTTGCTTACCGAGTCGGTAGGGTTTGTATGGGCAATTGCCAATAATGGCATTATCAATACAAAATATAGTAGCTTTGTTTTGTTCATATGTTTTTTTTGCAAAATTAGTAATTAAAAACTAATTGAACAGCTTAAGCCTACCTGGGTGCTATAATATTTTTGCGTTGGCTGCATTAAAGGAATTACTGTTGGCTGTAGTTTTATCGACAAGTCTTCGTTAATATCGTAATCAAATAAATGTGCATCAACATTTGCATCAATAATTTGAGCTACATAAACTAAGCCCATGCCAATAAAGCATAAATCGCGGTAACGTCGCCAAAGGTCTTTATAGCGTAACAGGTTTTCTTTGGTTGTGTAACTAAAAATATCTTCGCTTTTCGACAGTTCGCCTAAATCAATTTTTACTTTAATATTATAGCCTTCGCGATATTTGTTATAAACAAAGTTATTGTAACTGGCATAATATGTTAAGCCTGTAAATGCGCCGTAAATAATTGGTACTTTCCAGTATTTTTCGTTGTAAACCTGGCCAAGGCCTGGCAACAATGCCGACAAAAATGTTGCTTTATGCGCCGAGTGTGTTTGTTTGTATGTGGTATCGGGAATGTTATAGTCTTTTAAGTATTGGCCATAGGTGTTAGCTGTTACTGTTAACAGAAAAAAAAATATGGCAATTTTTTGTATAGTTTTTAACATGTTGTTTTTTTTACTGTTACAAAAAATTGCCAAATTCATTTGTTGCGGTTTATTTTTCTTAATTTATTTATCGTTACAAAAAATGTTTTATTGAACATTAATTTTGTCGAGCATAGCTACAATCCTTTCCAAATCTTCGTCAGATTTGAACGAGATAACGATTTTACCGCTTCCTTTATTGTTACGTTTAAACTCGATTTTTGAATTAAAGTATTTTGCAAGGTGATTTTCAAGTTCAACGTAATTCGATACGGGGTTTTCTTTTTTATCGGTTGGCTCTGGTTTATCGGGTTGTTGCTGGCCAATATTGCGAACCAGTTCTTCAACTTTTCGTACCGAAAGCCCGTCGGTAATAATTTGTTCAAAAATATAAAGCTGGTCGTTAACATCGCTAACGTTAACCAAAGCGCGGGCGTGCCCCATCGATATAAGGTTTTTGCGGATAGCTAATTGTATTTCGGCCGGTAGTTTAAGTAACCGCAGGTAGTTAGTAACGGTTGAGCGTTTTTTTCCAACGCGGTCGCTCATGTTCTCTTGGGTAAGTTTGCACTCGTCGATAAGGCGTTGATAGCTAATTGCTATTTCGATAGCATCGAGGTCTTGTCGTTGAATGTTCTCAACCAAGGCCATTTCTAACATTCCCTGGTCGTCGGCAGTACGTATGTATGCAGGTATTTTGGTTAAGCCTGCAAGTTTTGATGCCCTATAACGACGCTCGCCCGAAATAAGCTGGTATTTGTTATTACCGGTTTTACGTACAGTAATTGGTTGTATAATTCCAATTTGTTTTATCGATTCAGCTAACTCGTTCAGGGCATCGTCGTCGAATTCGGTACGAGGCTGGAATGGGTTTGTTTCGATATTTTCAACTGGTATTTCGTCTATAGCCGAGTTTTTTACAAACTGATCGTTTTTAATATTGCCGGCGTCTTCAATAAGGGCCCCAAGGCCTTTTCCTAATGCACTTCGTTTAACTGATGACATGAATTTATTCTATGGTTTTTTGGTTCGAATCAACTTTTGTAAGGTTGTTTTTTTGTAAAACCTCGCGGGCAAGGTTCAAGTAGTTTGCTGCGCCTATCGATGCAGCATCGTATAATACAATTGGTTTCCCGTAGCTTGGTGCCTCGCTAAGTTTAACATTTCGTTGTACAAGGGTTTCAAAAACCATGTCTTCAAAATGGCGGCGTACTTCTTCAACCACTTGGTTCGACAACCTTAGCCTCGAGTCGTACATTGTACATAAAAAGCCTTCTATCTCGAGGTTGGGGTTAAGCCTGTTTTGTATAATTTTAATTGTATTTAGCAGTTTGCCTAAACCCTCGAGCGCAAAATACTCACATTGTACCGGAATAATAACCGACTGTGCTGCTGTAAGCGCGTTAACAGTTATTAGGCCTAATGATGGTGAACAGTCGATTAAAATGAAATCGTAATTATTTTCAATTTTTTCGATTACCATTTTCATCATTTTCTCACGATTTGGCAGCTCGAGCATCTCAATTTCGGCACCAACCAAATTAATATTCGATGGCAATATATCGAGGCCGTTTATCTCGGTGTTTAAAAGGTTATCGGCAGGGTTTGCGTCGTCGACTAAACACTCGT
>CAZJCR010000206.1:0-7212 GCA_964544385.1 uncultured Bacteroidales bacterium
GGGTCGGCCATACAGGGTTTAAACCCTGTTACATTAGAGCGGGAGGTTACAATGGCAAATATTTACTCAAAAACAAGGCCTGCCGTAGGTACGATAAGTGGTATTTACTGGCGGTCGTTGGCCGGGCATTTTACAGTTGAGCCAATTGATTCGAAAATTATAGTAACAAACAACCAGGGCGAGAAACATTATATTGATACTCGGTCGTATGTGAGCAAACCGGTAACCGAAAAAATAAACATGGAACCGGCAAATTACTATTTAAACCCCACAATAAAAGCCGATAGTTTTGATTTGGGTTTTACAAATGGTAACGAGTGCAATATTACTGTTAGAGGCACATTAGGAGATATTGTGCAAAAAAAACCATTAAAATTTATAAACCCCCAGTTTATTGTTGAGCTAAACCGCGAAAAACTTTACAATTATTATTCGATAATAAAATTTGATTTATTATGGAAAGGCGACCTTAATAAAGCCGAAGAGAAACTATTAGATGAGACCGACAGAAATATAAAAGCTTTAAAAACAGGTTATAACGCCGACAAAATGCCAATGCAGCCACAAAATGGCAGTGTTTTAATATATCATAAAAGCGATGATAGCGACCTTGCTGTTGTAGCCATTACGCAATTAAGTATTGATACAGCTGGCCAAATAAGCCACGATTGGACAGTACAAATGCCGGGCATGTTTTACAATATATATAAATCGCGCCAAAGCGATACGTTTAAAAAAATATTTGGCCAAATTGAACCCGACCCATATTATAGGTATATAAGCCTTACAAACAATAAGTTATATGTTATATACCTTTTACATGTTATTTGTATCGACACGCGAACCGGCAAAATAATATGGCGGTTAAAGCTTTAGCTGCTTAACTCGCGGTCGCGAAAACCGAGCAGGTATAAAATTGCATCGAGGCCA
Source organism: uncultured Bacteroidales bacterium (assembly GCA_964544385.1). GTDB lineage: Bacteria > Bacteroidota > Bacteroidia > Bacteroidales > SZUA-534 > CAZJCR01. The sequence continues at coordinate 931 of CAZJCR010000206.1, forward strand.
ATATTTGAAATAGAATGTTTTGCCGATTTTTTTACTTTAGGCTTGGCATGGAAAGCTATTCCCAGCCCGGCAAGTTGCAACATAGGCAAATCGTTTGAGCCGTCGCCAACGGCAATAACCTGTTCAAGGTGTATATCCTCTTTAAAAGCAAGTAGTTTAAGTAGTTCGGCTTTACGTTTACCGTCAACAATATCGTTTAAATGGCGTCCGGTAAGTTTTCCATCGATAATTTCGAGTTCGTTGGCAAACACGTAATCGATACCTAATTTGTTTTTAAGATAATTGCCAAAATAATTGAAACCGCCCGACAAAATAGCAGTTCGATAACCATATTGTTTAAGAGTTTTAAAAAGCCGTTCGGCACCCTCGGTAAGGGGCAGGTTTTCGGCAATCTCTTTCATAACTTTTTCGTCGAGGCCTTTAAGCAGCGAAACGCGTTTTACAAAGCTTTCAGCGAAGTCAATCTCGCCCCGCATAGCGCTCTCGGTAATAGCACTAACCTGCTCGCCAACTCCGGCGCGAAAAGCAAGCTCGTCGATAACCTCGGTTTGGATAAGCGTTGAGTCCATATCGAAACAAATCAGCCTTCGGTTGCGGCGGAAAATATTGTCTTCCTGAAAAGCTAAATCGATACCTATTTCGCCCGAGATTTGCATAAAATCGTTTTTCATTTGCTCGTGGTTTTTTGGGGTGCCCCTAACCGAAAACTCGACAACCGAGCGGGCGTTTTTATTAAAACTATCGAGCGGTATACGCCCCGACAACCTTGTAATGTAATCGATATTAAGGTTTTGCTCGGCAATAACAGCTGTTACCTTTGCTAATTGTTTGCCAGTTAGTTTTGGCGACAAAAGGGTAATAATATGCCTGTCTTTACCCTGGTTATTAACCCACTCGTCGTATTTATCGGTAGGTATTGGGGTAAATTTTACAGTTATGTTAAGTTCGTAAGCTTTAAACAGAATATCTTTTAATATAGGCGACGATTCCTCTTTTTCGGGTACCTCGAACAATATGCCAAGGCCAAGGTCTTCGTGTATAACAGCCTGGCCAATGTCGAGTATGTTAACATTGTTTTGTGCAAGTATATTGGTTAGCGATGCTGTAACCCCTGGTTTGTCGCTACCCGAGATATTTAGCAATATTATTTGTTTTTGTTTTGGCATATAGGTAATAATTTTAAGGCGGCAAATTTATAAATAATTGGCAGGGTTGTTATTATGGTTGGTAATAATTTATATTTTTTTTAGACTTTAAAATTTCGATACCACTTTTGTGATAAACCATACCAAAAAATCATAAAATAAGTGGTTGATAAGCATAAATACTTTTGGGTTTGGTGTTTAGTCGAACATGAAAAACTACACATATTTTTATCGCCGCACCAATAATGATTAACTTAGTGTTTAAATTTTAAATTTGTAGTAAACTACGCATGTATATTAAGCTTACTATTGCCTAAGTTGAGCGGTTTGAACGAAGTGAACAAGTGCTTTACTTAGGTATAATCACTATGTTGAGTTTGTTGGTATTGGTAGCAACAATATGATAATAAGTATTTTAGGTTTTGTAAATGTATTTTTCACGCTTTAGGGTTTATATGCTTATATTTTATCACAAAAAAACGATGCCCTAAAAGCATAGGACATCGTTTAATTATTATTTATCGATATTAAAATTATTGAACAACAACTTGCATTACCGATATTTTGTTACCACTATAAACCCTTACCATATATACACCTTTTGACCAGTTTTGTACATTAATTTGGGTTATTTGTTGTGCATTGTTATTAGTATAAACCACTTTACCATTTGGGCTTACAACCTCGATATTAAGGTTATTATAAACTTGTGGCATAATAATATTAAACAACTGGTTAGCGGGGTTTGGATATACTTTTACAGGCCCACCCCATGTTTGTACAATTGAGTTTGTGTTTGTAACGTAAACCGAGTCGGTAAACAAGCAGCCGTTGGCATCGGTAACTTGCAACCAGTAAAGGTTTTTTGAGTTAACAGTAATTGAACCTGTTTGCTCGCCGTTGCTCCACAAATAGCTTTGTGCGTCGACATTTGGGTTTAACAGGTATGGAAAACTGGTTACCAATATTGTATCGCTGGCAAAGCTAAACACTGGTAATTCATTAATATTAAGTTCGAATAATGTGGTATCAATTTTACCGTCGTTAATTTGGGCTGTAAAGTAAACCGTATGCTTTCCGGCACTTGGTACCGATAGTTTTTTAGAGAAAGTGTAGTTAAGTGTTGAGCCTGCAGGTTTTTCGAGCGTAAGCTCAACCTCGTCGAATTGAGCAGCACTATTGTTTACCCAAAAGCCAAAATTTAAAACTGAGCCAACAGGAATAGTTCGTGTACCGGTATTTGTTGCTTGTATTTTTACCTCGGCAGCAATTAACCTGCCGCAAGCTGTAACCGGTTCGATAAGCGAAGTTACAACCATAGTTAAGCGGCTAAAGCTAACCACAATTGTGTCGGAGTTAATACAGCCGCCCGAGTTTGTAACCTGCGCCCAATATTTACCCGGTTGCGATACATTTATGGTTTGCGATGTTGCGCCTGTGCCCCAAAGGTAAGCTGCATGGCCCGAACCGGCATCTAAAACTATGTTCTCGCCCTGTACAATTGTATCGTTGCCAAGGTTAACATGTGGTATTCCGAATGTATTAACAATGGTGTCGGCATTAATTACCGTGCTGTTAATTACCGTTTCGACCAAAACCGAGTATTGGCCAACGGCTTTTAAACCGGCAGCTTTACTAAAAGTTATTACTTGTGTATCTTGTGGATTTAACTGTTGGCTAAAAGTATAATTTTGTTCAACTGTTTGGTTTTGGTTTATTATATACCGGGCCAATATTTGGTCGTTTTGGTAAATTGTATCGTTGCCGGTATTTTTTAAACTAAAAGCTATTGTACTGCTGTCAACACGTGAGCACGAGTCGGCAAGACCAATAATTTGATTGATAACATAAGCCGGTTTCATAAATTTAACATCAACGGTATCGGCCGCCAAGCATTGGTGCTGACTTGTAACAGTAACACTGTAGGTTCCGGTTTGGTTAATAATAGTTTGTTGGGTAAGTGCGCCGTTGCTCCATTGGTACGATGCAAAACCGGCTCCTGCATCTAAAGTTTCGGTACTGTTGTACGATATAATATCGGTACCTAAATTAACAACAGGCAAGCCCCATGTATTAACAACAGTGTCGAGCTGTGGCGTTAAATTACCAAAAGTTGTAAAAACGTTAACATTATAAGCCATAGTTGCCGATAGGTTGGCATTAGTAGCAAAGTTTATTGTTACCTGGTTGCCGGGAACAAATTTATCGGTAAAAATATAATTTTCGGTAACATTGCTGCCGCCATTAATATTGTATGAAATGTTAATTGTACTATCGGCAAAAATTGTATCGTTACCACTATTTTGCAGTATAAACGATACTTGTTGCGGGCTAATATGCAGGCAACTGTCGGCAAGCCCAATAATGCTGGTAATGTTATAAAGCGGCCGCATAAATTTTAAGTTAATGGTATCGCTGTTAATGCAATTGTTAACCGATGTAACAGTAACAGTATATTGACCAGTTTGGTCGACAGTAATTGTTTGGTTTTGAGTGCCATTGTTCCATTCATAAATTTGGTTTCCGGTGCCGGCATCTAAAACAATATTTTGGGCGTAAGTAACAGTATCGTTACCTAAGTTAATAACCGGTATTCCCCAGGTGTTTATTGTGGTATCGAGCATTGTTGTATCGTTACCAAAAACGGCATTAACATTAATAATATATTGGCTAACAAGCGACAAATCGGCTGTTTGGTCAAATGTTATGTAAAGGCTGTCGCCGGGTATAAATTTTGAGCTAAAAGTATAGTTTTGCGATACTCGTATCTCATTGTCGACGGTATAAAAAATGGTTATTGTGCTGTCGGTTTTTATAGTATCGTTACCATTATTTTTTAAGTAAAACGATATTTGCTGCTGGGTACTGTTAGTACAAGCCGAGTTTAAGCCTGTAATTTGGACAATATTGTAAAGCGGGCGCATAAAAAACAGTTGCAGCGAGTCGCTATTAGTACAGTTGTTAATATCGGTAATTGTAACCGAGTACTGGCCCGATTGTGTAGCCTCGATAGTTTGCGTAGTGTGCCCGTTGTTCCATAAATAGGCTGCAATACCATTAGTACCGGCATCTAAAATAATAGTGTCGGCATATGTAATTTGGTTGTCGCCAAGCTCTACAGTGTATTTGCCAACCCTAATATCGGCCTCGAAACTGTTGTTTAGTGCATCGGCCTCGGTGTTAATATTTACCGATGCCGAGAACGCGAAATTGTCGGGGCCAATAAGGTTAACCGGAGTATCGAAAGTAAGAAACACAGTATCGCCGGCAGCAAGCCTGTTGGCAAGTATGAACTGCTGGTAAACAGTGTCGTTGTTAATTGAGTATAGTGAGTTAATAACCGAGCCATACGGTAATGTATCGGTACCATTAAGTTTAACGCCTAATGAAACCGGGTTAATTTTACTATAATTACATGTATTATCGATACCTAAAACATCGGCAATAATAATGTCGTAGGTGTAAACAGCCATAGTATCGGAGTGGTAGCAACCGTACGAGTTAGTAACAGTAACCATGTAATTGGCAGTGCTGTTAAGGGTTACGTTAAAAAAATGGTTTTCCGATAAATCTTGCCAACGGTAAGTTGTTTGGCCTTGGCCGGCATCGAGTACAAGTGTATCGGCCTGGGTTGTATAAATATCGGGGCCAAGGCTAACAGTAGGCGAATCGTATTGATAAACCAATTTGGTAATGGAATCGTTATAACTAAAAAAGTCTTTATCCCATTTAACATAAGCATTAAATGAATAAGTTTCGGTGTTTAAAAGCTCAATGTCTTCGGGTATAATAATTGTTGAGTTATCGCCCTGTTCAATAGCATTAGTAGTAACAAAAGGCTTTTGTACATAGCTGCCGCCATTAATGTTGTAGAAAAAATCGATGGCTGTACCCGCGGGTATTTTGTCGGGACCATTGTTTATTATTGTAAAGCTGATAAAATTGGTATTTGTTAGCGAGCAACGGCTTATGGGGTTTTTAATGTCGTCGAGTTCAATATCGTAAGCCATAATTTCGACAGTGTCGGACGAGTTTGAACACTCTTGTTGCGTAGTAACCGATACCCAGTATTTATTTGAGTTGGCTTTTGGTATAGTAAGGTAACGCCCGGTTGAATTATCGCTCCAAAGGTAAGTATTATAATTTGGTCCGGCATCAAAAGTTATGGTATCGGCACGTAAGGTAAAAATTGTGTCAGGGCCTATATCGACTAAATAAATACCCCAAACTTCGACAGTTGATGATAATGAATTATCGGAGCGCGATTTATCGTATTGAGGCTGAATGTTTACCGAGATATTATATGGGCCAGGTACCGACATATTATAAACCGGCGTAAAGTTGTAATAAACCGACGAATAAGCTGCTACCCCGTCGATAAAAGTAATAGTATCGGTTTTGGCCACACCATTAACTACCACACGTGCTTTAAGCTGATAATTGTTAGGATAAACCATAGGGCTGTTGTTTGTAATTTTAACGCGTACCTGTTCAGTATTTGTTAACATGCAACTGCTAAAAGGCGATACTATTGAATCGAGTACCCAGTTATCGGCAACTACCATAACTGTGTCGGATGCCAGGCCGCACGAATTGGTATCTTGTACCTCGACAAAGTATTTTGCCGTTTGTATCATTGGCACATTATAAGTTTGTTGTTCAGCCGGTGGTGCCTGATAAAGCCATTTATAATACCCGCGGTTAATACCGGCATCAAAAACAAGTGTATCGGCCTGGTCCGTAAATATAGTATCGGGGCCAATATCGACTGTTGGCAAAGGATAAAGCCTGATGGCTGTGTACATTGTGTCGTTGTAATAATTAAGGTCGGCACGTTTTTTTGTGAATATTTTAAAATTGTACAAACCGGGCAATGTAATTTGTGGCTGGGTAGTAAAAACATAACCGCTGAGGATATCGTTTTGTACCATATCGGTGGTAGGATGGGCATACTCAATATGCTCGGGCATGTTGTTTATTTGGTAACCTACCGCAATACTGTCGGTAGTATAAATAACATCGTCGACGGCATAATTTTTAATATCGACAGTAAGGTTTGGTACAAATGTATTGATGCATGAGCTATCGATACCAGTAAAAGCAACAACACCACGGTCGTAAACCGATTTTATTACCG
>CAZJCR010000207.1:0-7182 GCA_964544385.1 uncultured Bacteroidales bacterium
CACATGTTGAAACTCTTGTTCAAAAACTTGGCCTACCATACCGTATTCTTAGGCTATGCGGCGGCGATATGAGCTTTACATCGGCTTTAACATACGATTTTGAAGTATACTCGGCTGCACAACAAAAATGGCTCGAGGTTAGTTCGGTATCTAATTTTGAATCGTTTCAAGCCAACAGGCTTATGTGCCGATTTAAATCAGAAAACACAAAAAAACCACAATTAGTACATACACTTAATGGCAGTGCACTTGCTTTGCCACGTATAGTTGCAGCATTGCTCGAAAACAACCAAACACCTAATGGTATTAAAATACCCGATGTATTGGTTAAATATTGTGGTTTCGATACTATTGAATAATATACATCTATTTTAAACGCCAATGCCTTTATACTAAGGTTTTGGCGTTATTTTTTTATGGCTGAACGGATAATATTAGGCATCGACCCGGGAACAAACCTTATGGGTTACGGAATTATCGAAATTATTGATAAAAATTTGCGATATATTGATATGGGGGTTGTTGATTTAAAAAAAATTACCGACCATTACCTGTCGCTAAGCAAAATATTTGAACACACTATTAAACTAATCGATAATTATAAACCCGACGAGCTTGCAATTGAAGCCCAGTTTTTTGGTAAAAATATTCAATCGATGTTAAAATTAGGACGAGCGCAGGGCGTTGCAATTGCTGCAGCATTATCGCGGCATATACCTGTGTTTGAGTATGCCCCCCGTAAAATTAAAATGTCGATAACAGGCAACGGCAATGCATCAAAAGAGCAAGTTGCAGGCATGTTAAAGCATACTTTAAATTTTACCGATATTCCCGACAATTTAGATGCTACCGATGCTTTAGGCGTAGCTGTATGCCACTTTTATCAGTTTAAACCAAGTATCGACAACACAAGTTGTAATACATGGAAAGAATTTATGAATAAAAACCCTGGTCGGGTAAAAAACAAACCATAGTATTATTATTATAAAGCAACGGGTCGGTTTTAAAAAACCGACCCGTTGCTTTATGCTTTTAAAAAACAATAACTATATGTTTTTATTTATTGCTTTGGCAATATCAATAAACTCGTTGCTATCAATTTTAACACGCGGGTTGCTAAAACGCACGTCGTTTTCCGAATCGATTGGTATAAGATGAATATGTGCATGAGGCACCTCGAGCCCTAAAACTACAGTTGCAACACGTTTACATTCAATTGTTTTATCGATAGCTTTTGCTATTTTTTGTGCAAAAACATATAAACCAGCCAATTCATTTGGTTCAAGATCGAAAATATAATCAACCTCGCGTTTTGGTATTACAAGCGTGTGCCCTTTTTTTAGGGGGTTAATGTCTAAGAACGCAAAATAATAGTCGTCCTCGGCTACCTTGTAGCAAGGTATTTGACCTTTAACAATTTGTGAGAATATAGTAGCCATTTTTATAAAGGTGAAATTTCGATAACCTGAAAATTCATAATACCATTAGGTACTTTAATTTCGACAGTATCGCCCGGCTTTTTGCCCAATAAACCTTTAGCAATGGGTGTGTTTATCGATATTTTTCCTTGTTTTAAATCAGCTTCGGTTTCTGAAACAATTGCATACTCCATAACAGCATTATTTTTAAGGTTTTTAATTTTAACCTTTGATAATATTTGTACCGAGGTAAAATCAAGTTTCGACTCGTCAATTACTCTTGAGTTACGAATAGTTTCTTCAAGTTGAGAAATTTTAAGTTCGAGCAGCCCCTGAGCCTCTTTGGCTGCATCATATTCAGCATTCTCCGACAAATCGCCTTTATCACGAGCCTCGGCAATTGCCTGCGACATTTTTGGTCGTTCAAAAGTTTTAAGTTTTTCAACTTCGGCTATCAGCTTTTTTAAGCCAGCCTCTGTAATATACGAAATAGTGCCCATAATTAATATTTAAAATGGTATTATTAAATGCAAAAAAGAATCCCTTGACGAGCAAGGGACTCTTCTGCTAACACAAATATATAAATTATTTAAAGTAAAAACAATTAAAACATGTCAATAATTTTTTAGCTATAACGATATTCTTACTCCAATTGAGTGTACTCCTTTAAAAGGGTCGGTATCGCGATACGAATAATCGATAGCAAATTTTTGGTCGGAACCTTTTTTAACTGGTACTTCGAGCGAAAAACCTGCGCTCAAACCTGTAAATACTGTCGAACGTTCGGTGTTTGTAATACCATCTTCGTAAATGTAACCACCACGTATTTGGAACATGTTTTTAAAACTATATTGCAAACCTGCGTGGAATTGGTTTTTAAAGAACGAATTTTCGGTAAAAGCACCCATTGCCTCAAGGTTATGGTCATCGCCAAAATCCCAGTCATATGCAAAACCTAATTTAATAAGCATTGGTAATTCAATATCGGCCGAGCGCATTTCGGCAGTCATAACTGGGTCGTGCGATTGTGGGCTGCCCGAGAATGACATTCCGTCGCCTTCCATTTTTAAGGTTGGCCCAACATTTTTCATGGTTATACCAAATTTTATTTGCTCGCGGCTACCAGTAATATACTGAATACCTGCATCAAAAGCTACACCTGTAGCACCAAGGTTCGATATATTTTCGTTAATAACTTTAACAGTAACACCGCCAAATATGCTGTTCGAGAACTCTTTGGCAAACGAAACGCCAATATTTGTGTAACGAGGGTGAAAAACCGAACCGTCGCCATCGGGGAGTTCAACTGTTGTTTTTGCTATCTCGCCCCAGTCCATCTGGTTAACGGTAAGGCTTAAAACGCCGGCATCGCCTATACGTTGCGAAAGGCCGAAAGCCATAACGTTAATATCGGCACCTTTAAGCCATGTGGTGTTCGAAAAAACTATTTGTGTTTTGTTAAGATGTGCAGTACCTGCCACGTTCCCAAATACACTTTCTAAACCGCGTATACTTGCAATGCTGGCCTCGCCAAGCCCGCTCGATATCGCCCAGGGGTTAATAAGCAATTCGGAGGCTCCGGCCTGGGCTACCCTTTGTTCGTTACCCGCTTTTGCATTTGGATAACAAATCGTCAGAGCCAAACAAACTCCAATAATTTTAATAATACTTATTTTCATTGTATTTTGGTTTAATGCCTCTGAAACATATATATTGCTCTTTTTTGTACTCATAACCTCAGTCCGGTTTTTATTAATCATAAATATACTGTTCATTATACAAATTATTAGAATGAGTTTAAGTCAACCGGCCTTAGCGCACCTAACCATTTAATTACTTTTTCGCCTACACCAGGAACATTTACATGTATAATATACATACCGCTGGCAATTGTAATACCGTAGGTATTTTTCAAATCCCATTCAACATACGATTCTGAATTATCTTTTTTAAACTGTCGTACTAAACTACCATTAGGTGTATATATTGAAATTACACAACTTTCGGGCAGATTGGTAATTTTTACTTTATTGTCAACCTGGCTGGTTTCGTATGTTGAATATCCATAATAAGGATTAGGTACAATATTTACTTTATCGAGAGCTTTTTTTGATGCGTCGATATTATCTTTTTTTGCACTTAGGTGCGATGTAGTGAAAGTAAATGCCGGGAAGTTTTCATTAACCGGGTTTTCTTTTGCAAAATCGCCAACGCCAACAAAATAAGGATTTGCCACCCTTAATTTAATTTTAACATCGTTATCGGGCATATCGGCATAGTAAATAAACTCATGACCGGGAACAACCAAAGGGATAGCGCACCATACAGGATGTTTCCAAACTTTGTTCATGTTTGCAAGTAATTGCGATTGTACTTGTGTAATATCTAACCGTTCAATTATTGTGCGTCCATAGTCGTATGCCGGCATAACATTGCCTACAACATTGTTGTGCCCAACTATCCATATTACATGTTTGCCTCCAAAATGAGGTATTCCCTGGTTTCCGTTGGTTCCGCTAAAAATACCATCGCCTACCGACGATGTTGGGTTCCATAACATATCGTTACCATTTTGACCAACAAGCCAGCTATCTTCGCCAAACATCATATTTAAACGTTCGCCGGTTTCAACATCAACAGCATAACCGGGGAACCAGCTCATGCCAGTAGCCGATATAAAATTCGGGGAGTTAGGGTCGTCGCTAACGTCGGTTGTTGTAGCTGCAACGCCATCTTTATTTTTTGATGGTGCTTTACGTAATTGAAATTTTAAAGCTCCTCCTTCGGATAAGCTGTTGGTACTGCCATCAGCGTCGTTTTCGGCCATCTCGATAACCGGGCAACGGGTCCAAAGACTTTGGTCTTTAGTAATAACAATGTCGACACTTGGTAACCTGTAGTCGGTGAAAGGTATTGCCGAAGATGCATTATTTGCGGCCGGGTACGAAACCCCGTAGCTCTCTTTTGATGTTAAGGCATAAGGAGCCCAACTGCCACCTAAAACGCGTTCGTACACCGATTCGGGGTCGCGGTCAATCCAGTCGCCAAATAAACCTGTTTGTTCATCGGCTTTTTGCGAACCTGAACGTATCCAGTTAACTGGTGTATTACCATCAATATCGGCAAGGTTATATAACCACTGAGGCAATTCGTTTTTATAAGTTAACGACGCTCCAACAAAACCATTGTTAGTGTTTTCGAGGTTTTCGAATTTATTAGAAATTTTGCCTGGAAACTCAACCTGGTTAAATGTAACCGATAATCCAAGTTCGGGAATAAGCATTTCGTCTTCGTGGCGGAACCATGCATTTGATGTTATAGTTTTTTCGATTCCTTGGTAATTATAAACAAGTTCCCAACGCGAGTCGAGTATTAAACCTGATGTTGGTATAAAACTTTGGTTTGTTGCCGGGTTATAATAATTACTTGTTGGGTTAACCGAATCGGGTACAAGCCTTAAAGTAAAATTGGCATCAATAACATTAATTGGGTCAATAACTTTTACTTTAACAGGTCCATAGTTTTCTTTATACGATAATGTAGTAGCTTTACCATTTGCAAGAATTTCAGCATAACTTTCGTCGCTAATTTCTAAAAAGTTGTACCCGTTACCACGACCTTCTAAAACAGTAATTGCCGGCACATCGCCATAACTTGCACTAATTTCGGTACCATTGTTTAAAGCATCGATACTATGAGGTGTAGCCGAATAAGGTAAACCTGTACCGTTTGGCCCAATATTTTTACGGCCCATTAAATATGGTTTTGTTTGTTTGCCCAACGAACCGGTGTTACTTGGAACATAAGGAGCGTAGTTATTATATGCGTAAGCTACAGCAAAAAAGTAATAATCTTTATAGTTTACTAAATCGCGGCTATGCCCTGTAGCAAAAGCGTCGTAAGTAAGCTCGAAAGTATGTGTAATCCCTTTGTTTTCGCCATAAACCATTTCAACCGGAATATTTGCCTGTAGGTCGGGGTCCCAAGTAAAATTTACAATTTGTGTAACCGAGTCCATAACATCGCATTGAAAAACCTGACGGGCTTTATTAATATCGCTAAGGTCGGCGATAGTAACATTTTTGTTAACAACCTGATAAACCTGGTAACCTTGGAAATCGTAGAATTGTTTACTGAAATCAACAGTAACATCGATAAATGGGTCTTTGTCGTGATACGATTCGAGATAGTTGTTAGTACCTGGTTTATTCGATAGCTGAAAGATAAGTTTTTTGTCTAACTCAATAATTGTTAAATCGGGGGCACTTGGACCGTCGATAAGTTGAAAGCAGTTTTCGAACAAGCGTTGAGCTTTAATGTCGGCACTACGAACAGCCTCGACCGAAGCCCATGCTGTAGAATTTGCCCTGGCCCACACAGCACCAATTGTAATATCGTTAACAGCACCTGGTTCGAGGGTAAAAGGGCCGGCCGATTGCACAAACCTGCGGTCGCCCGGAGGGTTAGCGGCTCCGCCTAATGCTGCATTGTTTTCGCTCCAGGGAGCTTGGTCAACCGAATAAGTACCCCAGTTACATTTGTCGGTATCGAACGGGAACATAAAGTCGGCGGGGTCAGAACCGTCGCCATATCCGTCGCCACCATAAGTCATGCGTGTGCCATCTTTCCAAAAGCCTCGCAGATAGTTATAAAATTCGACAGCAGCACTTGGCTCGCCCATACCTGCATTTGGGGCAAAATCGCTACGGTTATAATAAATAAAACGGCGCATTCCCCAACGTTCGTTGTCAATAATACCATCGCCAAAGTTAAGGCCGTTTATATTTCCATTAAAAATATCGCCCTGGCCTGCTATAATGTTCTCGCCACCACTACCCGAAAAAATATAACCATTTGTACAATCAAGGTTTGAACGTTCAAATTCTTTCCACGATGTAAGGTCGTCTTTTCCATTAGGATCTTGGTATGGCCCTTCAAAAAAGTCGATACCCACGGCTGGTGGATACTTTCCATATGTTTTACCTGAGCCATCGCCGTCGAACTCTTTCCCGTTATATAAATATCCAAGCCCGTGAACAACGTCGCAACCAACATAATCATCTTCAGGCTCACCCATATCGGCATCGGTCCAAACTCCAAAGTATGCATCGGTTAACGTATATGTTGAGCGGTTAACAATTTGGTAGTTATAAAAGGTCATATTGTTAAGCTCGTCGTTAGTTGAGAAAGCAAAAGCCTGCCCCCTGAACTCCATACCAATTGCAGCAGCACCGCTACTTTGAGTATGAACGTTACCTTTATCGTTGTAAACCCACCACATTGTTTCGTCACCAAAAAGTCTTTGGCTCGAGTTTCCAAGGCTGTCGGCTACGCGAACGGGACTAAATTTACACTCGCCTGTTTTTTCGATGTCGAAGTTTGGATAATCGCCATTCTCGTATTTATAAACGCCGTCGCCGTCAACATCGTGAAAAGGTGCAAGATAAAAATCGTAGTTATCCTGGTCGACAGGTCCGTGAGCAGGCCACTCTTTAATTACCGTTGGGACAACATAATTTGAGAACAATTGTGCTTTTATTTCAGCCGATGCGTTCATGTAATTAACAAATTTTTCGACATCGTCTTTTTTAATTTTCCAAAATTTGTCGTATTGCGAGCAAACCTCGGGGGTAACACTGGCAATACCTTCGCCCGATTTTACTAACGGGCCAGGCCAATAGTCGTTACCTTCGCTACGGTATGTACGGGCAGCTAACCTTAACTGACCGTTAATATCGCGGCCACCAACCCAAATACCACCAGC
>CAZJCR010000208.1:0-7114 GCA_964544385.1 uncultured Bacteroidales bacterium
TAAACCTGAAGATGTCGGATTTTGTAACACGTTGATTCCCAATTACATTTTTTGAGGTTAGTCAGAATTTGAGAAAACGAAACATACAAGGAAATTTTGTCTGAAAATGATTAAATTTGTATAACTAATTGAAATAGAAAAAATATGTTTAACACGATAGATATAGACCGTAACAATCTGACTATTATGGGTGTGAGTTTTTCCAATTTAAAAACTTTGGAAAGTACCGCAAATGCGATCGGAAGTAATATGTTTGAAGGGTTTAAACCAACTCCCAAAAGTATTGAGATAATTAGAGATTATGTGATTGGGAAAATCACATTGTCAGAGTTGATTAAAATAGCTAAGGACAAATCGTATGCCTGATTCATACAAATACGTTGACCACGATTACATCTATACTGACCTCAAAAATGGAATTCTAAAAAATTTAGCAGACATAACAGACCCAGATGATTTACTCTTTTTTGAAAGCGGAGCAGTTGCAAAACGCATTCAAGAACTTTACGAAAAACCCATTAAAATAAAAGGAGTTGATAGTCTTTTGAGTATTCATCGGCACTTGTTTCAAGATGTTTATTATTGGGCTGGAAAAAGACGAAAAGTTGAGATAAGTAAAGCAGGCAAACAATTTTTTCCAACAACGCATTTTGACAATGCCTTTCGTTTCATTGACACATTGATTTCGGATTATAGAAGCATATCAAAAGGTGAAAACCTTCAGATAGCAGCGAAATTAGCTGAAATTTTGGATAATGTAAATTACCTGCATCCATTCAGAGAAGGAAACGGGCGAGCACAAAGAGAATTTTTAAGATTATTAGCATCGGAAAAAGGATTAACATTAAATCTAAACCCACCTGACAATAAAAATGTTTACGACCAATATATGCAAGGGACAATTAACAGTGATATAAAAACGCTGACAAAATTGATATTAGACCTAATTGAGACATAAAGAAAATAAAAAAAAACTGGCACAACAATGTATATACAAAATAGGCGAAATAGTAGTAAATTCAGCGGTTGCAGTCCGTTTTTAAATTATAACGTTTCAATAAGTTTGAAACCCGCAACCGCCTATTTTGCATATACTCAAGTTTAATAAAAATTTATTCTTGTAAAACAATTGAATAAACAGTTTTTTTTAAAACAAAATTATGTTTTATTTAATGTGTTTTTTGGGGGTAAACCCGAAAGATTTTATTTACTTGCACATATTATTACTATTAATAAACCGGTTTTGCCGGTAAACTCAAAAAAAACTTATACAATGCAAAAAACAATATCGTTATTAAGTTTATTAGCTGTTATGCTTTTTATGTTAGGTTGCAACAGTGCAACTAATAACCCCGAGGCTAAATACGTGTTTTTATTTATTGGCGACGGAATGGGTATAAACCAGGTTTACGCAACCGAGTTGTATAAAGCGGCACTTGAAAAAAATATTGGATACAGCCCCTTAACCATGAGTACTTTTCCTGTTCAATCGCAAATGACAACCTACAGTGCCAATAGTTATGTAACATGCTCGTCGGCGGCCGGAACAGCAATGGCAACAGGCCACAAAACACGTAACGGGGTTCTTGGTAAAGACACATCGCTTACCGTTAGTTTTGAGTCGATAGCTATTAAAGCAAAAAAAAGCGGTTATAAAGTAGGCATAGTATCGAGCGTTGGCATTAACCATGCAACCCCTGCAAGTTTTTATGCAAACCAGGATAAACGCAGCATGTATTACCAAATAAGTATGCAATTGCCGCAAAGCAATTTCGATTATTTTGGCGGCGGCGGTTTTATTGCCCCAAATGGTAAAAATAACGACCAGCCTTGTGCTTATCAAAATGCTGTAAATAATGGGTACACTTATATTAATTCAACAAGTGCGTTCGATACTTTAAAAAACGGGCATAACAAAATATTAGCTGTTAACCCGGTTATTTTAGGCGAGGGTGAAATGCCATGGACAATCGACAGTGTTAACGGTAGCTTAACTTTGGCCGATTTTACCCGCAAAGGAATTGAACTGCTTAATAACCCTAAAGGTTTTTTTATGATGGTTGAAGGCGGTAAAATTGACTGGGCATGTCATGGTAACGAAACCGGCACTGCAATACACGAGGTTATTGCCTTTGACCAGGCTGTTGAAACTGCTTTACAGTTTTATAAAAAATATCCCGACCAAACACTTATTATTGTTACTGCCGACCACGAAACCGGCGGTTTAGCTGTTGCTAACCACTTTTTAAGCTATAAACTCAAACCCGAATTGTTAGCTTATCAAAAAGTTTCGAGTGGTGTTTTTGTCGATAAAATTGCAAAAATGGTTGATTCGAAACGCGAAATATCGTTTACCGAGTTTATGGATACTGTTACTGCTAATTTTGGCCTGAATGGTAATAACCCGGCATTAAAACTTACCACCGACGAAGAGCAGATTTTGAAAAAAAGCTACAGCGATGTTTTTATAAATAAAAAACAGGTTAAAACACAGGATACTTATTTAGATACCGACTCGCAGGCCGATGTTGCAGTTATATGTATTAATTTGCTTAATAAAAAATCGGGTTTTGGTTGGACAACCAACGACCATTCGGCTGCTCAAGTGCCTGTTAAAGTTATTGGGGCAGGCCAGCAATATTTTACAAAAACTATTGATAATACCGATATACCAAAACTTGTGGCAAAAACTATGGGAATTGAGTTTTAATAAAACCTGTTTGACACAATTTTAATACCATCGCTGGTTAACAATGGTATTGTTAATAATACAATAATATTTGTTGTAAGTAAAGCATTTTTTAATACGTTAAAAGGTGCTTTACTTTGTTTTAACCGCTATTTGTAAATATTGGTTTTGTAAATAAAACCTATGTTGAGCGGTTATAGTAAAGCGAACTTGAGCTTTACTTAGCAACAACCGCCATTTAGAGTTTGTTGTGTTTCACTAACCAAGTGTAGCAAAATACTTACAAAATCTAAATCGATTGAGCAATTAGCTCAATTTGGGTATAAATTGATTGAGCATTAGCTCAATTCCATCTAACTAAATACATAATTGGCTGATAATTCATCAATTAGTGTATTATACATAGGTTTTACTTTTAAGTTACCAAAGTTAGCTTGTTGTTTCTACTTTAAAAAATGTATTGGAATTTGGGTAAAAATAAACCCTAAAATAATTTAAATAACGTTGGCGGGTAAACATTGTTATTAACCTGTTATTGCTGTTTTTAATGGTTTTACCGGTAAGGTAAAAACAAATTCGGAGCCTTTGCCGGGTTCGCTAAAGGCCCAAATTTGGCAATCATGCTTATCAATAAACTCTTTACACAATATTAGCCCTAAGCCGGTGCC
Source organism: uncultured Bacteroidales bacterium (assembly GCA_964544385.1). Lineage (GTDB taxonomy): Bacteria > Bacteroidota > Bacteroidia > Bacteroidales > SZUA-534 > CAZJCR01. The sequence continues at coordinate 3,358 of CAZJCR010000208.1, forward strand.
GGTTTCCATTGCTGTTCCGGGTTTCGAATCTAATTTGTTTAAACTAAATAAGTTGGCTAAGGTTTTGTTGTCCATACCAACGCCGTTATCAACAATATGGGTTTCGATAAAGTTGTTAATTTGTTTGCAGTAAATGTTAATTTGTCCGTTGGTATTACAAAATTTTATTGCATTGGTTACTATGTTGCGTACAATTATTTTAACAAGGTTATAGTCGGCAAATACATTTATATTGGTGTTTGCTGTATATATTGTTATTTGTTTTTTTGATGCAAAATACTTTAGTGTTTCAATTTCGTCGGTTATTAAATTATTTATTGTAAAAAGTGTTGGGTTAAATTTGGTAGTACCTCGTTGCGATTTTGCCCACTCTAAAAGATTTTCGAGCAGTGTGTAAATATTTTTGGTCGATTCGTAAATGTAGTTTGCAATGTTTTCAGTTTTTTGTGGCTGATATTTTACAGCATTGTCTTTAAGTAATTCGGCAAAGCCTAAAATTGTATTAAACGGGTTTTTAAGGTCGTGTGCAATTATCGAAAAAAGTTTGTCTTTAGTTGAGTTTAGATTTCTAATTTCAATATCGGCATTTTTACGTTCGGTAATATCTTTAACAATACCCATAATTTCGACAGGTTTATTATTGCTATCGGTTTTTACTACTTTAGCAATGCTCAAAACCCAAATAAATGTTCCATTTTTAGTTTTTAAATTGTGTTCAATTGAGCTACCCTGAGACTTGCCTAAATATATGTCGGTGTAGTAATTTTTAATTTCGCTTATCTCGTTTGGCAATAAAAGCTCAAAAAAAGTTGAGTAGTTAATTGTTTCAAGTTCGTTGTTGTTATAACCTAATATTTTTTGGTACATATTGTCGAGCCTAATAATATCGTTTTCAATATCCATGTGCCAAACTCCCATTTTGCCTGCTTTTAAAACCATCTCAAGTTGTTCTTTGTCATCAATTATTTTTTGTTCGTGTAATTTGTTTATTGTTATATCGCGGGCAATGCCTCTAAAACTTATAATTTTATTGTCGGCATTGGTGTTTGCTGTTGTAACCAGCTCTAAAATAATATCTTGCTTTGTATTGCCGTTAATTATGTTAATTTCAATTGGGTTGGGTTTGGTATTTCCGGTTTTCCATTTATTAAATTCAATATTAAAAGCTTTGGCCGATAGCGGGGTGCAAATATCGGTTATTTTCATTTTGTAAAGTGTATCTAAATTATAACCTAAAATTTTTTGCGATATAGGGTTAAGATAAATAAAACTGGCGTTTAGGTCAATTTCGAAAATAATATTATTTGTTGTTTCAACCAGCGACCGGTAGCGGTTTTCATTAATTTCAAGTTTTTCTTCAATTTTTTTGCGTTGAGTAATATCGCGTATAATAAATATCATACCGTAGGGTTCGTTGTTGTTATGGCGCAAAATTTCGCCATTAATTTCGCATGTAATTTTTCTATTGTTATTTAAAAGTATGTTGTACTCGTTAACTCCTGCCGATGCAGTAAACATGAGTTTTATTTTTTCTTCGGCTTTGGTTTTGTGTTCGGGGGCAATAAAGTTTTTAATGTTATTGCCAATTATTGTTTGGTTAACTGCGTTGTTGAGTTTTTTACTGCCAATATTATTAACAAAAATAATGTTTCCGTTAAGGTCGGTTTCGATAAAGATATCGGGTATTGCAAAAATTGTTTTTTTATAAAGTTCGCGGCTTTGGTTTAGCTCGTTCTCAATGTTTTTAAGTATAGTAATATCGGTAGTTACACATACATTTTGTATAAACATTCCGTTTTTGTCGCGCTGAGTTTCGGCCGACAGGTATATGTCAAAAACGCTGCCATCGGCTTTTACAACTTGCAGCGGGCAATTTTTTATGCTGCCACTTTTAATAAATTTGCTTAAAATGTTTTGGTTGTAATATAAAAGCGAGTTTTGTGTTAAAAAAAATGTGGCGTTTTTGCCCAAAACCTGTTCACGGTTATAACCTGTTTTTGTAAGGCAATAGTCGGTTACAAATGTTATTATGTTGTTTTTATTTGTTGTAAATATCATTGATGGTGCACTGTTGTACATGTTTTGATAGTTTTGTAAAACAGTGGTTATTTGCTCTTTATCGCTAATAACTTTTAAAAAATATTTAATAATAATATAAATAAAATGGCCTGTAATTGTTAAAAATATTATTGTCTTTATTGTAAGGTAAATGCTATTTAGCTCAATTGGGCCAAAAAGCCAATAGTAAACAGTGTCGTACAACAAAAAATATAATATACATATTGTTAAATATGCTGCAACCGATATTAGTGTTTTGTTTGTAAATATTTTTTGCATTGTTAATTTTTAACAATTATAAGCTATAACCAAACTATGGTAAATAAAGTTTATGGTTTTACTAAAAACTTGCTAAAAGGTTATGCAAAATTTATATTTTAAAAAGCACATGTTAATTTATTTACTTTGCATGTTAAGCTAATAGCTAAATTTGGGTCTAAATAACTGCTACTTTGTACTGCATTTAATAATAAAAACTTAATTTATGGATAGTTTATTTTTGGTTACCGATGAAATAAAACAAATTATAGTACAAATTAAAAATGTTGCGCAACTATTATGGGAGCGGGGGTGGAGCGAAAAAAATGCTGGTAACATTTCAGTTATGTTGCCTTACTCGTTTAAGCCGGGTATCAATATTAATACAAATAATATAGAGCTCGATACCGCTTTACCACAATTGTGCAATAAATGCTTTTTTGTAACTGCAACCGGTACACGCATGCGCGATATTGCAATTAATCCTGCAAACAACGGGGTGTTTGTACAGGTTTGCCCCAATGGCAAAACATGCATAGTTGCAAAACTTACTAATAAAACGTTAAAACCAACGTCGGAGTTGCCGGCACATTTGGGTATACATAACCTTATAGCTTTACGCGGAACCAACCAAACTGTTGTAATGCATACACATGCAACCGAGGTTGTTGCTTTAACCCAGCACCCCGAAATTAAAAGTGCCGATGCCATTAATAAAATAATTTGGGGTATGCACCCCGAAACTATGATATTTATACCTAATGGCGTGGGTTTTATACCTTACATGTTGCCAGGTTCGCAGGCTATTGCCGATGCAACTGTTAAAAGTTTTGCCTGTTACGATATTGTTGTTTGGGAAAAACATGGCATTTTTGCCATTGGTAAAAGTGTTGACGATACTTTTGACAATATTGATATTGTTTGTAAATCGGCCAAAATATGGTTTACATGTCGTGGTGCAAATTTTACTCCCGAAGGGCTTACTAATGAACAACTTGACGAACTACGACTGCTTACAAAAAAATTTAACTCCTGATTATTTTTATATCTATACCTTTTTAAAATATGCAAAATACGGTTGTTAAAAAAGGTTTATAATTTTTGCAAAGTCACCATGTTGCAACTGAACTAAGATTGACAATATGATACATTACAATTAATATAACCTAAACTTTACAGGCTGCTTTTAATAAAAACGAGCTTGTTATAATAACAATAGTTTTGCGTAGCATTTTTTATCATTGGTAAAATACCGTGTTTCTTACTTTACCAGCGGCAGCATACATGTTTATTTTATAGAGCCACTTTTATGTTTTGTTGTTATTTTGTGGTATAATTTTATGCTGTTAAGCTGTAATTTATGTTAATTAAGTAGTGGCTTTATAATTTAACCTAAGTTGAGCGGTTGGAGCTATGCGAACAAACGCTTTACTTAGGTATA
>CAZJCR010000209.1:0-6988 GCA_964544385.1 uncultured Bacteroidales bacterium
AGTGATATTGTTTTAGAAAACGATGGCCAGGGAAATGGTGTACGGGCTAAGCTCTATTTTGACAATGTAGATGTAAAAAAAACTATTGAACTGTCATTATTAGAGGGTGAGTTCAAATCAATTACAATTTATGCTGTTGGTAAAGATAAAGACGACCCCGAAGAGATAGTTTATCATAAAGTGTCTGAAAAATACGAGTTTTTTAATTCGTATACACAGGAGGCAATACAAGGGCTTAACTCGTGGAAAATTGATAAAAACGAATTTATTGATTATGAATACTTTTTGTTTACTTTAAATGGACATTACGACGAGTTCGAAAAAGTTGCCCCGCCAACCAAACTTAAATTGTCAACAAGGCCTTTAACTTCCGAAGAAAAACACACATCTTCAAAAATCGGAGGTTTCTTCTTAATTATCTTGCTTATTGGTGGTGTTGGAGCAGTATATTATTATTCGAACAAAAAAATTAATACTATGATAGCCGACAGGGCTGTTTCGAATACTTCAATTAAAACAATGGTAATAACATTTGCAGTAATTATTTTTATTGTTGCAATATTTATAACATATATTGGTTCACCTATTATTGGATATTTAACTAAAGCACAGCGAGGTTTTAATAACAATATGGGCATTATGTTAATTGTAATTGTAATTGCCGACATTGTTAATGCATTTAAAACTTTAGGTAAAATTAATTATAACCGGTGCCCGGCTTGTCATAAATTTGGCGATATAATTGATTTAGGCAGCGAGTATGCTGGTAGCGAAACAACAACAAAATATCAAAACAACAATGTTGTTGGTAAAACTACAACTCATAATTATAACGATTATCGTAAATGCCCTGAATGCAATCATGTTTGGTCTGTACAACGCAGCTCGGTTTCGAGTTGGGGAAAATAGCTTTTTTTAATAGATTACTTTATTTACAATGGTTTATAAAATTATTGGGCTTATGGTTAGCTATTTTGGTAACGACGTTTGCCGAATAAACCACGCGCTTAAGGTGTATGGTTATGCAAGCTATATTGCCCGTGCCCAAAATCTTACACAAAACCAGTTGTTAATTGTCGATATTGCAGCACTTTTGCACGACATTGGCATTAAACAGGCCGAATTAAAATACAACTCGGCGGCGGGCAAATACCAGGAGCTTGAGGGGCCGGCAATAGCACGCGGGTTGTTAGCACAATTTAATATCGATAACCAAACTGTCGACCGTATTTGTTACATTATTGGTAATCATCACTCGTATCAAAAAATTGATGATATTGATTTTCAGGTTTTAGTTGAGGCCGATTTTTTGGTAAATATTTACGAAGATAACATGACTCCACAAATGATAAAAAGTTTGCGCAGTAAGTATTTTAAAACATCAACAGCAATTAAAATGCTCGATAATATTTATAGGTAAAAAAGGGGCTTTATTTTTGAGCCCCTTTTTTACCTATGTTAAGCGGTTAAAGCATAGCAAATAAACCCTTTACTTAGGTTAATCCCGATGTAGAGTTTGTTGTGTTTCACTAACCAAGTGTAGTGAAATACTTACAAAATCTATATCGATTGAGCCATTAGCTCAATTTGGGTTTTATTGTTACTCCTAAAATCAGCAAGTATATTTTTATAACCACAGAGAGCAGGGAGTTCACGGAGAAAAACATCACTGTTTTAAATGAGTAAAACTTTGCGGTTCTTTTTATTCTCTGCGGTTTGTAGTATTTTACTTGCTGATTTTAGGTTACTATAAAATTTGCCAAATAATTGTAATAATTTTTATTGCAAAACCCTTGTTTTTATAACCTGCTAAACAATTGGTTTGTACGTGGTACTGTAATAAAAAAAATGCAATTTCTATGCCCCGGGTTATTAGTTATAAAATTTTTGTTGAACTTGTTGGCCGGGGTGCTTTGGTTACTAATATACGGGCTGTAACGTTACTGTTATTGCTAAGGTAATGAACAATGTTAGCAGGGCTTTCAATTAATGTATCGGGGCCAAAAGTTTGCTCTTCGATACCAATATGCACGGTAGGGTTACCTTGTAAAATGTAAAAAAAAACATCTACTGGTGTTTTGTGCGGTTTTAACGCTTGCCCGGGTTGCAATGTTATGTGCATAACTTGTGCCGACTCGTGGTTGTACAATGCCCTTACATCAACTTTGTGTGGGTTGTCGGCGGGTTGTTCGGTTTGGTAGTTACGTGTTATCATATTATTAGTTTTAATTTATTTACATTATACTGTTTAATTTGTTCAATCCAAAATTAATAATTTGCAGGATATATAGCTTTATTATAGTATATAGTTTGTGTAGGTATTATTACAATTGTTGTATAAACCACATTTATTTCATGTAAAAAACTAAGTTTCACCAGTTTTTACTTTTTATTACTTTGAGCGAATCGCTCAATTTGGGTAAATTATTTATTATTTTCAATTTTAACCGAAAACGACGGGGCTTTATAGTCGGTTTTTAAATAGTTGGCAGGTATTGTTGTTGTATTGCCGTCGCGTTGTGCGCGGTAGTGTGGCGATAATATTTCGATACCGTTTTCGTTGCAAATGTCTTGAATGTTTTGGTGCAGATTTGAATAAATTGTAGCCAGGTTTTTAACGTTTTTTGTGTACGCGTTAATTTGGTACGATACATAAAAATCGTCGAGGCTTGTTTGTAAAACAAAAGGCTTAGGTTCGTGTAAAACAAATTCGGTACGCAATGCAGCATCAATTAGCGAGCTGTGCACAAGTTTCCAAGGCACATCGTAACCTAAAGTAACTGTTGTATGCAAAATAAGGCCATTGTTATAGGTTTCGCTGGTGTAATTAATTGTATTGCCCGATAATACTGCCGAGTTTGGTATTGTAATTATCTCGTTTTTAGGTGTTTTTATACGTGTAACTAAAAGGGTTTTTTCTTCAACATCGCCAAAAACATCGCCAATTTTAATACGGTCGCCAATTTTAAATGGCCGCATGTAAGTAATTACCAGTCCTGCTACCATGTTTGCAATTGCAGTTGACGAACCTAACGAAAAAAGTATCCCTATAAAAACCGAAACACCTTTGAATATGTCGGAGTCGGAGCCTGGCAGGTAAGGGAAAATTAGCACAAACATAAATGCGTAAAGCAGAAACTTAATTATACTGTAGGTAGGCATTGCCCAGTCGGCATGGAATCCTGAAATTTTAAGCTTTTCCGATTCAATTTCGTTAAAAATATATTTTACAAAACGTATAACATATTTCATTACAAAAACAATAACAAGTATTGTAAAAAGGTTGGGCAAATATTGCCATACTGCAACAAATACGCCTTTAAATGGGGTCCAAATAAGGCTAAACAGGTCGTCGGCCCAACTGCGTGTAAACGGGAAAATGCTAAATATTAATGGTAAAGCAATGTACAATACTATTGCATAACTAAACCATTTTACAGGTTTTAGCAAAAACAAAATTGCTTTATATTCTTGTTCGGCTGTTAAAAAAGTATAGTCTTTATAGCTAAGGTTTTTAAGCCATTTGTCTTTTTTCGATTCAAAAAAAGTTATTGTTTTGCTAAAACCTTTACCTATTAACCAAAGCATTGCGTAAATAGCTGCTAACACTAAAATAAGTAAACCAATACGTATAAGCACTTTTAAAATGCGCGACTCGGCTTTAGCTGTTTTTAAACTGTTTTTAATAATATTGCTATAGTTTTGAGCCAGTAAAAGTTTTGTTGTGTTGTGCCAAAGGGCATCGGTTTCCGATATACTCATTATAATTGTCTCGCCATAAAAAATATCGACAGTATTTTCGGCTTCGGCAAAACTTATCGAGTCAATTTTAAGAAAGCTGTCGCTATAAAGCTTATCAATACGCTGGGTAACATTATCGGCCCTGTTTTTGGGTGTCGATGCTCCAATTTTTGAATAAATATAAAAGAGAGTGTCGTTAATTGCACCAATTACCGGGTAACCTTTAGCAGTTTGTTTTAGCTGCTCTATTCGTTTTTTCTTTTGTTCAACGCGTTGTTGTTCTTGTTTTTCAATATTGTTAAGTTGCTCAATAAGATTTTGTTTTTGAATCTTATCGGTAGTTTTTATTGTTTTTAACTGTAGTTCAAGTTCTGCTTTTTTTATCGATTCAATAATCCTTTGTTGTTCAATTTCGGCTATTCGTTTTTTATAGTCAACTAATAAACTGCTGTTAACCGAGTCGTTTATAACTGTAAGGCTGTCGGTTTGGGCATTTAGGCTGTATGCTGTCAATATTATAATGATAAAAACACTTGACAAAGTAAATTTTACATTTTTCATTGTTATAATAATTAAATAATTATTTGAAAATATTATTATATACTGTGTTTATTATGGTTTAATTAAATAAGGTTTTTATTACATAATTTTGGTAACCGAGTAAAGGTCGTTTCTTCTGTCTTTAAGGTTTCGCACGCTTCCAAACTGGTTAAGTTCGCGCAGCATATCAATGTCAACATCGGCAATAAGTATCATTTCGGTATTTGGTGTAGCCTCGGCTTTAATTCCGTTTGTAGGGAACGAAAAGTCGCATGGGGTAAAAACCATCGATTGCGCGTATTGAATATCCATGTTGTGTACTTTTGGCAGGTTGCCTACACTGCCGGCAATAGCCACGTAACATTCGTTTTCGATAGCACGTGCCTGCGCGCAATATCGTACTCTTGAATACCCGTTTTGGGTGTCGGTTAAAAAAGGTACAAATAAAATGTCGATTCCCTGGTTTGCTAAAAGCCTGCTAAGTTCCGGAAATTCAACATCGTAGCAAATTAGAATACCAATTTTGCCACAATCGGTGTCGTAGGTGCAAATGTTGTTCCCGCCTTGTAAGCCCCAAACTTTGGCTTCGTCGGGGGTTACATGTATTTTTTCGAACCTTTCAATACCGCCGTCGCGTTTGCACAAATATCCAATATTGTAAAGGTTATTGTTTATTACTTGTGGCATGCTGCCTGTAATTATGTTAATATTATACGATATAGCCAGTTCGGCAAAACGTTTAACAATTTCGTCGGTATAGCCGGCCAGTTTTCTTATAGCCTCCGACTCGCTAAGGTGGTTGTATTGCGACATTAAGGGTGCGTTAAAAAACTCGGGGAAAAGGGCAAAGTCTGACCGATAGCCGCTAACCGCGTCGACAAAATACTCGGCTTGTTGCATAAGTTCGCCAAGGTCTTTATAAAGCCGCATTTGCCATTGTATAAGCCCAAGCCTTACAATGGTTTTTTTTGTGGCAGCTTTATTTGTTTGTTTTTCGTAGTACACGTTGTCCCATTCAAGTAAAACAGCATATTCCTGCGACTCTTTATCGCCAGCAAGGTAACCGCGTAAAATACGTGCCGGGTGAAAATCGTTCGACATCTGGAAATCTAAAACCGGGTCGTGTATCTCTTTTTTGCGTACTTTGTCGATATACTCGCGGGGGGGTATTTTATCGGCGTATTGGTGATAATTTGGTATACGGCCGCCAAAAACTATACCTTTTAAATTTAGCTTTTCGCAAAGTTCTTTACGGTAATCGTATAAACGGCGGCCAAGCCTTAACCCGCGGTATTTTGGCCGTATAAATACATCAATACCATAAAGTTTATCGCCATTGGGGTTGTGGGTGTTAAATGTGTACTGCCCGGTTATTTGGCTGTAGGTGTGTTTCTCGTCGAATTTTTGGTAATCAACAATTATTGAAAAAGCGCAACCGGCAAGTTCGTTGTCAATTTTTATACCTACTTGTCCCTCCGGAAATTTCTCGGTTAATGTTTTAATATGGTGTTCTTTCCAATATGCCTCGGGCATGTTTGGGTACGACTCTTGCATGGCTGCTTTTATCTGCCCGTAGTCCGATAGTTTTAAAAATACAAGTTCAATATTATCAATTATTTGAGTACTTTTTTTGTCCATTTTATTTTATTGTTTAGTTTGTAGTAAATTCAAGTAATTTGTAATTATCAATAAACCCTAATTTATGTAGCATGTTTTGTGATGCAGTGTTGTTAATATCGCAACCACATATTGCAATTTTGTTGTTTTTTGAACATAATTGTAACATATAAAGCATTATTTGTGTTGCGTAACCTTTTTTACGTTTGTTGGGGGTTACCCACACGCCTAAATCGTAATAATTAAAATTGCGGTTTATTTGTGTAATAAAGCCACAACCTGTTATATTATTGTTAGTTGTAAGCAAAATAATTTGTTTATTTGTAACAGCTTGTTGCAATAAATTTTTTGGTTCAAAAACTTCGTCGTTTTGTTCTATCATAAATGGTAAATCTGTTAATTGTGCATAACGGAATTTTAACTGGCTGTTTATTTCGATAGGCGTGCTTATTTTATCGCGAAACAAACAGCCAATTATATTATATTGTAATTTATTTGTTAAACAGTAATTTAACAGTTTATGGTCGAATGTTTTGCAGTAAATACTTTTTATGTTTAATGCTTTTATAATATTGGCAATGTATTGATTGTTTATGTGGTATAAATTGTTGTTAAAATACAGTTCAATTAAAATATTGTTGTAAGTAACAATGGCATAGCCATTTAATGTGTTATCGGTTATTTCGTAACAGTCCGAATTGTTAACTAAAAATTCTAAATATATATCCTGAAACTTTATAAGCGATGCAAAGTATTGCTGTCTTAGTTTTTCAATTTTGTTACAATTTGTTTTTGTAATTATCATGTTAAATAATGTTTTTTATTGTGCAATTGAGCCAATCGCTCAATTTGGGTTATAATAATAATTTATAAATTAGCCTTTATGTTAGTAACACTGGCAAGTTAATAAATTGTTTTTAAACATTATTAAAGTAGTTTTGTTGTAAATTATTTATATATTGTAAACTACATACAGCAAATTGTAGCTTAAAAAACTAATTACAAATTACAAAAAAACCATGCAATTAATTTTTATTGTTAAAAACCAAACTTAACTTATATTTTTTATGAAATCGAAATTTATTTTATT
>CAZJCR010000210.1:0-2428 GCA_964544385.1 uncultured Bacteroidales bacterium
TTTTATCAACCATATTAATAATTTATAGGCTATATTTATCAGTACTGTATAATTTAGTTAGGTTATTTGTTAAACATAAATATTGATAAAAAATGGCAAAAATTATTTTCTGATAAAAATCATAAAAAGCAAAACAAACTCCACTAACTTGTGTTTAAAGGTTATAATTAATTGATTAACGGACCAAAATAAACAACAAAGCCATGAAAAGAGCAGTGAATAAAAACATTAAAATTTCTGAAAAAAGTAACAAAACAAGTCCCAAGGCAGGAATGTCTGATTTATTAATAATGTTGTCGGAAGCCGAGAGTAAACAAATGGATAAACAAAACGTTTGTCAACTCTTGTTCGATATTGAGGAAACAGCTTGTAACAAATTCAGGCAACAGGTATTAACCCTTGATAATTTAAACTCGGAGGTTGCAAAAAAATATATTAAGCAACAAAACCAGTTTATATTAGCACTACAAGATTTAACTTTCGATTTTATTAACGATAAACAAGCCAATACTCAAAAAATGCTTAATCATATTAAAAATTGGTTGCAAGCACAATCGATAGCTTTTTCGCAAATAGCACTTACAAATTAACCGATTGAGCGAATCGCTCAATGTGGGTATTAAACAATACATAATTTGTTAATTGTATTGTTATTTAGGCATTTAACTATTATTTTTTTACAAAATTAGTATTGGCTATAAATAGTTTTTTTAAACATTTATTATTTACATAGTATTGACAAAGTTTTTTCATGTTTAGTGCAATAAAAAAAGGTGTTGTTTTTGGCAACACCTTTTTTATTGGTACCTAAGCTGAGCATTTGTAGCAAAGCAAACAAATGCTTTACTTAGGTATAATCCCGATGTCGATTTTGTAGTGTTTCACTAACTAAGTATAGTGAAATACTTACAAAATCTAAATCGATTGAGTAATTCGTTCAATTTGGGTGATAATTAGTTTTAATTACGGAGCTTTAATTCCGGGGTAATCAACTATTGCAATACATTTAACTTCAATCTTACTAATATCGCCCCAGCGTCCTTTTACCGATACAGTGCCTTTATAAAGTTCATCAGTCATAACCACAATGCCCGGAAAATATACACTCTTAACGTCGGGGGTATCGTCGTCGGTATAAATTACAACAGTACCATCGCGTAACTCGGCTGCCGTTGCGTTGTGCCACTTGGTTAAAATATCGGTAGTCCATGTATTGTCGGGGGTTTCGTCGTTAATAACAATTAACTGGGTTTCGCCCTTTGTAGCCGTACTTGCAATTGTTTGAACTTTTGCAGGTAAATAGCGTTTGCGATAAAAATCGTCTTTACCAAAACATGCTAAAACCACGTCGCCAACAAGCATAGGTGCCGGGCCAGCAACTGCTTGAACAGTTGGAGGGGCAGGGGCAGCCTGGGGTTGTGATATTGCTTCGGCTGGGGCAGTTGGAGCACCGCCTGTTAAAATAATATCTTTTAATCTAAAAATTTTGTCTTTGTATTTGTATTCAAACATTGTAACCTTGTCAACCTTATTAAATTGACATTCCATTTTTACAGGAACCCCTGGCAAAATTGTAATTTTATAATATGGCGATTTTTGTCCGCCGGCATTAAAATCATCTAATTTGTGTTCAGCTCCAAACTGGTCGGTAATACGGGTATCATAAGCATAATCGTTTAGTTCGTAATCGGAGTTTCCACGGTTTTCAAACTGAAAATAGAGCATAAGCTTGTTACCTAAAACTTTTGAACCGGTGTAAACTAAAAATATTGCGGGGTCAATTTCAATTTGATAGCTGCCAGTGTTCATGTTGCCTTGTGCCGGAGTGGTTTGTTGGGCATCGGCAACGGGTTCATCGGCTGGAGCCGGAATTGTGGCTAAAAGCTCCATACTTTTGTTATAGCAGTCTAAACAAACTGGTGGTACCGATTTAAGTACTTTTATAGCTTCATTATTATTTCCTTGTTGTTTAAGTGCATTTGCGCGTGCTAAAACCACGTCGCATTGCGAGTTGTAAAACTCTAGAATTTTTTCTTTTCCTTTATCAACCATTGCTTTAAACTTGCCCATGCTTGGGTTAATATTTTTTAGGCCGGCAATGTATGCTTTGGTTTCGTTTTGACCAACCCCTTTAATGTCGTGCGATGTTTCGCTATAAACATTTCCTGTTGCAGCATCTTTTATAAAAAAGTTAATTTGCATATTTAATGCATGCATTGGTGGTGCTGTAGGAGTAAGTTCTTTTGATAAAACGCTAACAGTTGCATCCATAATAAAAAATGGGTTTGCAGCATCGCCGGCAAGTCCATTTTTAGTGCAAATTTGTTTCATTTTATTCAATAAAAGGTTTTTTGCCTCGCTTGGTATTGTTTGGTCGTTTACTTGCGGGGTAATTGCAATTCGCCCTGCATCGTTGGCTTTTGCAGCT
>CAZJCR010000210.1:2446-4035 GCA_964544385.1 uncultured Bacteroidales bacterium
CGTAGCCATAGTTGCCCCGGTTAAAAATAAAGCTATTGTTATAATTATTTTTTTCATCTGTTTATTTTTAAATTTTTAATGGTCAGATAGTATGCATCCTATAATTAATTTCACACTCGCAAATTACATTTCAGCAATAAAACAGTTAGTGTTAAACAAATTATAATTGATGTTTCGATATTAAAGTTTTTTATTAACAATATAATTTTTGCAAATTATTTTTCGCCAACAATTAGCCATGCTTCGCCCAATCCACGCATGTAAACCTTACAGTCTATCATAAAGTTCTCACGAATGTATTTGCTAAGGTTATTAACGTATGTACGGGTGTCTAATGCTCTCATTCGTTCGCCGCGTTTAATTTCCATAGGTATCCTAACTTGTTCAAATCGCATCATGTTTTCGGTAGCATCCGACAGGTTAAACCTGCCTTCAACAGTATTGTCTGCCATCCAATCTTCGATAAATATACCAAGTTCGTCGGCAGTGCCTTTTAAATCAACCTCCGACTGTAAATTATACTCTGAGCTTGAGAATACTTTTACCAGTATTTTAACTTCGCGGCCTTTTGCAAACATGTCTTCAAAGTGAGCCATAAGACGGCCGTTAAATTCGTCCATATAACTAAGTACAGCTTCTTCTAAAAGTAATTCGGGAGTAGCTGCCGAGCTTGGTTGGCCTGCGCCTGATGCGCTTGCTACGTTTTTTCCCGAGTAAGCATCTAAGCCGTTAAGTACAAATGTTATATATTTTTTTGGACCTTCGCGTTTAATTTGGAAATCCAGGTCCATAATTATATCAGCTTTTGCTGTACGTTTAAGGGCATCAATAGGCGATTCCTGAATGTCGCTACCGCTCGAACTTGTAAGCATGCTGCTTTCGGCAGCTTCCTGAGCCAGGTTTTTCAGTTCTTGTTCAAGGTCTTTTAGCGGAAAACCGCGGTCGGCCATTATACCACTCATTTTCGAAATAACAAGCCTTAAATCGGCATCGTTTTGTAACGCTGCTTTATAGTCGGGCAGGGTAACTTTTGTGCCTTGGTTGTCAAACTCAAGTTTATAATTTTTGCTAATGCAATAACGGTCGCTTGGAACAACCATAATGGTGGGTTTTTTTGCCTGTCCTAATGCTGTTGAAAGGCTAAATACTGCTAATAATATAGTAATTATGTTTTTCATTTTTTAGCTTTTTATGATTAAGTAAATAGTGATATACTGTTTTTTATGTTTACAGTATTTATTATTATAATTTAATTAAAACCCTGAATCGAGTTTACGTGCAATACCTTCTTTTTCTAAGTCTTTGCGTAGTTCGTCGAATGCTATTGAAACAGCAACGCCAACTTTGTAAGTTTTTTTGTTTACTTTAATGCGGTCTTCGCCTGTTGGGGGGGCATCGTTGCTTAAATTTACATACTGAAGGTATTTACCACCGGGGGCAAAAAAGTTTTCGAAAAATTCGGCGTGTTTATCAGCAGCATCTTTATCGGTAACAATTGCCGGGGTTTTAGCTGCTGCCCCGCCTGCTGCTGGTGGAAACCCGCGGAAAATTGCACAGGCAACTGCGAGCTCTTTAGCATTTCGAATTGC
>CAZJCR010000210.1:4045-6768 GCA_964544385.1 uncultured Bacteroidales bacterium
CATCTTCAACCTTATGGCCGTAACCCCATACTTTAACTAATTTAGTGCCGTCAACGCCAACAGCTAATGTGGCTACTTCGTAGTTGTACGAGCTGTTGTACTCTAATTTGCGTACTTTGTTGCGGCTTTGCGAATTTGCAACGTTAACTGCTAATACTGTAAATGCAAGCATTAAAGTTACACAGGTAATTACTCTCTTCATTTTATTTTAAGTTTAAATTATTATTAAGTATAAAAATTAAAATTCAATCCGTAAACCTAAATCAATTGATGTACCGCTACGGTCGTTAAAATAATCGGTATACATTTTACCAAGCGAGTTTTTGTCTTTATCGTAGGCGTTACCAAATGGTACGTAAAAATTTGCAGCTGCCATAATTTGTATGCAATGGGTTAAATTCATTGTTAAATAAGCTCCGCCAATTAAAAAATCGCTTGATATCTCTTCGTTAATCAAATTATCTTCAATCATGTCGCCGGTTGCCGACTCAATACCATAAGAGACGAAAGGGGCAAGTGAAAAGTTGCGGGCAAAATAAAAACCTTTCGAAAGGCCAACCTGCATACGGGTGAACGACATGTTGTTGTATGTTGTGCCCGAGTATTCGTATTCACCTCCGTCGAAACCTAATGCACCAAATACTTTTAATTGCGGTATACCGACATCGAAAATACGGCCTGCAAGGCTGTTTATATTTGCTTCAACCTTAAAATAGCCTCCACCAATTCCGCCCGACGAAATTCCGCCCGACAAGCCTAATCCGAAATCGTTTTTTTGATAAAGTAACATTCCAGGGTCGAGGTTGCGGCCGGCAGTTTGATAAAAAGTACTAAATTCTTTTGAGTCGCCGGTTGCAACTTTACGGTTATCGATAATTTTTTTAGCTCTAACTACGCCTTTGCGTTTCGAGACCATTTCGCCTTTTCGGTTTTGTTCGTTTTCGAGTATAAAATATCGGGCATCGGTACGTAAGCCCTCTTTACGTCCAATTTTAGCTTGTAAAGGCCTGTCGTTGTAAAGAGGGGCTTTTACTTTAAAATCTTCAACATCAGACTCGAAAAGGAAAAGGCTGTTGTCTAGGCCGGTGTTTACCATTTTTTGGAAAAGGCCTTCGCGGGTAAGTTGCTCTTTAGGTGCTAAAATATGGTCGGGGTTGTATTGCGAGCCGTCGGCGTTAGCATCAACTTTCATAATAAATTTGGCTGGAAAGTTAAATTGCTCAAACATTGCTTTTTTTTCTGCAATTATTTCGGGGGTGTCGTCTTCGTAAATCCACATATCGTTGTAAAACTGGCTAAAAGTATCGTCGGTAAAGTCGAGTTTAAATAGATAAGCTGTAACCTTACCTTCCCAACCATTTTTAACCCTTTTTACAGGTTCAAATTCTTTATTAAGAATGTCGGCCGAAGCTTTTTTTGCAATATCGCGTTTGTCGTAAATCTCTTCCATCGATTGTATATTTTTAAACCTGAGCACAACAATGTAGCTGTTGTCAATTAGCGATTCGCCTGCGTCTTTTAGTTTTGCTAAGCCTATTTTGCTTGCCGATGCCCTTATAACTTCATCGTCGGTGGCATTGTACATGCCGCGTTCGTGAATAACCGACATGTCGAATTGCCCGGTTTCGGGGTTTCGTGAGAACCATTTAGCAACAATTTGGTTTGCAATTTTGCTGTTTATCATTTCATTTGCAATACTTTCGCTGGTTTCTTCTGATTTAATTGAGCGTGTTTCGACAAGGTTGTCGTCAAATTTCGAAGGTATAATGAAATGATTTGCCGCAGGAACAATGTCGTCATTGTAGGCGCTGTTTTCGAGAACAATTGATGTTAATGCCACCCTATCGTACTTTTGGGGCACTACTTTTGAGCTCTCAGTGTCTTGAGCTTTAACAAATAAAACAGGTAACAACAAGGTTACCAAAATAAAATGTCTCTTCATGTAAATTAATTTTAAATTCATGTGGTGCTAAATTACAAATTCGATTTTTGCAATAAATGTATGATAAAAAAAAATTATTACATAGTTTTAGTATGTTTAACATATTAAAATTGTGTTAATAAGTATGATATGGGTCAGTATAGTAATTGTTGTGGCTCAATAATTATTTGTTATGTGTCAATAAAAAGTATAATTAGTTACATTAAGTTTTTGTTTGCAGGTTTTTAATAATTGCCTATATTTGTAGCATAAAGGTTATAGTTCTTTGAAATGCTTGTTGTAGGGACTCTTCTAATGTTCATATGCTATAACCTCTCTTCTTTTAGGGCTACAGTAATTTTTTTTTCATGGGTTAATTAATTTGGTTGAATAATATTGGACAAATGCCTTACAACAAGCTTTCTTTTTTCAAGTTTACTGCCCTAAAATAAGTTAGTTTTTGCTTAATAATTATTGTTGTGTGTTAAAGCAAAGCTAATAACTATTAATTTAATTGATAATAAATATTATAGCAGTTGTGTTATTTAGTGCTATTGAATTAATTTTGTAAAACAATTTGTTGACTTATATGTAATAATAAAATGAAAATTATGATGTGCATTTTTTATAAAATAGTTTTTAGGGTTTGATTTGCTAAATATTAATAAATAATTGATACACAAATTGAGCGATTCGCTCAATCGATTTAGATTTTGTAAGTATTTCACTACACTTCATTAGTGAAATACAACAAACTCTACATCGGGGTTATACCTAAGTAAAGCGTTTGTTCACATAGCTC
>CAZJCR010000211.1:0-6732 GCA_964544385.1 uncultured Bacteroidales bacterium
AAGCATACGGCAGCGGCTTTGTCAGCATAAACGGACCGTCGGAAAATGTGGCAATAAAAATTATGGCAACTACACTTAACAATACCGTTTTTTACTTACCGCTCGAGAGCAGCCAGGAACTTCACGACAACGATTTTATTGTGTTTACCCAGCCTTTTAGCCAAACCGATAAAAACAATTTGCCTAACAAAAAAAACATTAAACAAAACATTAACAAACCAATACAAGAATCGAAACTAACACTTAACCTCGATTTAACAGTTACCCCCGAAGCCGAGGTAAACATTATTTTTGACCCGCGAATTGGCGACGTGCTAAAAGCAAATGGCCGGGCAAACCTTAACATGGAAGTTAACGATAACGATTTTTTAATTTATGGCGATTACTCAATTTACCATGGTGAATTTACTTTTACACTGCAAAACGTTATTAACAAAAAACTCGAGATACAACAAAATAGCTCAATAAAGTGGAGCGGCGACCCGCTCGACGCCGATATTGATATTGATGCAATTTACAAAATACGCCGAGCATCGGTTTTTGACCTTACACTTAACGATAGCGATAAAGAAAAAAAAGTAGATGTTAATTGCCACCTGCTAATGACAAACAAACTTATTAACCCTAACATAGCCTTTGCTGTTGATGTGCCCACAACAACAAATGCCGAGGCCATTGACCAACTTAACAGCCTGCACGAACAAGACCTTAACAAACAAATTTTAAGCCTGTTGTTAGTAAACAAATTCTCGCCACTGCCAGGTTTAGTTCAAAACTCAACAACAACTACAACCAACCTTGGTTCAACAACTGCAAGCGAGATACTATCGAACCAGTTAAGCCAGTTAATATCGCAGGTTTCGTCCGACTTTGACCTTGGCGTTACCTACAGGCCTGGCGACAACGAGTACACTCAACAACAATACGAGGTAGCTTTTTCGACAAAACTTTGGGACGAACGCATTTTAGTTAATGGTAACGTTGGGTACGATGCAACAAATACTACAAACCCAAACGCATCAACAGTACCTACCGACCTCGAAGTTGAAGTAAAACTTAATAAAAAAGGGAACATACGTTTTAAAGCATTCTCAAAAGTAAACCGCGACTTAATATACAGCGAAGGCCCATATACACAAGGCATTGGTTTGTTTTACACCGAGGATTTTAACACAATTAAAGAACTTTGGAAACGTATTTTTGGAAATAAAAATGCAATAAAACCCGACGAAACAATTATAATTGACGAAAACCCCGGCACAAACAAATAATATTATTAGATAATACAAACAGTAGTTTGACGTTATTTTTTTAACTTAACACACAAAATAAAAATACAATTATGTTTAACACATTACTTTTTCAAACAATTCAGGCACAAACACAAATAAGCCCACAAGGCGTTGTCGAAACTGGCCAAAAAACAATATCGGCACTCGAACTGGCAATTAAAGGGGGCTGGATAATGATAGTTTTAGCAATACTGTTAATTATTGCTGTTTACATATTTTTTGAACGGTACATGGCATTGCGCAACGCTTCAAAAGTTGACATTAACTTTATGAACCGGATAAAAGACTACATACACGAGGGCAAAATTGACTCGGCAACATCGCTGTGTAAAAACTCAAAAACACCAATAGCATTAATGATTGAAAAAGGTATCAGCCGCTTAGGCAGGCCATTAAACGATATTAGCACAGCTATCGACAATGTTGGAAATATTGAAATTGCAAAACTCGAAAAAAGCCTGCCAACTTTGGCAACAATATCGGGCGGTGGCCCAATGATAGGCTTTTTAGGTACTGTAATTGGTATGATACAAGCTTTTTACGACATGTCGCAGGCTGGCAACAATATTGACGTTGGACTTTTATCGAACGGTATTTATACCGCAATGGTTACTACTGTTGGCGGGCTTATTGTTGGTATTATTGCTTACTTTGCTTATAATTACTTAGTTGCCCGTGTCGAAAAAGTAGTACTTAAAATGGAGGCTACATCAACCGAGTTTATGGACCTATTGAACGAACCTGTTAATTAATAAAAACATGGCTTTAAAACGTCAATCAAAAGTAAGCTCCAGTTTCAACATGTCGTCAATGACCGACATAGTTTTTTTGCTGCTTATATTTTTTATGATAACATCGACACTTGTTGCCCCAAATGCACTTAAACTGCTATTACCACAAAGCAATACCCAAACAATGGCAACAAAACCAATTACAACTGTATCGATAACTCACGACCTGCGCTTTGCTGTTGAAGGCGTTTATGTCGATTTTGCAAAGCTCGAGTCGCACATTATTTCAAAAGTTGGCCCGGCATCGGGCTATCCCGAGCCTCCAACTATATCGCTACATGTTGACCAATCGGTTGCTATGGAGCATGTTGTTAAAGTTATGAACATTGCAAAAAACAACCAATATCGTTTAATTTTAGCTACACGTCCTATTAAAAATTAAAAATGGCATTAAACAACGAACAACGGTTTAGTATTGTTAGCACAACTATTTTTTTAGCCCTGCTTTTTGTTACCCTTTTGTTTTTTGGGTTCAAAACTCCTTTTCCGCCACCGGCCGAAGAAGGTATACTTATTAATTTTGGAAACTCGCCTGTAGGCCAGGGCCAGGTTGAACCAAAACTATCGCCACAACAACAAATACCAACACCTGCCGAACCTGTACCTCAACAAATTAGCAATAACCAACCCGATAAAACCGAAGATATTTTAGACCAGGATTTTGACCAAACTGCTATTATCGAAAAAAAGAAAAAAGAAGACAAAAAAATAAAAGACGAGGAACTAAAAAAACAACGCGAAGAGCAAATTGAAAAAGAGCGCCTTGAACAAATTGAAAAACAAAGACAAATTGACGAGGCTAAAGAACGCGAACGGATACGGCAAGAAGAGGTACAAAAGGCTTTAACCGAACGAGCTAAAAATGCATTTGGCGGAAAAAACACTGCCGGCAACAATACCGGCCAAGGCCAGGGTGGCGGCCAGGGAAACCAAGGGCAACCCGATGGTAGTATAAACTCGGAAAACAATACTGGCGGTAGTGCTGGCGGAAATGGCATATCGTTTAGCTTAAATGGCCGTACAGGTAAAATTATGCCAGTACCAGCCTATACAACTCAGGTTGAAGGCAAGGTTGTTGTTGAAATTACAGTTGACCAAAATGGCAATGTTGTTAGTGCCAGGCCTGGCGTTAAAGGAACTACCACTACAAATAAACAACTTAACGACGAGGCTCGTAAAGCGGCTATGCAAACAAAATTTAATGTCGACCAAAACGCACCGGCTTTGCAAACAGGTACAATAACTTACGTTTTTGTACTACAGTAGCGTGTTTTCAACACTTTTCCAAAAATTGTGAGCCGATATTTCCCACGAAAAATGCAGTTTACGCAACAAACCTTCGGCAATTAGTTGCTGGCGCAGTTTTTCGTTTGTAGCAATTTGCCCCATAGCCTGTGCTATTTGATTAACATCGCGGGGGTTAACAATTAAGGCAGCATTGCCGGCAATTTCGGGCATTGCAGTAGTGTCTGAGGTAATAATTGGAACACCACAGCTCATTGCCTCAACAATGGGTATACCAAAGCCCTCGAACAAACTCACGTATGTTAACGATAATGCGGCACCCATTACATCTTTAAGCTCGGTTTGCGATAAACGACCGGTAAACACTATGTCGGGTTTGTAAACCAAGTTATTGTAAACGTTTTTTGTGGGCTTGTCCCAATAAAATTTTTCGCCAACTACAACTAATTTAACATTATTTGTATCGGTAACTTTAAACTTATCAAAAGCTTTAAACAAGTTTATAATGTTTTTACGCGGGTGCAAAGCTCCAACAAATAAAAAGTAACTGGCACCGTTACATATTTTTTGCCTTACCAATTGTTTTTTTTCATTATCAATAGGATGATAAACAGCACTTGCCGCGTTATAAATAACATCAATTTTTTGGGGGTTAACAGAATAAGTTTGCGCAATATCGCTTTTTGAGTATTGCGATACAGTTACTATTCGGTTAGCATGTTTTGCCCATCGTTTAAAAAAATATTTGTAATAAGTACGAAACGACCATGGCGAAAAAGCCGGGTAATGCTCAAAATTAATATCGTGTATTACTATAAGGGTTTTAACCTTTATTTGCATAGAACTCCAACCGTCGGGCGATATGTATAAATCGAAATTACCGTTATTAACAAACCTGGGTATTAAAAACCCGAATTTGATTAACCAGGCAAAAGGCCTGAAATATTTAGGGCCAATATTTACACTATCAATATTATCTGAAAAACAATACTCGTTCACAATGCCTTTACCAAAAATAAAAGTAAAATTATGTTCAGGATGGTTTTTTACAATACGCGAAATAATCTCGTAGGTAAACCAGCCCAAACCTTCCATTTTATTTTGTACTAAAGTTTGTACATTAACAGCTATACGCATTGTGTTATAAATAATTATATTGTTATGTAAAAAAACTGAAGCTACCCTTTTATATGGATAGCTTCAAATATACTGTTTTAGTTTAAATTAACGATGCAAAAGTTACCAAGCAAACATAGGTTTAGGCGACATCATTGAGTTAACTTCGGTTTTAACCTGTTCAATTATATCGGCATTGTCGTGGTTCGATATTACACGGTCAATAAACCCGACAATAACTGCCATATCGCTCTCAACCAAACCACGAGTTGTAATAGCAGGTGTACCAACACGCAGCCCCGATGTTTGGAATGGCGAACGGCTGTCGAAAGGTACCATGTTTTTATTAATTGTGATATCGGCTTTAACCAACACATTCTCGGCCATTTTCCCGGTAATTTCGGGGAATTTAGTCCGTAAATCAATAAGCATACTGTGGTTGTCGGTACCGTCCGAAATTACTTTGTAGCCTTTATTAATAAACTCGCTGGCCATAACTCTGGCATTATTTTTAACCTGTGTTTGATAAGTTTTGTACGATGGCTCTAAAGCCTCGCCAAAAGCCACGGCTTTTGCTGCAATAACATGTTCGAGCGGCCCGCCCTGTATACCGGGGAACACAGCCGAATTTAACAACGACGACATTGGCCTTACCTCGCCTTTTTTTGTTGTTATGCCAAAAGGGTTGTCAAAATCTTTACCTAACAAAATAATACCGCCACGTGGGCCACGCAATGTTTTATGTGTTGTTGATGTAACAATATGAGCGTGTTTGCAGGGGTTGTTAAGTAACCCGGCGGCAATTAAACCTGCCGGGTGGGCCATGTCAATCATAAGTAATGCCCCAACTTTATCGGCAATGTAACGCATGCGTTCGTAATCCCACTCGCGCGAGTAAGCCGATGCCCCGCCAACAATAAGTTTTGGCTTTTCTTTAGTAGCAACCTGCTCCATCATATCGTAATCAACTAAACCAGTATCG
Organism: uncultured Bacteroidales bacterium; assembly: GCA_964544385.1. Taxonomy (GTDB): domain Bacteria; phylum Bacteroidota; class Bacteroidia; order Bacteroidales; family SZUA-534; genus CAZJCR01. The sequence goes on from CAZJCR010000211.1 coordinate 5,427, forward strand.
GGTTTAACGCCGTACGATACTGCGCGATATAACAACCCCGACGAGTTCACGGGCGAACCATGCGACAAGTGCCCGCCATGCGAAAGGTCGAGCCCTAAAAATGTGTCGCCGGGTTGTAACACTGTTAAAAACACTGCCATATTAGCCTGTGCACCCGAGTGTGGCTGCACATTTGCATACTCGGCATCGTAAATTTGCTTTAAACGCTCAATGGCCAATGTTTCAACCTCGTCAATATGTTGGCAACCGCCATAGTAACGTGCTCCAGGGTAACCCTCGGCATATTTGTTGGTTAAACACGAGCCCATGGCTTGCATAACCTGCTCGCTCACAAAATTCTCGCTTGCTATAAGCTCAATACCGTTTTTTTGGCGGTGGTATTCTCTGTCTATAATTTCGAATACCTGATTGTCTTTGTTCATTACTTAATAATTTTTGTTAGCTATAAAGTACTGGTTTTATTAAGGGTTGTTATAATTCGGTTTTTTTTAAACAAAAAACCGCCTGGAGACCCACGCGGCAAAAATACAATTTTATAAGTTTTTTATTCTATAAATTAATATATATGTGCAATAAAAAATTCAGCATAACTAAAGTATAAATGTTAACCTATCGGGAACTGGCGTTTAAAATTTTCTTCTAACGATATTATTGTTTCGGTACGGGCTATGCCTGCAATTTTCTGTAGTTTATCGGCTAATATATCTTTAAGGTGTTGGTTATCGCGGGTAATAATTTTTATAAACATTGAATACCCACCTGTTGTATAATGACACTCTACTACCTCGGGAATTTTCTCTAACTGTTTAAGTACATCGTGGTACATGCCTGCCTCTTGTAAATATATGCCCATAAAGGCGCAGGTTGAATACCCAATTGAGCGCGGGCTGACAATAAACTCGGAGCCTGTTATTATACCTATTTTTATTAACCTTTGTATGCGTTGGTGTATTGCAGCCCCCGACACATTACATTCGCGTGCAACTTCTAAATAAGGTATACGGGCATTTTTTGATACTAACGACAGTATTTTTTTGTCAAGTTCATCTATTTGTGATACCACATTACTCATAATCAATATTTTAATTTTATACTTTAATAGCTAATTTAATTAAAAATGCAAAGAAAATACATTTTTTTACTAATGGTTTATTTTTTTCTGTATTCTTTAACATCAACTTTATAAGTAATAAAAGTTTAAAATAAATTATTTAGAACTAAATTGAGCGATTCGCTCAATCGATTTAGACCCAAATTGAGCTAATGGCTCAATCGATTTAGATTTTGTAAGTATTTCACTACACTT
>CAZJCR010000212.1:0-6686 GCA_964544385.1 uncultured Bacteroidales bacterium
AAATTATACAGTACTGATAAATATAGCCTATAAATTATTAATATGGTTGATAAAATATATGTAAAAAGCCTCTTGGCAATTGCCAAGAGGCTTACAAAAACATCTTTTATACTACTACACCAACAAAACAAACTAATTTACTTTTTGTTTTTGTTGTGGCAGGTATTTAAATTAAATAAACTATACAAAGGGCAATATTTAATTAACGATGTTACAACAAATATTGCTGCAAAAATTAATAAAACTATACCCAAAATTCCTGTTATAATACCTTTAAAAAATACAATAACTATAAGAATTGCAACAAATAACCTTACAATCCTGTCGGCTCCGCCCATGTTTGGTTTCATCGTAATAAAATTTATAGATTAAGGAATGATAGTTTGCTACGACACCTTGGGGGAACACTCATGTAGGAAATTTTATTGCAATAGTGTTTATGTTTTTCAAAACATGGGTGTTTCATAATTTACAGTTTTATGCTAATAATTTAGTAACATGTTTAACTTATACCTAAGTTGAGCGGTTGTAACTAAGCGAACAAACACTTTACTTAGGTATAACCCCGATGCTAATTTTATTGTGTATTGCACCTAACATAAGAACAAGCTTTAATACCAATTTGTTTACAAACTATAACCTCGATTGCAGAATTTGGCCAACCATATCAATAGTAATGTCTTGTTGGTCGCCAACAGCTTTTAAACCCCGGGTTACAAACCTTTGGCATATTTGGTCAATAGTTTGTTGGCCAATATTATGCTCGCCAAGCAATGTTAAAACACCCAATTCGCGGAAAAACGAGTCGGTTTGTTGAATAGTTTTTGTAACGCGTTCATTATCGGAACCCGAGGTAATATTCCAAACCTGTTGCCCAAACTGTAATATTTTTTGTTTTCGTTTATCGGCACTAGCTAACATTAAACCAGGGGCAACAATTGCAAGAGTTACAGCATGGTCGAGGCCATGTAAGGCTGTAAGCTCGTGGCCTATTTGATGAGTAGCCCAGCATTGAGGCACTCCAACTGCAATTATGCCGTTAAGAGCCATTGTTGCTGCCCATGCAAGGTTAGCACGGTTGTTGTAATCGGGGGTATCAATACTGGCAACCGCTTTGCGGCCTTCGGTAATAAGTACCCTAAAAATTGCCTCGGCCATTTGGTCTTGCACTGGCGAGTTTACAGGGTATGTCAAATATTGCTCAAAGGTGTGGATAAAGGCATCAACAATTCCGTTAACTACCTGCCGTTTGGGCAAACTAAAAGCGAACGAAGGGTCGAGTACCGAAAATTGTGGCATAACCAATGGCGACCCAAATGACAGTTTCTCTTTAGTTGCATCCTTTGTAACAACCGAGTTACCGTTCATTTCGCTGCCAGTTGCCGATAATGTCAGCACGGTAGCCAAGGGCAACGCCTTTGTAACTTTTGCACCTTTCGATAGTATATCCCATGGGTCGCCATTATAATATGCGGCCGCAGCAATAAGTTTTGTACCATCGATAACCGAGCCGCCACCAACAGCCAACAAAAAGTTGATATTTTTTTGCTTTACTATTTCAAGGCCTTTCATACATGTCTCGAAATGTGGGTTTGGCTCAATACCACCAAATTCGGTAACATCGAAAGCGTTAAGTGCTTGTTTTACCTGGTCATAAACGCCATTTTTAAAAATACTGCCGCCACCGTATGTCATCAATATTTTTGAACCTTCGGGTATGTATTTTGCCATTTCGGCAACTTTTCCTTTACCAAAAAGTATACGCACCGGGTTGTGAAAATTAAAATTGTCCATATTATTATAGTTTTAAGTTTAATGCCCAAAAATACCAATTTTTGTGGTATTAATTATTTAACTTAACAATATACCTAAAATCTGCAAACATATTTTTCTAACCACAGAGAGCACAGAGTTCACGGAGAAAAACATCACTGTTTTAAATGAGTCAAACTTTGCAGTTCTCTTTATTCTCTGCGATTTGTAACCTTTTACTTGCGGATTTTAGGATATAACAAATTTTATGTTTTTCCGGTTTACCTTAGGACAAACTCGAATGTGGTTTGGCTGTAGCCGCCAGCCATTCCATTACCATTTTCAATATTTGTATAAAGTTGCGACGATATGCCTGATTTTTGGTTTTCGATATAATTATTTAACGACTGGTTATACTCAAATATTGATTGCGAAATTGAATATAACCTAACCCCCAAAGTGTCGGCCATTGATATAGTGTTACCGCCGCCAAATATACCGCTGCTAAAAGGTACTATACATTGGTAACTAATTACCGGGTTATTAAAAATACTATCGGCTATTTCAACTTTAATTTGTGCCTCAATATCGTTTTCAAAAGCGAACGAACTAAAATCGAATTCAATTTTTTTACCAAATACCGGGTCGGTATTATAAAATGTTACACTACTATAGTTTTTTTTAGTCTCATAAAAACTTAATGTATAATAATTGTTGTCAATATTTGTATCGGTAAAAAAAACAGTAAGCAACATATTTGAACTGTCGGCAAAAAGTTTGTATGAAACCGAATCGACATTAACCGGTAACGGTACGTTTACCAAAGCTGTAGTTTGTGGGTATAAATTATGGTTTATAACAATTTTATAGGTTAATCCTGCCTCTGCTAATTTTGTCGATTTATAACTACCCCAATTATTATCAAATATCATTGTATCAATTAACCGGTTGTTATTGTAAACAGTAATAAAGGCATCGTTAATCATTGTAGATGAAAAAAAACTTTCGCCCGGGGGTATAATATAGTTAAATGGGGCGTTGCTACCTAAATATAGTTCAATAGGCCCACCCGATTTTACTGCACAACTTACTGTAAGCTTTTTGTTAAAATAACTATCGACAACAAACTCGTCGGAACATGCCAATAGTGCAATATTTAAAATGCAAAAAATAAAAGCTTGATTAATTTTATTAAAACTCATAGGTATACGATATATAAGGTATAAATGGTAACATGCTGTTGGTGTTGAACTGTAACTGGCTTCCAATTCGGTCAACAGTAAGGTAATAAGGGTTTTTACGGTTATAAACATTGTAAACACCTGCACTAAAAACACGTTTGCCATGCTTTAACTGTTTAGTAAAATTTACATTTATATCGAGCCGGTGATAATTTGGCATACGGGCATTATTACGTTTACTGTAATCATAAATTTTCTCATCATAATTGATTTGGTTAAAAATATAAACATCGTAAAAATTATCAAAATATGGTTCATATAATGCTACGGGCACGGTAATGGGTTTGCCCGACGCAAAAACCCAAACAGCATTTAGCCCTACATTGTTTTTTAAACTATAGTTAGCAGTAATTTTAAACTCGTGCCTATGGTCGTAATTATAATTAAACCAACTACCATTGTTAATAAGGCTGAATTTACATTCACTTTTTGCCAAAGTGTATGATATACAACCGGTTATTTTCCCGTCTTGCTTTTCGGCAAGTAGTTCAACCCCAAAAGCCCTGCCAATTCCCGAAGTTACCTTTTGCCCCCAATTTACATTCGAAACCGAGAAACCCTCGCCATCTTTATAATCGACAAGGTTATACATATCTTTATAATACCCCGATATAGAAAAAACCAGGCTTTTAGGGGCAGTGTATTTAAAATCGAAACCAACCTGGTTTGCATATTCGGGTTTAAATGATTTAGTAGCAGGCACCCATAAATCTATTGGCATATCGGTGCCACAATTACTTAGTAAGTGCATATTTTGGTGCATCTGCGTAAGCGATATCCCAAACTCAACAGGCATATTTTGGGGCAATAGTTTTAATAGCAAGCGGGGGTCGGCGCAAATAAACGACATACCATTTTGTGTATAACGTAAAACCCTTGCACCTATACTGGTTTGTAAAATATTGAAAAACAAAATATCGGACGACAGGTAACAACCTATTTCACCCGATTTTTGCAACGGTGCTTGTTTTTGGGTAAAAGGCTTACCTACACTATCGGCTGATATATTTATTACATTATTTACATAATTTGTTTTACCTGTATTAAAACTATTATTGGTACTAAAAACCCCGGCATCAATTTTAATTTTATCGTTAAGGTAATATGCTATATCGTATTTAACTTTAAAATCGGTAATACCATTTTCGTAATTGTAATTAAATGACATATAATCTAACGAATCGATAAAATTAACCTCGCGGTTGGCATTGTAATAATATGTAGTATGTGTTACTGTAAAATTACCAAACACTTTAGCCCCCAATTTTTGTGCCCATCGCGCAGAAGCAGTAATATTGCCCCACTCGAGCGATGAATTGTCGATATCGTTAATGTTTTTTTCGTCTATTTTATATGGTTTGTCTTTGCCTGTATAAAGGCTAAAAAACAACCGGTTTTTTTTGCCAAGGTCGAAACTAAGTTTGCCAATAATATCGTAAAAATAATAGCCATTACGGTATTTAATATAATCCTTATGTTTAAATTTTTGTACTATCGACAACGGTATATCAATATAAGTACGCCTTGCCGAAAATATAAATGAACTTTTTTGTTTTTGCAGGGGCCCTTCGATAAAAACTTTTGAAGCGGCCAACCCCACCGACACGTTCCCGTGATAATTATTTTTATTCCCGTCTTTAAGCCTGAGGTCGAGTACCGACGAAAGCCTGCCACCATATTTTGCAGGAAAGCCACTATTGAAAAATGTCGACGACTTGATAGCCGATGCATCGAAAACTGAAAATATGCCCCACAAATGGTTAACATTAAAAATTGGGATATCGTCGAGCAAAATAATATTTGCACCAGGCCCGCCCCCGCGTACCATAAGGCTACCCGATGCCTCGTTGCCGGCCTGTACACCCGGTAAAAGTTGAACGGCCCTTATAATATCGGGTTCACCCAATATTGTTGGAAGTTTTTTTACCTGGCTGGGGTTTATAGCATAACCATTTATACCCGATGCTGAAAATAATGGGTTTTTGTTTTGCGACACTATAATTTCGTCGATTAAAGCTTGCGCCGAAAGCTTTATAATAACTGTAGTATCGTTGTTAATATTTGCCAACAGCCTGAAAGGCTTGTAACCAACAAACGAACACATTATAGTATTGTTGCCCTTTGGCAGTTGCAAGCTATAAAAACCATGGTCATTTGTTAAAACACCACTGTGGCCGCTAACTATTGTAGCCATTATAAGCCGCTCGCCGGTAACCGAATCCTCAACAAACCCCGATATTGTAATTTTTTGGGCATTAACGGCTGGTAACCATATAATTAGCAATAAAAAAATACAGCAACCATAAAACTTATTGCTAAAAACTGATTTTTGTTTAATCATATTTTATTTATAAAAGGGTGCCCAAATATTACCGGGCACCCGTATTTTATTTGTATAACTATTCAATACTTTTTTTCAAATATTAATCTCCGATATGATATCAGGCTTTTTAGCCAACCTGATATTTTAATAAAAAATTAATAGTAGCTATTATATAAACAGCACTAATAAATACTTCCGCCACTATTACCTTCAAAAGTCCACTTTAATGAACTAACATTATCATCCCATGTAATAGTTTTTTTCCACCACAAACGTCCGGTAGTTTTCATAGTCATATTTTTAAAATCGGCGAGTTGATAAGTATATGTTCTTATAAATTCATAATCTGAATTAGAATCCCCAGTGTTGTTCTCACTAGAAGGCCTTACAATTATTGTCCATGTACAACCTCCAAAACCGGTATCTTCAAATAGAATTATTTTTAATCGCTTTCCTGAATAATTCAACGCATGAAGCGAGCTAAAGGTATCATTAAAATTCCTACCATCAATATTATACAAACTACCAAAACCATATGATTTATCAAGACTGCTATATACAGGTATTGCGTAATCATTTGGATTTGCAGCATCAAATAATTCAATACCGAAATTAGCATAAGAATATAAGAAAATACAAATACTAGAATAAGCTGTTGCATTTTTTAACTCACATAATTCATTTTCACCTTTTGAATCTAAATATTGCTCTTTTTGTTCATTATTATCGAAAAGATATACAGTCAAATCATCACTATAAACCAACTTTGAATTACTATTTTGCAAAGCTGTACTAATAATATCAAAGTCAGTACTCGTTGTATCACCCATAAACTCTATTACTCCATCATCATATTTTCGAAACTCAAACTCATAATAATTCCCTTCATAATAATATCTCTCATTATAAGTTTGATAATTTGTACTGGCATTTTCGTCTTTGTTATCACAACTAATAATTAACAGAAAAATGCAGAAAAATGCAGAAAAATGCAGAAAATAATTCTTTTTCATAACTAAATTGATTTAATAATTAATAAATATGTAAATAAAAAAATGACAACTTATTATTATTGTTATATACAATATTTTGAAACTACTATACTAAAAAATGTTCATAATAACAAGAACAATATTTATGATAAATACAGTTCGGCTACGTAAAAATTAATTAATCATGTTCTGCATAGTTATACAAAATATAAAAACAAAACAAATAATTTTTTTTACAGTTCTACATATAATTTTATTTACCAAACTTACTTATTACGCGGATCGGATTTTTGTGGCATACGTACCATTTTTTGTACTTCGATACCGGGGTGCCCAAACTCGTTGGTTATTTTACCTAATATTAAATAAACACCGCGC
>CAZJCR010000213.1:0-1142 GCA_964544385.1 uncultured Bacteroidales bacterium
TATTGACTATAAATTAACAGTTAAAGACTTTAAAAGTGACCAGGAAGTACGCTGGTGCCCAGGTTGTGGCGACCATGCAGTGCTTAATGCTGTTCAAAAAGCAATGGTTGAACTTAAACAACCACGCGAAAATGTTGCAGTTATTAGTGGTATAGGTTGCTCGTCGAGGTTTCCTTATTATATGAATACATATGGGTTTCATAGCATTCACGGACGGGCAAGCGCGATAGCTTCGGGAGTAAAAGTAGCAAACCCAAAATTACATGTTTGGCAAATTACCGGCGACGGCGATGCTTTGGCAATTGGCGGTAACCATTTTATACATCTTGTTAGGCGAAATATCGATATTAACGTGCTTTTGTTTAATAACGAAATTTACGGGTTAACAAAAGGCCAATATTCGCCAACATCGCCAAAAGGCATTGTTACAAAATCGTCGCCATTTGGAACCATCGAGGATCCATTTTGCCCGGGTTTGTTGGTTTTAGGTGCCGCTGGCAATTTTTTTGCTCGTACTATTGACGTAAATATTAAATTATCGACCGATATTTTTGTCGAAGCAGCTAACCACAAAGGAACTTCGGTTGTCGAAATTTTGCAAAACTGTGTAATTTTTAACGACGGTGCACACGAAGCTCTTACCGATAAAGATTTTAAAGAAGACCGTACTATTGTGCTTAAACACGGTGAACCAATGGTTTATGGAAAAAACCGCGACAAAGGTATCGTTATCGAAAATATGAAACTTAAATGCGTGTCGTTAACCGACGGTAAATATACTGTTGACAACTTACTGGTGCATGATGCTAAAGAACCAGGCACTGCAATACATGCTATGCTTGCAAATATGCGGTATCCCGATTTTCCGGTGGCTTTAGGTGTTATTCGTAGTGTTGATGCAACTACTTATGAGGTTGAACTTGAACAACAAATTGAAACGGTTAAAAAAACAGCTAAATATAAAAGTGTTGACGATTTATTAAAAGGTGGAAATGTTTGGACTGTAAAATAATATTATTAAATACAAAAAAAAGCGGCACAGTAATTTGTGCCGCTTTTTTTGTAAAAACTTATTGACTTAATACTGGTAAATATTTATTTGATAATAATAATTGTAAAGGTTTTTTTACCTATTAAATTAC
>CAZJCR010000213.1:1152-6680 GCA_964544385.1 uncultured Bacteroidales bacterium
TACTTTTCAGTGTCGCACTACACCTGTATCGGTTTGACAGGTAAGTAACCCGTATTCCGCCAATATTAATACAGGTAGACGATAGTATTAATTGTAAAGGTTTTTTTACCTATTAAATTACCAAAAGCCAACTAAATTAATTAGTTATATTTTCGACAAAAATATGTAATACATTTATTAACGATGCCCCAAGTTTTTGGCTACGTGCAGCCGACCAACCGGTATTATAGTCGGGCAGGTTAATGTTTTGTTTAAATGGCATCTCTAAAGTTAACGATAAACATTTGAATGTTTCGGCAATATTTTTTGAGCAAATATTTAGGTTTGCTTTTCCAGGTTCGTCTTTTTCGTAGCCTTTTTCAACTTGAAAATCGGGGCTAATAGTTAGCCAAGTGTCGCAAAATAGTTTGCTTAAATATCGTAATCGGCTGTCGAACGACGGTATACCATCGATACCCGAGATAAAAACGTAAGGTAACGATTCGTCGCCATGAATGTCGAGGTTAAAGTCGACACCAATATCGAGCATAGTTTTTTTTATGTAAAAAACTTCGGGGGCTTTATCTTTGTCGGGGTTAAGCCATTCGCGGTTAAGGTTTAGCCCGGCAGCATTTGTACGTAAATTACCATGTATACTTCCATCAATGTTGGCATTGGGTATAATGTACAAAACAGCACTCTCGAGCAGTTTAACCGATACCGCATCGGTTGGGTCGATAATACGGTTAATAAGCCCGTCGATAAACCATTCGGCCATTGGTTCGCCAGGGTGTTGGCGTGCAATAAGCCAAAGTTTCTTTTTTTCGGGTGCAGGTTCGCCAACAATGAGCATGTCAATGTCGCGTCCCTCGTAAGTTTGACCTATCGATGTAAGAACGCAACGTTCCGATAATTGTGCTTTGTGTAGCATATTTAAATGCTGTTCGTAATGGAAAGGTGCAAAATATGCAAAAAATACCGAGTTATATTCGGGCATTAATTCAAAAACAAGTTCTTTACCGTTGTAGCTGGTTGGTATTTGGAACCATGTTGTACGGTTATACGATGCCCGTACCTGATAATTTTGCCAACCCTCGGGGTACGACGCCTGTGCTGCGTTTTGTATTATCATACGGCATGGATATCCTTTGGCATCGTGTAGCCTAAAATAAAACCATTGCATGTAATTGGCTTTGTTGTCGGCTTTTATTTTAAGCAATATATTGCGATGGTGTTGTATGTCGATAACATCGATATTACCTGAATCAAAATTTGATGATATTTTCATTGCTTTATTGTTTAGTTGTTTATTAATTAAATAATTATAATAAAGTAATTGTCAATAATTAAATATTGTTGGTTTTAAATATCGATTAATTTAACGATATAAAATTATTATAATTAACAATTTTAGTTCCTTTATAGTAAAAGTAAATAATATCGATAAACGAGTAATTCAGCCTTGCCATTTGCATTCCACCTTCCTGCGACAAGCCTACGCCGTGTCCATATCCTTTGCCTTCGAAAATAATTTTATTGTTTTCGGTTTTAATTGAGAACCATGCCGAGCGCAGGTTAAGGTCTTTTCTGATTTTTTTTAGTGCTAAAGTATCATTATTAATTGTTAAATATTTTTGGCGTTGCCCCATGATATAATTTAGGTAAAGGTTTTGGTTGTGGGTGTTAATTCCGTTGTTTTTAAGATAATTTACCCAATCGTCGATACTAATAGTGTCGTGCCAAACGGTGTTTCGTTGGTTAAGGCTAAAAGTATCGGTAGTGGCTTTAAGGTAATGCGCGGGTTTTAGCCAAACGTCTTCGGAGTTAGCGGTTTGGCCGCCCGAATTTGAGTGAAAAGCTGCGGTAATAAGGTTGTTAGCCGTGTCGATAATAACAAGGTTGCTGGTTTGTTTAACAGCATTTAAAATTTGCGGGTTTTGTTTGCAACGGTTTTTATAAACCTGAAACATAACATCGTCGCCAATTTTGTAGTCGGGTCCTTCGCGTTTAATAATTTCGATTAAATAGGTACGGCTAATAATTGCCTGAACTTTGTAAAACTCGAAAGGCGCATTAGGTCCGGCTTCGGCCTCAATTACTCCTGCTAAATAATCGTCAATGTTGGTTGTATTGTGAATGTATAATTTATTGTTTTTCGCGGTAATTTCAAGGTCGCCATTGTACTCGCGCGTGGGTAATGCCGGGTATGCCGGTTCAATTTTAAAGGTGTTGTTTTTTGTAAGTCCTCTAAAATATATTTTGTAAAATATACCAAGGTGTTGGTTGTGGTCCCAAACGCTAATTGAGTCGCCAATTACGGTAAAATATGTTATGTAATTTTTTTTTAGTTTATGAACACGGCCTTTTTCGGTTGTAAAATAATATTTTCCATCAATTGGGCTAACCGATACTGTTTTTAAATTAAACTGGTTAAAAAGTTCGATTTTTACTGTCGAAACCGATGCCTGCGATAAAAAAGGGATAAGTAATAATATTGTATTAAATAGTTTAAAACCCATTGCGTGCTATAATTTTAAATGTTTTTAATTACTGCAAAGCCGCAACAATTTGGCTTGCCGCTTGGCGCGATGCACCTGGTGTACCAATAATGTTGCTTAGTTTTGTGTAGTTGTCGAGCATTTTTTCGCGATATTGTTTGTTGTTTAGTATTTGGTCGAGTTCTTTGGCAATAATCTCTTTTTTAAGTGTTGTTTGGGTGAGTTCTTTTACGGCCTCGTAACCTAAAATAAGGTTTACTAACGATATGTATTTAACCTTAATTAACATTCGGCCAATTTTATAAAGTAAGTTTCCGGCAATTGTTTTATAGCAAACAATTTGAGGCACGTTTAAAAGTGCCGTTTCGAGCGTTGCTGTTCCCGATGTTACAAGTGCTGCGCGGCTTTGTTGCAATAACTGGTATGTTTGTCCATATATAATAGGTATGTCGAATTTGCCAATAATTTTATTATAAAGCGATTGGTTTATCGACGGTGCCCCTGCAATAACAAACTGGTACTCGGGGAAAAACCTGGTGGCTTGCAGCATTACCGGTAAAATTAAGTTAATCTCTTGTTTACGGCTACCGGCAAGTAGTGCAATAATTGGTTTGCCCGACAGGTAGTTTTGTTTTCTAAAATCATCGGCGGTTTGTTCTTTGTCGGGACGGTTGTAAATAGCATCGTTAACCGGGTTGCCAACGTATGTTACGTTATAATTGTATTTTTTGTAAAATTCGGGTTCGAACGGTAAAATCGAGAACATTTTGTCGACATACTTTTTTATTTTTTTTACCCGGTTAGTTTTCCAGGCCCATATTTTAGGCGATATGTAGTAAAATACTTTAAACCTGTTTTGTTTGGCAAATTTTGCAATTTGAAGGTTAAAGCCTGCAAAGTCGATAAGAATAACCACATCGGGTTTGTATTTTAAAATGTCGGCTCTACAAATGTTTAGGTTATTATTAATTTTTCGGATATTCAAAACTACTTTTATAAAACCCATAAAAGCCATTTCGCTATAGTGTTTAACTGGCTCTCCGCCATGTTCGGCCATTAAGTTGCCGCCCCAAAACCTGAATTGGGCACCGTTGTCAAATTCTTTAATCGATTTCATCAGGTTTGAACCATGCAAGTCGCCACTGGCTTCGCCGGCAATTAAGTAATATTTCATAAACAACGGGGTTTTATATCATGTATAAAATAACTACGCCAACTCCGTAAAACAGGGTAAAAATTAAAACACCACGGGCTTGGTTAATTTTGTTAATTTTACTCCATAAAAAAAACAAGGCTGCATTTGGCATCAGCGATAAGCTAAGGGCTTTGTAAAGAATATTGTATGCCTGAAAATGTTTAATTGCCTGTGCTATTGTGTCGAACCTGTTGCCAGCTATCAATAAAAAAACAAAAAACCCGATTATTGGTAAAATTATACCAATAACAGCACCTTTTATTGTCGAATCGGAGTTTATGTATGGTTTAAGTTTCATCATAATAAAATTTATAGATTAAGGAGTGATAGCTTACCGCGATACCTCGGGGAAACTCCCATGTAGCAAATTTTATTGCAATCGTGTTTGTTTTTTTACATGGGCGTTTCATAATAACAAGGTTTAATTATAATTATTAAAAGCCAAGTTTATTTAAAAATTCGATAGCCTGGTAATCGGTAAAATCAATTTTAACAGGAACAATTGATGCGTAATTATTACGTAAAGCCCACTCGTCGTTGTCGGTCGAGCCATTTTCGTGAATATCGAAATTGCCGGTTAACCAATAATAAGTGCCACCGTGCGGGTCGGTACGTTTTTCAAACTCTTCGCTCCAAACACCTTTTGCCTGTCGGCATATTTTAATACCTTTTAAATTTTGTTCCTCAACCACAGGTATATTCACATTAAGGCATGTGTATTTAGGCAGGCCGTTTTTAATAACTTTATCAATAATGTTATTGGCTATTTTTTCGGCAAGTGTAAAATCGGCATCCATATTATGAGTACAAAGCGAGAACCCGATTGACGGCACGCCGTTAAGGCAGCCCTCGAGCGCGGCACCCATAGTGCCCGAGTATAATACGCTAACCGATGAGTTTGAACCGTGGTTTATACCCGACACAATTAAGTCGGGCATACGCGGAGTTAATTGGTTTATAGCAAGTTTAATGCAATCGGCAGGTGTACCGTTAACTTTGTAAAAATCGAAATTATGGTGCCCTTTTATTTTTGATGCCCTTAGTGGTACTTTTATTGTAATTGCATGCGACATGCCCGACGAACCTTGCTCGGGAGCAACTACAACTACATTGCCATGTTTTTGTGCCGAATTAATAAGTGCATGAAGGCCTGGGGCAAAATACCCATCATCGTTCGATATTAATATTAGAGGCTTGTTATTACTGTTGTCCATTTTTTATTGATGTTTGTGCAAATATATAGTTTTTAAGCTTAAACAGGCAGTTTTTAGTCAACTCAAAATGTTACAATGTGTAAGCTAAAGGCTTTTTTACTTTTAAAAAAACATATACATTTGTTTCCTTATTAAAAAATCAAAAAATGAACATTTCATATAACTGGCTAAAAGAGTATTTGTCGGTTAGCCTTGCTCCTGACGAGTTAGCTAAAATATTAACATCAATAGGCCTCGAAGTTGGCAACATTGAAAGTTTTCAATCGGTAAAAGGTGGCTTAAAAGGCCTTGTTATTGGTAAGGTTAAAACTTGTGCAGCGCACCCAAACTCCGACCATCTTAGCATTACTACTGTTGATTTAGGCGATGGCCTTGACACCCCGATAGTTTGCGGGGCCCCAAATGTTGCTGCCGGCCAAAAGGTTGTTGTTGCAACATTGGGTACAATATTGTATAATGGGAACGATAGTTTTGAGATAAAAAAATCGAAAATACGTGGTGAGGTTTCGATGGGAATGATTTGTGCCGAAGACGAAATTGGCCTTGGAGCATCGCACGACGGTATAATGGTTTTGCCCGACAACGCAGTTGTTGGAACAAAAGCGTCGGATTACTTTAAAATTGAAAACGATACAATACTCG
>CAZJCR010000214.1:0-6666 GCA_964544385.1 uncultured Bacteroidales bacterium
ACCTTGATGTTAGTATTGATATTAACCAAAAAGACGAGATTGGCATTTTGGTAAGTGCGCTTAACGCAATGGCCCAAAAGCTGCGCGAAATTGTTTATAATATTACAACCGGCTCAAAAAATATTGCAGCAGCAAGCCAGCAATTAAGCAGCGCGTCAATACAACTATCGCAAGGTGCTAACCAACAGGCCTCGTCGGTCGAAGAAATTTCGTCGACAATGGAAGAGATTGCAACAAATATTGAACAAAATAGCGAGAACGCCCAACAAACCGAGGCAAACTCGGTTGCAGCATCAAAAAGTATCGAGAACGTTAACCAAATATCGGGCGAATCAATTAACGCCCAACGTACCATTGCCGATAAAATACAAATTATTAACGACATAGCTCTGCAAACAAACATTTTGGCCTTGAATGCCGCTGTTGAAGCTGCCCGAGCAGGCGAAATGGGGAAAGGATTTGCTGTAGTTGCAGCCGAGGTGCGCAGGCTGGCCGAACGAAGTAAATTTGCAGCCGACGAAATTGTAAATCTGGCACAAAACAGCTTATTACTGGCCGAAAAAACCGACAAACAAATGCAGATAACTTTGCCAGCTATCCAAAAAAATACATCGCTGGTTCAGGAAATTTCGTCGGCAAGCCAGGAACAAACTAATGGCGTTAACCAAATTAATACTGCTATACAACAACTTAACGACATTACTCAACAAAATGCCGCATCGAGCGAAGAGATGGCCGCCAGTGCCGAAGAACTATCGTCGCAGGCTCAACAACTCGAAGAGATGATAGGTTATTTTACTTTTAAAGATATTCAGGGTATCGACAAAAAAATTAAAAAAACTACTAATAAAATTATTACAACAAAACAAAACATAAAAGCGGCTCAGCCAAACAATCAAAAAGGTGTTAATTTAAACATTATGCCCGACCAAAAACTTGACAATAGTTTTGAAAGCTTTTAGCGGTTAGTTAATAAATAGGGTAAGAGTGTACAATGGCCATGCCCGCCCGGGCAGGCCATTGTTTTTTTACGCAGGTAAAACTTATCGCATTTTTTATTACTTTTAAGAAAATTGTTTTTTTAAAATAATATTTTAATTGAGCCAACACTCAACTTGTGAATAAATTAACCACAAATAAATTATATGACCCAAAAAAACATTTTTCCGCCGGCAAAGCAATCAATTAAAATATTGTCGCTTGTAAAAAAGTATATAGCAAAGCCAAACTACTCGGGCCTTTTTGGCATATCGGTACGCAAAGGCAAAGGCTGTTATTTTACCGATTTTGACGGGTTCAGGTATTTAGACTGCATGGCCGGGGCATCGGTAAACTGCATAGGCTTTGGTAATTCAAAAATTGTAAAAGCATATAGCCAAAACGCAAAAAAAATGCACCACTCGGCTTTTATTTACTCACCAAACATGCCGGCAATACAGTTAGCTAAAAAACTTATCGAAATTACTCCAGGCAAGTTCGAAAAAAAAGTAGCCTTTGGGCTGTCGGGCAGCGATGCCTGCGACGGCGCAATTAAAGCCATGCGCCGATATACCGGCATTGCAGGTATTATACACTTTAAAAACGATTATCACGGGTCAACAGGTTTATCGATGCCGGCAAGCGATTTTGGACATTTAAACGACAAAGTTTTTAAAAAAGATAACCTGTTTATTGAACTCGATTACCCAAAAAACCAAACACAAAGCAACAAAGTTATTGAGCAAATTGAGTTAGCCTTTGTCGAAAAAAAAGCCGGCGGTATATTACTTGAAACAATACAAGGCGACGCCGGCGTTAACATGCCACCAACAGGCTTTTTACAAAGTATTGCACAACTGTGCAAAAAATATAACACAGTATTTATTGCCGACGAGGTACAAAGCGGTATGGGTCGTACCGGAAAATGGTGGGCAATTGAACATCAACAAGTTGAACCCGATATTATTGTTACAGGCAAAGCATTGTCGGGTGGATATGCACCTGTTTCGGCAATTATTGGCAAAACGTTAATATTAGACACGCTAAACCCGGCACAACATGTGTTTACATACTCGGGGCACGCCCCATCGTGCGCCGCGGCATTAGAGGTTATAAAATTTATCGAAAAACATAATTTACTTAACAATGCCTGCCAAATGGGCTTATACTTAACAAACGGGCTTAACAAACTAACACTAAAATACCCGTCGGTTATTACACAAGTACGGTCGCAGGGTTTAATGACAGGCATCGAAATTAATATCGAAAAAAACCATATATTGGGCAAAATTTTGGCAACACGTTGCGTTGAATTGGGAGTTTATATTGGCTTTTTTGGGGTTAACGCCCAGGTTTTAAGAGTTGAACCACCTATTATTATAAATAAAAAAGATATTGATATAATTATTTCGGTTTTAGACAATGTTATTGACGAATATATTAACGGAAAAACACCTGAAAAAACAATATCAAATGTTAAAAAATACTCGATGGGTTTATAAAAATTAAAGTTATGATAGTAAAAAAACAAACAGTGGGTTACAACCACCTTAAACCACATTTGCAAACCGGCGACATTGTATTAATGCATGGAAACTATGTAAGCAGCCACTTTGTCGAGTTTTTAGAGAGCAGTACCTGGTCGCACTCGGCTATTGTAGTTTTAGCATCCGATTTAGGCATAAAATCGGACGATAACGTATTACTATTTGAATCGAATATTGTTACAACAGTAAACGATGTAATACTGGGCAAACCTAAACAAGGCCCCCAATTGGTAAGCCTGCACCAACGCATGAAAACCAATTTTAATAGCAAAGACGACAGTAAATTTGCTGTAAGGCATTTATATACAACACGCGACCAAATTTTTTTCGACACCTTTAACCAGGTAATTTCCGAAACCCGCAACGCGGTTTTTCCGAGCACAAAAGACGAATTTTTAGGCCCGGTACGAGGGCGTTACGAGGGTATACAAACCCCTTATACATACTTTTTTTGCAGCGAACTTGTTGCCTACACTTATACCAAATTAGGATTATTGTCGAACATACACCCAACCAACAGCTATATTCCAGCCGACTTTAGCGAAACCTTGTCGGTTGGGCTAATGGGCAGGGCTTGGCTTGGAAACGAGATTATTATTGAACCAAAATTGCTATAACCAAAAAAAATATTGTGGACAATATTAAACAAAAATATAAACTTGAGCTTAACCAATTAATTAACAAGTTGTACTATTACATGGCACCATTTGTTGTAATGGTTCTTTCGGTTTTTATTTACTCCGACATAAAAATACTTAAAGACCCAGCTTATTCATATGGGCGAATACCATCGGTAGTACTTTTTATATTTATGTTTATTGTAAGCCATACAAAACTAAAAAACAACAATAAATTAGTTTATTACACAAACACATTAACAGCCATAAGCTTTATATTTATGGGCTTTTATGTTTTAATACACTCGTTCGATACCATACTTTACAAAACATCAATATCGGCATTTATTGTTCTAATAGCCAGCTCGTACTTTTTAGCAAGGGGCTTTCGCGAAATTATTATTGTGTACTCGCTCCCGTTGTTATTATCGATATTAGTGATAGGTATTTATGTTAAGCCCGATTTTATGGAACTACGCGAGCTGCTATCGCCAACAGCAATATATTTGGGTATTTTTGCAATAAGTATTATAAACGAAAAATCGAGATATAAACAATTTTACTACAAAACATGCCTTAACGAAGAGAAAGAAAAAACCCAATCGTTATACGAAGAAACATTAGTACAAAACAATTTATTGGCACAACAAAAAGAAGAGATTTTAACCATTACCGAACAAATAAAAGCAAAAAGCGACGAATTAAGCGAAAAACTCGGCGTAATTACAAATCTTAACCACGAGCTCGACAACAAAAACAAAGCAATAACAAACAGTATTAACTACGCAAGCCGCATACAAGAGGCTATTTTGTCAGGAAGCTCAAAAATTAAAAAACTATTTGTCGACAGTTTTGTAATTTACAAGCCATGCGATATTGTTAGCGGCGATTTTTACTGGACAAAACAAAACAGTAACAAAAAAATTATTGCTGTTGCCGACTGCACAGGGCACGGCGTACCCGGTGCCTTTATGAGCATTTTGGGTTACTCGCTGCTAAACGAGATTTACCATAACGACAACAACCTGCCGGCAAATATTATACTTAACGAACTTAAAAATAAATTGCTTGCAATATTAAACCAACCCGACAACCCCGACATACCAGCCGACGGAATGGATATTGCCATTTGCATTATCGACACCGAAAAAACATCGCTCGAATACGCCGGCGCACACATGCCTTTGGTTATTATACACAATAATAAAATTAACCTGTTAAAAGGCGACATAATGCCTATTGGTAAATATGTTAACGAACGGCCCACATTTACAAACCACCTGTTGCAAATTAATAACAACGATGTTATTTACATGTACTCCGACGGTTTTCAGGACCAAATTGGCGGCAATGACAATAAACGCCTGCAATCGAAAAATTTTAGAGAAACACTTTTAAACGTACACAATAAACCATTTGACAAGCAAAAAAACTATTTAAACTCGTTTTTTGAACAATGGAAAGGTACAAACAACCAATACGACGATATTTTAGTAATTGGCTTTAAAATAGACAGTTAAGCCTTACAATAACTGTTTAAACAACCCATCGAGTTTTTGTAGCAGTTTTTTCGAATCAACCGGTTTCGACACGTAATCGATACAACCAGCGTTTAAGGCTTGTGCTTTTTCGTCGCCTAATGTATAAGCAGTTTGTGCTATTATTGGCACTTTGCTAATTTTTACAATTCGCTTTGTTGCCTCAATGCCGTCCATAACGGGTAGCCTTATGTCCATTAAAACTGCATCGGCATTATTTCCATTAATAAAATAGTCAACAGCATCTTTACCATTTTTAAACCAAATAACATTAGCTTTTGTGGGATACAACATGTACTCAAGATACTTGTAATTTTGCTCCACATCTTCAACAATAACAATAGTTTTCGACTCCCATATGTATTGCGATTTTTGCTGGTTTCCACTGTCAACTCCTTGTTCTAAAAACCCGATACTGTCGGAGCCTAACGGGTGTGTAAAATAAAAAGTTGACCCCTTGCCGGGATACGATACCACCCTGATATCGCCACCTAATAATTGAACTATACTTTTGCAAATGGCAAGGCCAAGGCCTGTACCCGAGTATTCTTTTGTGTAAGTAAGCTCGGCTTTACTAAACCGTTCAAAAATAACACCCTGTCGCTCTTCGGCAATGCCAATACCTGTATCTTGAACGTAAAACTCTATGGTTTTGTCCCACAAATTACTTATACCAAACTTAACAACCCCGGCATCGGTAAACTTTATGGCGTTTTCGATAAGGTTGTTAAACACCTGTTTAATACGTATTAAATCGGTAGTAAAAGGCATTGGTTTATATTTGTCGGCAAAATCAACTACAAGCTCTAAACTATCGGTTTTTTGTAGTTTACTGTTTTTACTGTGTAATAAAAACAGTTCTTTAAATATCGATGCCAACGAGCAACTGTCTTTAACAATACGCAACTGTCCGGTTTCAATTTTCGACATATCGACAATATTGTCGACAAGCGACAGCAGGTCTTGCCCGCTTTTGTATATCATTTCAAAAAAATACTCGTGCTCATCAAGTGTAATATCGGGGTCGGCAAGTAAATCGGTAAAGCCAATTATCGACGTCATTGGTATACGTATGTCGTGGCTCATGTTTGCTAAAAATGCCGATTTTAGCCTGTCGCTCTCTTCGGCTTTGTTTTTAGCATCAACAAGTTTATCCTCGTTAACCTGGCGGGCTGTAAGGTTCGATATTAATACCGATACCATTTTCATAAAATTTATCTCGGTATTGTCCCACGACTGGTTTTGATAATTCTCGAACATAACCGAACCCATATTTGTATCTTCGGCTTTAATAGGGAACACGTAAGCGCAACTAATTCCACAACTGCTAAAAAAGTTCCGTAAATCTTCAGGCAAATATTGTAACGAAAAACCAAGTATCATTTTCCGCTCATCTAACATGCGTTTCCACGATGGCACATCGTTAAACGGCACAATAAAATTATCGTTAAGCCTATCGGTTTTATTACCAGTATACTGACAGTACAAAAAAGCATTTTTTTCGCCTATCGTGTTATGTAAAATAGCAACCCGCCTTGCTTTAATATGAAAACCAATGCGCTCAAGTATCAGGTTAAATTTTTGAGGGTATGTTTTGTCCGAGTTAAATATGTCGAGCATCTCGGTAAAAAGCTCGCTACGTTGCAAATTTTTGCTTAATTGCTCTTTTGTTCCATAATGCTCGGTAATATCATGTATTTTAAGCAGCAGGCTTGTTTCAGTATCGACATAAACTGTAACCGATAAATATTTATGTAAAAACGGCACATTAAACTCGAAAGTATCGGTAAACTGATTGTCGAATTTTTGAGGTAACTGGTAATTTGTTTCAATTATTGTTTTTAAAACCATGCCAATAGCCTCGGTCTCGGTTTTATCGACAATACTTAAAGCCTGGCTGTTAATACTGTTAATAAGCCATGTATCAATTTGGTTAGTCGAATTGTATTGTTTTGTTATCGATAAAAAACCTTCGTCGATATGGTT
>CAZJCR010000215.1:0-6662 GCA_964544385.1 uncultured Bacteroidales bacterium
GTCAGATGCTCTATTCAATTAAGCTACGGAGCCAATTGCGGGTGCAAAGATATATCAAAATATTGTTTCCGCAAGTTTTATTTAAAAAATATAACACTTTTTTTTGCCTGTTGTATTAATATTAGTGATTGTCAGGGATTTGTTAACAAATATTTTTTGTTTAAAATATTAACAAAATAAGACATGTAGCTTGAACTTAACAATTAATGAGCATTCACAAATACAATATCAATAAAAAAGATATTGTATTTACTGTATAAGTAAGCCTAAACCTTACTGTTAAAATATTGCTGACACTTATTTAAATAGCAATATGCGAGCTATGTTTGCCCGGTTTTATTTGTATAATTATGCTTTATGCTAATAAAAAAAATATAACCTAAGTTAAGCGGTTGGAGTTATGCGAACAAACGCTTTGCTTAGATATAACCCCAATGTAAAGTTTGTAGTATTTCACTAACCAAGTGTAGTAAAATACTTACAAAATTTAAATCGATTGAGCGAATTTTGGGTATTAATGTAATAATAAACAGTTAATGTTAATTTCAATTAAGTGTTATAAAGCCAAAATAAATGTCTTTTGTATTACTAAAAAATATTAAATTTACGGGCTTAAAGGGTAAAAATTAAAAATTTCGAAATATTAAAGTTGTGAATAATAAAATATTAATAATAGGTATAGTAACAATTGCTTTAATATTAGGTAGTTGTGTAAAAAAAACGTGTAAAAACATTGAGTTATTTACCGATATTGAATGGTATTATGGAAACGATTTAGTTTTTAGGAACGATTCGGCAATATCATATAGCCAGTACGATACAATAAACAAACGTTTTTTTAACGATTCGGCTTTTGCACTGCATATAACCGACTCGAGCTTAATATATACACGCTACAAAGAGCAAGGTTATTACGATGATGACCGGAATTACATTATTACACATTGTGAAAAATCAACCGATACAGTAATGTATGATTTAACCTACATAAATAAAAAACCTAAACTGATACTTTATTTAGAGCCTTTCCCTTTAATATTAAGCACAAAATCGAATTTAACCCTGGCCGAGACAAAAAATTTTAAACCAGTAAAATTTGTAATTTCCGATTATAGTATTGGCGACCAAATTGACCGTTCGCTTCTAAAAACCCGGGGTATATATAATTATCCTACGTATACAATTGAAGATTGTGAATTTACCGAAAACAAAGACATAACCTTTAAAATTATTGGTTACAACACTATATACTCAATTGAACGACGTAAAATTGAAGATTACCGTATTGAAGAGATTAAAAAAGTTGTAACATCAAAACTCGAAATTGAGCCCGAATACCGCCCAATGAAACAATGGCTTAATAATACCGATTACGAATACGAGTTTTACCGATGGGCAATACACGGTGTACAGGTAAATTTAACACATAGTAAATATATTGGAGCCGAGGTTTATAAAACTCTTGTCGACAGTGATAGTTGGACTCTTACCTACGACGATGTTTATTTACAATCGATATTAATTGAAACATACAAAAACGGAAGGCCGCAAAGCAGTATAATAAATTAGTTACTTAATAATTATTGTATAAACGGCATAATTGTTGTAAACATCAAGGGGGTATTTACAATTTATATATAATTGCGTAAAGCTTAGTATAGTTAAATTGTAGTTTAAATTATAAGCAAAAAATAATGAAGGGTAAGTTTATAATTGTATTATTATTATCAGTTTTAGTTTCGTGTTCAACCAACGATATGTTTGTGTCGAATTATGAACTGCTTACAACTGGTACCTGGTATGTAAATAATCTTACAGTTAGTGCTAAGCAATTAACAAAGCCAAATGGGCCAATACCAACAATAAACTATTTTGACGAGTGTATAAATAGCAGTGGCATTAAGTTTTTAAGTTCGGGCAGGTTTGAACTTGTATCTGATACTGAAAAATGTTCGGGCTACAATAATATTGATATTGATGGTACCTGGGCTTTTACAAATAACGAAAAACAAATAAAACTTTGTAGCGATAGTTTTAGCGACAGTACTGTTTTTATTGATATTATTAATCTCGATCAAGATAACTTTGAGGTTGAATACAACGGAAAATTTGAGTTAAATACAATAAGCATAAACACCGATGCTAAAGTTAATGTAGTATTATCGCACGGAGTATCAAAGCGGTAGTATTTGGTATATAAGCCCGCTATTTTCATTTATGTTTATCCAAATTCCTTTTGCAAATAAATGAGCCACATTAATACTGAACTGGTTTACGTTGCCAATTATTGGCTTAAAAACCAGGTTGTTATATAGTTCAAATTGCATATCATTAATTAAATTTGCTGGTATTTTAAGCAAAAATGTTTGATTTTGAGTTTGGCAAAAATTTACAATAACCAGTAACTTTTGTTTATTATTGTATCTAACATAAGCAAAAATATAGTTTTTATTAGGGCCGCCATCAAAATTATTGTCCCACATAAGGTCGTAAAACTTACCATCGTAAAATGCATTGTATAAAATTGCAGTGTTTAATATTTTTTTATACTGTTTTTTAAGTTGAAAAACATTGTCGGGCAGGTGTAAGCTACTATTTTCAAGTGATAAAAGCCAATTATAAATTGTAGGCACATAAGTATAATCAAAAATCGATGTGCGGCCGTCGTCGCCACTATAACCTTTATCGCCTTTAGCGTTTTCGCCAAATTCTTGGCCAAAGTAAACCATTACCGGGCCGTTATGCATAGTTGCGCAAACAATAAAAGCCGGAATAGCTTTAAAAGCATCGCCAGCAAAAAATGTTGATGTAATGCGGTGTTCGTCGTGGTTTTCTAAAAAGCGCAACATTTTGTTATTTAAGCCATTAAGAGCCTGCCAGCATTTTGTAATTTCGCTTGCCGGGTAACCATGAGCAATAATTGAGCGCAAAGTATCGTACAAACCAACTTTGTCGTACAGGTAATCGAATTTACCGGTATCGAGGTAATTGCTGTATAATTGGGGGTTGTAAACTTCAGCAATAAAAATGATTTTTTCGTTTTTTTGTTTTAAAATTCCAATTGCATGAGCCCAAAATTCAACTGGCACCATTTCGGCCATATCGCACCTAAAGCCGTCGACACCCATATTTGCCCAGTATAGCAATATATTCACCATTTTTGTCCAAACAGGGGGTATTGGGTCAAAATGCTTTGCCATAGCCGAGTTATAGTCAACTCCATAGTTTAGTTTAATGGTTTCGTACCAGTCGCACGAGCCTGGCGTAGCAATAAACCTGTCGTTACCGGTTGCTTTGGCGGGGTATTCAATGTAAGGTTCAACTGTTTCGCCAGGCAATATGGTGCCTAAATTTTTTGGTAATTCTAATTGTTGATTAACAATATAATAGAAATCGTTATTTGGGCTAAATGCCAAATTGGTATTATCGTTAGCCCCAAAATTTGTTTCAGGGTAAATGTCAGATGAGTAGTTGCGTGCAACATGGTTTGGTACAAAATCGATAATTACTTTAAGGCCGGCGTCGTGTGTGCGTTTAACAAGTTGTTTAAATTCATTTATGCGGTTATTAATGTCGACGGCTAAATCGGGGTCAACATCGTAATAATCGTTAATAGCATATGGCGATCCGGCACGGCCTTTAATAACAGTTGGGTTTCCGGGTAAAAGTCCAAACTCGGGGTTTCCCTGGCAACGGGTATGTTCAATTATACCAGTGTACCAAACGTGTGTTATTCCAAGGTCTTTAATTTGGTTAAGTACCTGGGGCGTAAAGTGGTTAAGTTTTCCAACTCCATTGTATTCGCGCGAGCCAAATGGTATATCGTTGGTTGTTTTATTTCCAAATAACCTTGGTATAACTTGGTATATCGATATTTTTGTCATTTTTTTCGTTTAAACCTGTCAATAATTTTTTGATGTACTTTAGGTAGAGGTACGCGTTCTAAAACAATAGCGGTGCGTGCGGGCAGGTACATTAAAATATGTTGTTTTTTGCTTTCGGGAGTTACATATTTTGCATGAAAAATTTGAAATTCGTCAACCCTTCCAAAGCCTCCATATTGTGTTTCGTCGGTGCTAAACAGGTATTTAAATTTACCTTCGTCAATGCTTACGCCATAATTGGTAAAGCTTTTAACTGGGTTAAAATTAAACACAAAAAGTAAGTTTGAGCGTGTAAAAGCTAACACTAAGTCGGTTTGGCTAATGTGTTGCACATGGAACGGGAATATGTCGGGTAATTGTTTGTCCGACAGTATTTTAATCATTGTTGAGTCAAAGTTGTTGAGGAATTGGTATTTTAGGTCTTCGCGGTCAACTAAGCTCCATTGTCGTGTGGCGTATTTATAGCTCCAGTTGTTACCATGTCGCGGAAAATCGATCCATTCGGGGTGTCCAAATTCATTACCCATAAAGTTTAGATACCCGCCGCCTGCAGTAGCTGCAGTAATTAGTCTTATCATTTTGTGAAGTGCTATACCGCGGTCGATAACAAGGTTTTGCTGTGTAACCATCATGTTAAAGTACATCTCTTTATCCATTAGCCTAAAGGCTATAGTTTTATCGCCAACTAAAGCTTGGTCGTGCGATTCGCAGTACGAAATTGTTTTTTCGTCGGCTCGTTTTGCTGTTAGTTCGTGATATATTTGACCAAGAGGCCATTCTTCGTCTTTTTTTTCTTTAAGTATTTTAATCCAAAAGTCGGGAATACCCATTGCCAGTCTGTAATCGAAACCTAAGCCGCCATCGTTAACGGGTGCTGCCAATCCGGGGTAACCGCTCATTTCTTCGGCAATGGTAATTGCGTATGGGTTAATTTGGTGTATAAGTTCGTTGGCAAGTATTAAGTAAGTAATAGCCTCTTCGTCTTGTCCATTGTCAAAGTAGTACTGGTACGATGTAAAATCGCGCCCAAGCCCATGGTCTAAATAGAGCATGCTTGTAACGCCGTCGAACCTGAAACCGTCGAACCTATATTCAGTGAGCCAGTATTGTATATTTGATAAAAGAAAATGCAGTACTTTATTATTGCCGTAATTAAAGCAGTATGAGTCCCATGCTGGGTGTTCGCCTTTTGGTCCTTGGTGAAAAAACTGATGTCTTGTTCCATCATATTTTCCTAAACCTTCAACTTCGTTTTTTACTGCGTGTGAGTGAACAATATCCATTATTACTTTTATTCCTAAACCGTGGGCAGTGTCAATAAGGTGTTTAAGTTCATGGGGGGTGCCAAAGCGCGACGATGCCGCGAAAAAGCTTGAAACATGGTAACCAAATGAGCCGTAATAGGGGTGCTCTTGAATAGCCATTAGTTGTATAGTGTTGTAGCCTAACTTTTTAATGCGTGGCAATACGTTTGTTTCAAATTCGGCAAAGCTTGCTACTTTTTCGTTTTCGCCGGCCATACCTATATGGGCTTCGTATATCAGGGGTGTAACATTGGTAACTGGTTGGTGGTTTTGCCACTCGTATTTGTTTTGCGGGCACCAAACTTGCGCGCTAAAAATATTTGTTTGGGGGTCTTGTACCACGCGTGTACACCATGCTGGTATTCGTTCGCCGCTGCCACCGGGCCAAAATATCATTAGTTTGTATAAATTACCATGGCTAAAATTTCTTTTATCGGTTATAAGTTCCCAGTTGCCTTGTCCTATTGGTTTAAAGTCGAAATCGGAACTTGGTTGCCAAAAATTATGGTCGCAAAGTAAACAAACCCGTGTTGCATTAGGAGCCCATTCGCGAATTGTTACCGAGTTATCGGTAAAAAAAACGCCGTAAAAGTTGTACCCTTTTGCAAATTCGGTAAGCGAACTATAATTGTTCGATAGTAATTGTTCGGCTTTTATAATAGCTTGTTGCGAGCGGTTATTTATTATTTCTTTATAAGGGCTAAGCCATTGGTCGTCGATAACAATTTTTGGTATTTTCATGGTTATTGTTATTTAAATGCAAGTTATTTACAAATTTACTTAATTGTTGGTAATATAGTAAATGTTTTAATAACGATGGCCTGCAAATAAACCACTTTTGTTATTAGTTTTTGTTATTGTATACAACGCATAAATAGGCCAGTTTGTATATGTTAAACAGGGTTAAATTTGTATATCCTGATTTTATAATTATGCCAATAATTGGGTATAAAACTTTAAAAATTGGTTTTAAAAATGCTTTAGCCGGTAGTTTGTGGTATGTTTTAAGTAAGGTAATTTCGTTAATAAATAATTGAGGGTTGTCGACATTTTTTGTAATAAAGGCAAGGTTTTTAACAGCCAGTTGTGTTTTTTTTAAAAATACTTTGTTTGTATCGATATGGCAGTTTAATACAGGGTTGTTAATGTGTACCGGATAAATATGAATTTTTTTCAGGTCGTAACCAAACAGGGTGTCTTCGTGCCCGTATTTTGAAAGCGATTCGTTAAATTTTACTTTATCCATAACGCTTTTTTGGATAAGAAAATTGTTTGTCATAAACGATTTTGCCGAGTTGTTTTCGCGTTGTTTTTTTTGGTTGCTTTCAACCATAATACCGTATTTCCAGCGTAAGCGTTTGTTAAATGGCGGTTTTTTTTTGCTGTATATGCTGCCGCCGCAAACAACTTTATTGTTAATATTTTTAAGGTAGTTTTTTATTAGACAGGGGTTTTCAACAAGCGAATCGCAATC
>CAZJCR010000216.1:0-6640 GCA_964544385.1 uncultured Bacteroidales bacterium
CAGCTGTTAAGCCCAAGGGTTAATAAAATAAACAAACATAAAAGCCTTAGTGGCGTTCGCGTTTGTAATAGTAAGTTGTTACTCATGGTAGTAGTAATTTAATTATTAATTATAAAACCTCTAAAATATATTTTTTATGCAAAACTAAAAATTAATGTAACATACTTGTTAGCATATTAATACATATTATATTGTATTTAATATTTTTGTAAAACCATTAATTACACTCTGTTGCCTAAATTGAGCAGTTTAAGCAAAGCATAAAAAACTCATTACTCAGGTATACCCCATTTTTATATTGTTGTGTTTCACTAATATTCAAGTAAAATGCTTAAAAATACTATATCAATTAATCAAACCGCTCAATTGGGGTCATAGTAAATTATGCAATTTTTAATACATAATTTGCATTTATTACTGCCGCAAAAATAAATTTTACATAATAGCTGCATGTTAAACTAAAGTTAACAATACTTTAACCCTGCTTGTGCTAAAACTTTGCAACCAATATTATGCTATTAAATATAAACAGTATCTAAGTTGAGCGTTTAAAGTAAAGCGAATAAGAGCTTTACTTAGTTTAACCCCGATTTAAAGTTTGTTGTGTTTCGCTGCACTTCGTTGGTGAAATACTTAAAAAATCAAAATCAATTGAACGAACCTCTCAATTTGGGTGTTAGTTAAAAAAAAAGGGCAAGCCGGGGAGGCCTGCCCATTATTGGTGGCGGTTTTTTACCAGGGAACAACGATTTCACTTGGTAAAACTAAAGTTTTTTAACCCGCCATTTATACCTTGCCCAAAATGTTACAAAAAATCTCGGGAGCGAGATTACTTGAGATTGAACTCATAAACCAACCAAAATTTACCAAATATACGGATTGGACAAGGTGTGTTTTTAATTTTGTAAAGAACGTTGTTTTATTATGCCTAATTATTAACACTCTTTTTACAATATTGTTTATAAAATGCTATTGCTAAAACCCCAATCTAAAAACATATTATATTAAATATTAACAATTTACGGCTAATTTATACAACTTTTATGAAATATCATAAAATTGTACTCCTTTTATTGCATATATTTTTTTAAACTTTTTAATTGCGTTACTTTGCACTGTAAAACATTATTTAGATGAACAAGATAATATATATTTTAACTGCCTTAATTTTATTGGTTACGGCAAGTTGCAACCATGGCAAAGTTAAACAGGCTATGTTACCAGGTATCTCGGGCAAGTCGGGCGAGGTTTTGGTGGTTATCGAAAAACATAACTGGGATGGTGATATTGGTAATATTTTAAAAGATATTTTAATGCAGCCTGTACCAGGGCTTCCACAAATTGAACCGTTGTTTAACCCTTTTGATGTACCCGAAAAAGCTTTTACCGATATTTTTAAAATGCACCGTAACATTGTTTATACAAAAATTGACAACAATGTTGAAAACGAGGGGTTGTTTGTTGATAACAATAAATGGGCCGAGCCGCAATTAGTTATTTACATTACTGCTAAAAATTCGGACAATTTTAAATCAGTTTTAAACCAAAACAGCGATAAACTTTTGGGACTTTTATTTAAAGCCGAACGCGACCGCCTTATGCGCAATTACAAAGCTTACCCCGAACCTGCTGTTGTTAACAAACTTGCAGCAAAATCAGGGGTAAAACTTGTTATCCCTAAAGGATATACTATTGACATGGACACTACTAACTTTGTTTGGATAGCACACGAAACCCCCGATATTAGCCAGGGAATTTTTGTTTATAATTACCCTTTTACCAACGACTCAACTTTTACACTTAACTATCTTGTGTCGAAACGTAACCAGGTACTTAAACAGTTTGTTCATGGAGCTATCGATGGTACTTACATGACTACCGAAACACAGGTTATGCCAACTTTTAAAGCATACAACCATAATAACCAATATACTGCCGAACTACGAGGCTTATGGAAACTCGAGAACGGGTTTATGGGCGGCCCTTTTGTTAGTATTACCCGCGTTGATGAAAAAAACAACCGCATAGTTACTGTCGAAGGTTACGTGTATGCGCCTAAATTTAATAAGCGAAATTATATGCGCCAACTTGAGGCTATTATTTACTCGTTCGACTGGGCAAATAATTAAATAGTTTTATTATTATACCACTTCCTTATCCCACTAAGCCACTAAGAACACCAAGAAAACCTTTGCGCCTTTGTGCCTTTGTGCGAAAGTTGTCTCTCCCGCTAAGCCACTAAGAACACCAAGAAAACCTTTGTGCCTTTGTGCCTTTGTGGGAAAGTTTTTCTCCCACTAAGCCACTAAGAACAATAAGAGTAAATATCGGGTAATTTATATCTTTGCAAGGATACTAATCATCAATTTCGCCAATTATTTTCCTGTATATCCCTTCTTTTATTAAATTAACGTTGAAATTAACCAACAGTGCAAGTTTTATTCCTGTGAGTTTCATATAGGTAAGTACAATTTTGTGATGCACTTTATCAATATGTTCAACCGATTTTAGTTCAATTATTAACTTATTTTGCATTATAATATCTGCTCTAAAACCTATATCTAAAACAATATTTTCATAACGTGCAATAATATTTTGCTGCCTGGTAAAATGGATTTCACGTTTTTCGAGTTCATAAGCAAAAGCAGCTTCATAAACACTTTCGAGCAATCCTGGCCCTAATGTAGTATGTATTTTGTAACAAATATCCACAGCAATTTTAGCTAATTCGTTCTCGTTCATTGTTTTTTAGTTTAGAATGGCAGAGTTAATATACAAAAAATATTTCTCCCACTAAGCCACTAAGAACACTAAGAAAACCTTTGCGCCTTTGTGCCTTTGTGGGAAAGTTGTCTCTCCCGCTAAGCCACTATGAACACCAAGAATAAACTTAGTATGTCAGTTTTTAAAACATAGAGTATTATTTTTTTCGTAAATCCAGCATTTTTTTAAAAAAAAACAACACAGGCTTATTTATTCAGTTAATTTTGCATTACTACTACAAAAAATACTTTTATGCATAAAATTACTTTAATCGCACTTTTTATTATCGCGTTTTTATCGGCTAAAAGCCAGCAATACCATTTTAGTTTTGCCATAAACTCGCCTGCCGAGCTTAACCAACTTACCCGTGTTATATCAATCGACAAAGTTGCCGGCAACACTGTCGAGGCATTTGCAAATACAACCGAGATGGCTGCTTTTATATCGTTAGGTTACAAATATCGAATAATAGAAAAGACACAGCCAAAAGTTATTAATATGGCAACAACAATTGAGCAAATGGCAAATTGGGACAGATACCCTACTTACGAGGTTTATGTTGCCATGATGCAAAACTTTGCTGCCACATACCCCCAATTATGCACACTACAAGAGATTGGCACCCTTGCAAGCGGGCGCAAATTACTTGCAATTAAAATTAGCGACAACGTTAACAATAACAACGAAAACGAACCCGAATTGCTTTATACCGGCACCATGCACGGCGACGAAACTACCGGATTTTTATTACTACTACGCCTGGCCGATTATTTATTAAGCAATTACGGAAACCCGAATTTTACCAACGTTAACAACTTAGTTAACAATACCGAAATTTGGATAAACCCTGCCGCAAACCCCGACGGTACTTATTACGGAGGTAACTCAACCGTTTCGGGATCGCAACGATATAATGGCAACAACGTTGACCTTAACCGCAATTTTCCAGACCCAGGCTTAACAAACCCATCGCCAGATAACTGCCAACCCGAAAACCAAATGATGATAGCTTTTGCCGAAAGCCACAATTTTGTTCTGGCAGCTAACTTTCATGGCGGAGCCGAGGTTATGAACTATCCATGGGACACATGGTCGCGTTTACCTGCCGATGCAAACTGGTGGGAACGCGTTTGCCGTAATTATGCAACTACTGTGCAAAACCTTAGCCCTGCCGGATATTTTACCGATTTAAACAATGGCGTTACTAATGGTTATGCATGGTACTCGGTTTATGGCGGCAGGCAAGACTATATGAACTATTACCACCATTGCCGCGAGGTTACTATCGAACTATCGTCCGATAAATTACTATCGACCGACCAGCTTAATAATTTTTGGAACTATAATAAAGATGCTCTTATTAACTACCTGCTCGAAAGCCTTAATGGTTTACGCGGTGTTGTTACAAACCAGTCGGGCCTGCCTTTAAATGCCAAAATTGAGGTTGTTGGGCACGAGGCCGACAACTCGTGGTCAGTTACCGACCATAGAGCCGGCGACTACTATCGCTACCTTAAAGCCGGTAACTACTCAGTTAAATTCTCGGCTAACGGGTATGTCGATAAAATTATTGATAACGTTATTATTACCGACGGTGCCCCAACTATACTTAACGTTGTACTTGGTTACCCCGAACCTGTTTTATCGGTCGACAGAAACTCGATTAACACAAACGTTGTTTTAGGCAAAACTGTTACCGAAAACATAACATTAACAAACGTTGGGTTTGCTCCTCTAAATTATTCGATAGCTATAAATAATGCCGAAAACTTTCAGTGGATAACATTAAACACTCAATCGGGCGTTTTAACTGCCGGACAAAGCCAACTTGTTACAGCCACAATTAACACAACTGGCCTCGACGAAAAAGACTACAATTGCAATATTGTTATTGCCGGCGACACCAACCTTGTTATACCGGTTAAAGTTACTGTGTATACCATTGCACAACTAAGTGTAAACAAAGCATCGTTAAATAAACATATTTTAATTAACCAAACAGCTACCGACACACTTATTGTTGCAAACATTGGTAATGCAAACCTTAATTACTCGCTCAATATTGTACAACCCGACAACAATAAATGGCTTAACATTAGCAAAAATAGCGGCATTGTTTTACCCGCATCGGCCGACACTGTAATTGTTAGTTTTAATCCCGATAAAGTTGGCTACTCAACAACCAATATTGTTATTAGCGGAAACCAAAGCCTGTCGATACCGGTAACACTACACACCGACACTTTGCCGTATTTTAAATTGTCGCAAAACCAATTAAACTACAACCTTTTAATTACCGACAGCATAACACCTGCCATAACAATAAAAAATGTGGGGGGCGACACCCTAAACTATACATGCACTTTTAGCGACAAAAACCAGCCTCAATGGCTAATATTGCCTAATAACACATCGGGCAAAATAGCATCGGGCAACCAAACCAACATGCAATTAACAATTAATTGCCATAACTTAAATAAAGGTAATTATTCCACAACTTTAGCTTTTTACTCGGTTTACGATACTGTTTTCTTACCAGTTAATTTAAATGTCGACACTTTGCCAAAATTTTGGTATAACAATAAAAACTATGCTCATAGCCTTTTCGAGGGCAAATTAGTTAATGATACAATTAAAATAGCGAACATTGGCGGCCATGTTTTAAGTTACGCAGCATCGGTACAATACACTAATTCAAACAATTGGTTGTTTTTGTCACAAACCGAAGGGCAACTTGCAACGCAACAAAATAAAGACATTATTTTTACTATTGATGCAAAAAACCTTGCACCCGGCCAGTACAGTGCCAATATTGTTTTAACAGGTTCCGACAGTACAATTGTTGAATTGCCCGTAACAGTAACAGTTATAAAAAATGCTACACTTAGCCTTAATGTAGTAACTTTAAGCAAAAGCACCGACTATAAAAGCTCGGTTACCGACACCCTTTTATTATCGAATATTGGTGGCGGACAAATTGCATATACGCTCGAGTTTACTACCGATATTAACTGGGCAACTATTAGCAAAAAAACGGGTATAATAAACCAGTTTAGTACCGATACTATTATTGTTTATTTTAATGCTTTAAATATTGATGCCGGCAGTTACGATACTAAATTGTCGATAACTACCAACGAACAAAAGCGCATACCTGTTAAACTATTAGTACGGTCAATGCCATCGGTATATATTGCCCAAACCGACAAAAATTTTACCTTAAGCCCAGGCCAAACTCAAAACAGCGAATTTGTGTTTACAAATACCGGGCAAAGTGTAATGTATTATAATATTTTTGCCAACAACAACGGCGATTGGCTTAACATTACATCTGAAAAACAAGGGCAACTATTAACAAACCAACAAGCAACAATAAATTATAGCGTAACTGCTCAAAGCAACACAGCACAACAATATGTTGGGCAGGTTACTATCGAATCGCTTGTAAACAATCAGGTTATCGAAACTAAAAATTGTACTGTTACACTTAACAACCTAACATGGGTTGACTATAAAGATGAAACTGTTTTAAAAACATGGCCAAACCCCTTTACAAATTCGGTTAACATAACTATACCTGCCAATTTAAACCAAAATTATAATTTAAAGGTTTTAAATGCCCTTGGAATAGTTGTTTACAGTTTGGGCAATATTAACAATACCGTTTTTGAATGGGACGGAACAAACAACTTAGGTATGCCAGTGGAAAAAGGTATGTATTTTATTATTATTGGCAATGGTACTAAACAATACACATCGCGGGTAATTAAACAATAAGCAAAATGCAAATAATACTTTGCCTGATTTGAGCAATTAAAGCAAAGCAAACAAGTGATTTACATTGTTAAAATCCTTATTTACTATTTGTTGTATTTCA
>CAZJCR010000217.1:0-6563 GCA_964544385.1 uncultured Bacteroidales bacterium
TATTGTTATTAATATTATGCCAAAAAAAACACGAATTTGAAAGATAAGGTACTAAGTTGAGCGGTTGGAGCTATTCGAACAAACGCTTTTCTTATGTATAATCCCGATGTATAGGTTGTTGTATTTCACTGCACATAGTTAGTGAAATACTTACAAAATATAAATCGATTGAGCTATTAGCTAAATTTGGGTTAAAATTGGTTCAAAGCAAAACCAAGTGTACTGTTGTGCAATATTAGTTGCTTGCAAAAATAACTTTTGTTTTTTATGTTTTATTGCCTATTTGTAATGTGCTTATTGTTAATTAAAACATTTATTAATTCGGCGTTAAACATGGCTGTTCCGTAATTGTTTAAATGGTTGCTGTCGAAAAAGCAACTGTCGGGCAGTGAGTTGGTTGAGTTAAAATTATAGTATGGTAAATTGTATTTTTTAAATAGTGTATCAAAATACCAATAGTTTTGAATATTGTTAAGTTCGTGTTTTGTTACCGGGGCTTGAAAAAGTATAACAGTTTCAACATTATGTTTTAGTGTATCAATAATATTATTAAAAGCTTTTATCTGTTTTTGCCTAATTTTTAAAGTTCGGGCATTAGTTTTTTGCGGAGCTATAAAAAAAGCTTGTTTTTTTTGCACAAAACCGCCGCTAATGTAATTGTCGTTTAAAATTGTATCGGGTATTATTGCATTTTTATCGATACCGGTAATTTGCCTAACCGAGTTGTATATAAGTGTTAAATATGTTTTTATACTATTAACTTTTATACACATTTTTACCGTTCGACAATCAATTTTTGTATTTGCCAAAAAATCGAGCGACGACTCAACGCCATCTAAATCAAACATTTCGGGGTAAACCTCGTAAAGCACAATTTTTGGCTTTAGTTTGTTAATATATTTTTGCACCAAAATTTGTGTTTGCAATGGTGTTTGCGAGCTTGAGCCTAAATTAAAAATAGTTATGCCGTGTTTTGCAAATTCGCGTGGGTCAACCCCGCGGTAAGCGTGCGATGCGCCTAAAACAACAATTTGGGCATTGCCAAAATTATTGGCCTGGCGGGTGCGTTGATATAAAAAGCTGTCGGAACCTAAAATGTAGTAAATATTATCGTTAATAAACTGGGGCATTGTTAAGCCCCAAATTATTGTGTACAAAATTATTGTTAAGGGTAGTATCGCAATAAAGCATAAAATTTTTTTAATAAACTTTTGCATATGGTTATTAAAATTGAAAGTATATAAATGGCGAACCTTGTGTAGGGTAAAATGCCAATATTAAAAATACAATAAAACTGTAAAATAAGTAACGTACCCATAATGGTTTGCTTTGGGCAATTGTTTTTATGGCATATTGCCGATTACGGCCGGCAAAATCGATTAACATAAAAAATGTAATTAATAGGGTTATTGTTATTGTTTTGCTCTCGAACGGGTAATTTACAAAGGTAAAGCTGTTGCTAAAAACCGATTTTATGTATAAAAAGCCGTTAAAAGTACCAGCCGACCTGAAAAAAACTAATGCAAAAACCCAAAACGCAAAAGTTAAAATTGTGCTTACCGGGTTGTATATAATTGGTAAAATATTGCTTTTTAAATGTTTGCGTGTTTTTTTTGTTAACACTTCGTAGCTTAAAGCAAGTCCATGTAAAAAACCCCAAAAAATAAAATTCCAATTGGCTCCGTGCCAAAGACCACTAATTGTAAAGGTAATTAAAGTTGCGGCAATAACGCCCCAAACGCCCATGTTACGGGCTTGTAGGGCTAAAGGCGTGAACAAATAATCGCGTAGCCAGGTGCTTAACGATATGTGCCAACGCCGCCAAATTTCGGTAATGCTTTGCGAAAAATAGGGTGCAGCAAAGTTTTGCATTAAGTTAAAACCTAAAAGCCTTGCAATACCAATGGCCATATTCGAATAACCGGCAAAATCGCCATAAACCTGAAAAGCAAATAGTATTGCACCCATAATTAAAAATGGCGAGCTATATTCAGCAGGGTTATTAAAGGCCATATCGACAAGTGGTGCGCAATTGTCGGCAATAACAATTTTTTGGAACAAACCCCACAATATTTGTTTAAGGCCGTCGGTGGCATTTGTGTAAATAAACTTACGGCTTTGGGCAAATTGTGGCAGCAGGTTTTTAGCGCGCTCAATTGGACCGGCTACTAACTGCGGAAAAAATGCCACATAGGTAAAAAAGTTGATTACTGATTTTGTTGGTCTTAATTGTTTACGATAAATATCGATAGTATAGCTCATAGTTTGGAAAGTATAAAAGCTAATACCTACCGGTAATATTATATTTAAAACACGCTGGTTAGTGCCAAAACCAATTGTATTTAGTAATACTAAAAGGTTGTCGGTAAAAAAATTAAAATATTTAAAAAACCCGAGTATAGTAAGGTTAATTATTATACTAATTGTTAATAATTGTTTGCGTTTTTTATTGTTATTTTGCTTGTCAATTGCAAGCCCAATAATGTAGTCGCTGGCCGAACTTATCGCAATTAGCGACAAAAACCGCCAATCCCAATATCCATAAAAAAAATAACTTGCAACAAGCAAAAATATGTTTTGATGCTTAGTGTTTTTGTTAAACACTAACCAATAAATAATAAAAACTGCTACAAAAAACAGTAAAAAAGTAAGTGAATTAAAAAGCATTAATTAAAAAGGAGCGATTAGTTGTTTAGTTTATTGTTAATTAATGTACACATGTCGCCAATATTCTGCCATTGCTGAATTTCGGCAGTAGTAAATTTTATGTTAAGTGTTTTTTCAATTGCAACAATTAGTTGTATATGTGCCAGCGAATCCCACTCTTCAATATCGTTAGCTGTAGTTTGTGGTATTAGTACAATTTTTTTGTTGTCTAAAACATCACAAAAAATTTGGTTTACACTTTTTAGTATTTGGTTAAAATTTTCCATTCATTTAAAATTTATTAGCCGTAATTTTTAATTGGCAAATGTAATTATTTTACACAACCCAAATTTTTAAAATTGCTAAACTTAGGTTTAATTATTACCCAAATTTAGCAGTTCGCTCAATCGATTTATACTTTGTAAGTATTTCACCACACTTTGTTATTGAAACACAACAACCTCTAAAACGGGGGTTATATCTAATTAAAGCTCTTGTTGGCTTTACTTTTACCGCTCAACTAAGGTATTAATTAAGCACTTAGCATATTACTATAATAATTTAATAAAAGTATTATGTGTTTTATAGTTATTAATGTTTAGCTGCCAAAGGTCATTGGTATTAATAAACCCGAGCTTAGGTAATAAATTGCTTACCAATTGGTTTTTTAATGTTGGTATAAACTCGGCTGTAATTGTTTTATAGCCGTGTTCAAATGTTGCTTTAACAATTTGGTTTATAGTAAATTGCTCCATTGTGCGGCTTAAAACCCTGCAGCTCATAAACCAGGTATCGATAAAAACATTATCGGTATTTTTTTTAAGAATAACAGCGGCAATAATGCCTTGTGTACCGTATTTATCGGTTAGTTCGAAACATAAAGTAATAAACTGGTTGTTGTTGGCAATATTTTGAATGTCGGTTTCGGTATACCTAATTGTGCGCAGGTTAAACTGGTTCGACCTTTGCGATAGCTGTGCAACCCGTGGAGTATTAAAACTATTAAAAGGTACAACCGAGCAATTCATTTGCAGACTTTGTAAAAATTCGTTTTCGTTAGCAAAAGCAATTTTGTTGTTTTGCCGCAATGCCTCGGCTTTATACTGCAGGGTTCGTTCGTGGTCGAGCGTTGTAAACGATACCGGCTCGAATAAATTGAGGCTAATTAAGTAAGGAGCGTAATTGGCCGGGTCGGTTGGCAGTTCGGGTACTGTAATTTCGGGAATGTTGGTGCGCACAAAATCGCGTTCAAAAGGATTGTCGTCAATAAACACCATACTATCAAAACCAATGTTTAGGATGTTTTTTATGTATCTAATATTATCGGCTTTATTGTTAAAGTTAGCAACAAAAACAGCAATATCATCAAGTTTTAAAACCATTTCGGGGTGTTTTATAAATGGTTCTTTAGCGGTTTGTTCGTTATTTTTGCTGCAAACGGCCAGTATTATACCCATGTTGTTAAGTAATTTTGCGTATAGTTGCACGGCTGTAAAAGCTTTGCCAATACCTAACATGCCAATTTGTATGTTTTCAATTCCGTCGTCGCCAATAACCCCGCCCCAAATGGTATTGTCTAAATCGAGTACAAGGCATTTTTTAATTTGTCCGGTAAAAGCTGTAAGTATTTTGTTAAGCGCGCATACAAATTGTTTTTGAACATCGATAGTTAAAGGCATGTTAGCCAATGTTAACATTCTGTTGTCGAACGCATTGTTTAAACCTGCATGGTTAACTACCGAGGCAATATCGGCAATATAAACATTGTTATTATTTATAGCTATTTGACATAAATTGTAATTGATTTTCCGTAACTGAAAAACGAACGATTGTTCGGTTTTATTGGCATAGTTTCCAAAAACAGGTTCGGGCAACTCGTAAAAATTGCACAAAATTATTTTGCACAATAATTTATTTGCGATAGTATTTATTATGCCTTGCAGGTTATCGGTTTCGGTTTGGGCAAATTGTTGTTTTTTTATACTGTTGCATTTAGCAAAATTATTGAGCAACGAGTGGCTGTTTTTAAAAATAATAACAATATCGGGCTTAGTTTTATATAGTTCCGATTGGCTATTGTATACTAATTGTTCAATTTGGTTATAGCCGGCTTCAACTATGTTAAATATTTGCGGCTCAACAGTTTTTGTTAATTGTTTGGCAATTAGCTGTGTTGCCGAATCGCCCATTAAATAAACAGTTTGTATTTGCATCGACATGCTAAATTTCGATTTTGTGCCAAACCTAATAAAACTTTTTAAGTTATTTAAATTAATACCCAAATTGAGCGAATAAACGTTAGTTACATTAAACTTACCTCAAGTAATTATGGCTACTAATTTTAACGCGTACAAAAAATAATTGCTTAAATTACAGCAAAAAATTCAAAAGGCTTCTTCATAACAATTTTATAGTATTATCGATACCGAATAAGTTTATTGCTTACCGAAAGCAATATTAAATTTAACCTAAGTTGAGCGGTTGGAGCTATGCGAACAACCGCTTTACGTAGGTAGCCCCAATGTAGAATTAGTTGTATGTCACCAACCAAGTGCAGCGAAATATTTACAAAATTTAAATCGATTGAGCTATTAGCTAAATTTGGGTTTAAGATTTTAATCAGTGTTTAAGCTTTTAAAAACTCTATTTTGTTTCGGTTATTAAGTTTATCTTATGTATAATAATTTTATATTTATATAAATTTTAAAACAATAATTATGGAAACAAATTCGTGTTCGGGTAAGCCACAGGTTTCGAGTGCTATTTATGGTTTAGGTTTTATAGGTGCGGCTATTTATTTTATATCGGCTGCAACTGGTTTTTGGATGGGTGTTCTTGGCTTTTTAAAGGCTATTATTTGGCCGGTATTTTTGGTTTATCAGCTTTTTGGTTTTATTAATGGATAAATTTTAATGTAATTATTAAAAACCGGGCAAGCGTAAAATATATTCATAATTTTAAGCTTTATTGGCTTTTGTAAATTAATAGTTAAGTTGAGCGGTTGTAGTAACGCAAACAAACAATTTACTTAGGTAAAATCCCGATGTAGAGTTTGTTGTATTTAACTAACGAAGTGCAGTGAGATACTTACAAAATCAAAATCGATTGAGCCATTAGCTCAATTTGGGTAATATGGTGCTTTTTGCTAATATTACTCGTATGGGTGTTGGCCAACCCAGTTACCTGCCGGGTTATAGTTACAAACCACAATAATTTGTGTTCCGCATTTTATTGCAGCGCAACCAACCTGCGTAGTAGTGCGCCAAACAATTTGAGTATAGTGACCAACAACTACATCGTTTTGGCAACATACTTTACCGTCGTAATCTTTAATTTCGCTTCCCCACGAGTCAACAGTATATGTTGGTTCAAAAGTTCGGCCACTACTCCAGTAAAGGTTTTCGCCATATTCGTTGTTGGGGCGGTGTTTCATTTTACACCCTTTTTTACCCAATTCAACAGCCCATTGGGCAGCAAATTTTTCTAAATTTTTGTCCCATTCAATTGGTCCAACCCCAACCTGGCTTCGCCAACGGTTATGGGCGTCAATAAATTGTTGGCGTTGTTGGTTGGTAAGTTTTATAAGTTGGGGTTTTTCGTTGTTTTTGTTAAATATAAACCCGGAGTTATTTGCAATAATATTTAATTTGTTATGTAAACTATAATTGGTAATAAATGTACCGTTTAAGCAGTAAATACTGTTAAGCATTTGTGTATTATTTGAACCATTAAATAGCTTTGTTTGGTTTTGTGCATATATATTGAGCACCCAAAACAATTGAATTATTGTTAAAATAAATTTATACATACGCTTGTTTTTGTTAAGTTATCAATTATTAAAAAGGCAAGTTGAATTAAATACAACCTAAGTTGAGCGGTTGGAGCTATGCGAACAAACGCTTTACTTAGGTTAACCC
>CAZJCR010000218.1:0-3745 GCA_964544385.1 uncultured Bacteroidales bacterium
TGGTCCACACGTCGGTCAACAGGTGCTGGCCGAACGAACCCCCCGAGGCCGCGCGCGAGTCCGCGGGAATGCCGTTCAGGTATCGCGTCGTGAGCAGTCCCTGAGCGAGCGGCGAGAATGCGATGCAACCAATGCCTTGCTCTTGCAAGACATCGAGCAGTCCGTTCTCGACCCAGCGGTTCAATATGGAATAAGAAGGCTGATGAATGATGAACGGCGTCTTGAGCTCGCGAAGGATCGCGGCTGCCTCGCGGGTCTTCTGGGGGCCGTAAGATGAGATACCGACGTACAAGGCGCGACCGCTTCGCACTGCCGTGTCGAGCGCGCCCATAGTTTCTTCTATTGGGGTTTCGGGGTCGAACCGGTGTGAGTAAAAAATATCGACATAATCAACACCCATACGTTTTAGGCTTTGCTCGCAACTTGTAATTAAATACTTGCGCGACCCGCCATTTCCGTAAGGGCCAGGCCACATATCGTAGCCGGCTTTTGTCGATATAACAAGCTCGTGCCTATATGCTTTTAGCCCGCTTTTTAGTATACGTCCAAAATTATATTCGGCCGCACCATATGGCGGACCGTAGTTGTTGGCCAAATCAAAATGTGTTATTCCCGAATTAAATGCAGTATAAACAATTTGACGGGCGGTATCAAAGTTATCGGGGTAACCAAAATTATGCCATAAACCCAGCGATACTGCCGGCAATTTAATGCCACTATTACCACATTGATTATATTTCATTGTTTGATAACGGCTTGCACTGGGTGTAAAATTCATATCTTCCATAAACGGGAAATTAAAACATTAAAAAAAATGCAAAATTATGTAAACCAACTATATGAGTAGTTCAAGTTATTTTTTTGCAGTAAATTTAATTAATTTTTATAAACTACGATAAAGGGTCGAAACCAACAACCAACACATCGTCGGTTTGCTCTTGTTCGCCTTTCCAACTGTAAAAATTATCGACAAATAATTTATATTGGTCGGTCATTGGTAACTGGTTAATATCGAGCAATAGCGATTTGAATTTTGATATATACATTTTTTTACATTGTTCGCCGCCATATTGGTCAACGTATCCGTCGGTAAACATGTAAACTTTATCGTTAATATGCAGGTTAAAAGTTTGCGATGTAAAACTTTGATTATCGTTAACATGTACACCAATAGGCATACGGTCGCCTTTAAGTTCAATAATTCCGCTATCGCGTATTATAATTAACGGGCGGTTTGAGCCGGCAAATTCAAGTAATTTCATTTTTTTATCGACAATACAAACAGCCATATCCATTCCGTCGCGGTTCTCCGACGCTTTACGTCCCTGACTCAAAGCATCTTTCATCATATCGCGCAAACGGTTAAGCAGTTCGTTTGCTTTAATATTTTGGTCTTGTAAAAAAATTTCTTTAATAAACGATATTCCAAGCATTGTAATAAGTGCACCAGGTACACCATGCCCGGTGCAGTCGCCAACGGCAATAAAAATTTTGTCAGGGTTGTTCTCGAACCTGCGGAATATATAAAAATCGCCACTTACAATGTCTTTTGGTAACCAAAGGCAAGTTACGTTTTTAAAGTACTGTTCAATTTTTTTTGTGTCTTGTAAAAAGCCTTTTTGTATGTCGCGGGCGTAAAAAATGCTATCTTTCATGTATTGGTGTTGCAATTCAATCTCGGTTTTCTGAACTTCTACTTCGTATTTTTCTTCCTCAAAATTAAAGCGTAAGGTGCTAAACAAAAAAACCGAAAACAACAGGGTAAAAAGGTAAACATAAATAATATCGCGTTGCCGCAACATTTCGTTATTGTTATGTTGTATTAAATGCGGGTAAAAAAAGAAAATATAGTATAAAACAGCAATGTTAATTACAACAATAGCCATAACCAACATGTGTTGCCGACGCTGGGTTATGCTTAAAAATATTAAAAGTGCAAGTATATAAATATAATTTACTGCGCCGTTTGGGCCGTCGCTTAAAACCCATGCAGAGCTTAACAGCAGCGACACTGTAATTATATATAACCATATTAAACGTTTGTTGTTAAAACGCGACAAATAATATAGCAAAAGGCAAAATACAAACCCAAAAATACTTACTGCAATTTTGGTTACGTTTGTTATTAAAAAATAATTAATAGTAAGGCACGACAAGGCTACCAATGTTGATATAAACAATGATAAATTAAATAACCTATGCTCAACATCGGTATATTGCTGGTTACCTGTAATTTTGTCGATAATGCTGTAAAAAATATCTCGGAACATCCCTTGTTTTTTTCACCTCAAATATAATAATATATAAACAGCATGTTTATTAAATTAACAAAATTGTATATGTTTATATATCATTTATTTTTATGATTTATAAATTGCATTACAACAAATAAATATAAATATTTTGATTACAAAGCTTATAAAACACATTAAACCAATTGTTTGGACATTATTAACGGGATACTTGTTTTTAACCCCGCCATCGGGTTTGCCCAAAGTACACATGCCAATTCCTAATTTTGACAAGGTTATTCATTTTGGTTTGTTTTTAATTTTTGGGCTGATAATTTTTGATAATGTTAATACATTAAAAACTAAAAATATACCAAAAGCCTGGATATTTTTTGGAATTGTTTATGGTGGTAGTATTGAACTTGCACAATGCTTTTTAATAAATGGACGCTCGGGCAGTATTGCCGATTGGTTAGCCGACATTGCAGGCATAATAACAGGTTGTATTATTTGGCATTTTTTACCGCCAAAAATTCAAAAACATTTGGTTTAACCAACTACGCTTTAAAATTTATGTTATTAACAACCCGGCTAATTATTACTAAACAATAATACATTTGCCTGTAACATATAATTCGATATACCAGCTTTGCACGAGTTAATAATAGTTGTTTTACCTCTTTGCCTTATAAACTGGCTGCCATCGTGGAATGTTTCAACAATTGCCATGTCGGGGCGTAAATCGAACCTGGGCTCATAAAAAATTTTTATGTTTTGTATCGATTCCATAGTTACTTTTTATATAAAGTTAAAGCAATGTTCCTAAAAAGCATATTTTTTACAAATGTTTTGAAACACAAATAATTATATTGACAACTTTATTACATATTTTCGACATTATAATTTTGCTCACGCTGGTTAGCTGTTTTAATCCATTGTGGCACAACTGTTTTTAAAAATATTTTTTTATCGTTGTTAAGTTGTTCCATTGGCAGGCCAATAAGTTTTTGTGCTTTATGTTTAGTGTCAATATCGGGGTATTGAACGGGTTGAGTATGACCTAAAACGGCGAGTAAACGTATAAGTT
The DNA here is from genome assembly GCA_964544385.1 of uncultured Bacteroidales bacterium. Lineage (GTDB taxonomy): Bacteria > Bacteroidota > Bacteroidia > Bacteroidales > SZUA-534 > CAZJCR01. The sequence continues at coordinate 3,319 of CAZJCR010000218.1, forward strand.
TTACGCGTGCATTATTAGCAATAACAATACCATTGGTAATAACCCTTGATGTTTCGACAGGTGAATGGAACGAGTTACCGTGGCCGGCTGCTGCATAGTCCCAACGCCATTGGGCGTGCCTAATATCGGTAAGTATATTGTCCATTTGTTGTGGAGTTGCCCCTTTTTGCCATGCTAATTGAGCCTCAAAATGTGCCTGTACCAATAACTCTTCGAGTTTTATGCGTGTTTCAAAAATTTTATCTTGTCGTTCATAAACGTCTTTAACAAGACGTTGGGTCTCTTCGCGGTGGCAAACCTGGCACGAGTTTGCCACGTTGTTTAAAGGGCTTTGCAACTGATGGTTTGTAAATTTTTGTCCGCCCTCGTTATTATATGGCATATGGCAATCGGCGCAAGCCACGCCCCTACTTGCATGTACACCGGT
>CAZJCR010000218.1:3755-6396 GCA_964544385.1 uncultured Bacteroidales bacterium
TTATAAACTTCAAAATCGGGGTGTTGTGCTTTTAGCATTGGGGCTTTACTAAGTGCATGTGTCCAGTCGGTAAAGTTAATGCTGTCGTAATACTGTTCAATGTTTTCGGCTGTAAAACCATTGTCCCACGGAAATGTTAAATAAGATACATTTTTTACCGGTTTTTGTTTGTTAAAATAATACTCAACATGGCATTGGGCACAAACTAACGACCTCATTTGCTGGTGCGATACTTGGGCAATATCGATACCTAAACGGTTATAAGCTTCGAGTAAAGCAGGGCGCGAAATGCGCAGGTTCATAGTTGTAGCATCGTGGCAGTCGGCGCACCCAATGTGGTTAACAATTTGGTGGCCACGGGTATCCCATGTACCGTTATAAAATTGTGCTACGCCAACTTGCTCCATAACGCGTGGTACATCGGGGCTTTTGCATGCCCAGCAGGTATTTGGCTGTATGCTGGGTACACCATCGGCTGGTGCCCCGGTGCGCAGGGTATTGTGTATGTCGGTAATTGCGTGGGCGTGGCCACGGCCCTGTTTATAATCGCGCGAAAAAGCATACCCAGCCCAAAGTATAACCATGCGCGGATCCTCTTCTAACATATCGACCATAGCGTTACCGTTGTATTTGCTCCTAAAAGTAGTATCGGCGGTACGCAAATACGACTGGTACTGGCGTGGGTAGTTTTGCCCCCAAATATTATTGCGAGGCTCGTATTGCGAGTGTTTAACCTGAGGTGTGTACGCAAAAACTGCCTCGGCTCGCCGCTCAATTATCGACGACGCGAATAACCCTAATAAAAAAACTATTACTATTGTTGCTATAAAAAGCAGTAACCTTAGAGTATTTTTTTGTTTTATTATTTGGCTAAGTATTTTCATCTGTTTACAATTTATAGATTAAGGAATGATAGCTTGCCTCGATACCTTGGGGAAATACCCATGCAGGAAATTTTATTGAAATAGCGTTTGTGTTTTTCAAAACATGAGTGTTTCATATTAATTGGTTTAATGTTTAGTTTTTTACTTGTTTTTTAAGCCACGCTGGTACAGGGCTAACTGGTAAAGGCACGCGCGCAAATGGTGTCGACGAAAGGCTGTTTACCCTGCCGTGGGGCACATGTTTATGACAATCGGTACAGTTACGTTTTTGGCCGTTGTTAATATAACCCATGCCCATTAGCCGCTGGTCGGTAGTTAATAGTTTTTCGTGGCAACGTAAACAGTTTTGTTGTACTACTGCTTTACCCTCGCTTTTTATAAAAATAACCTGAGGTTCGGCTCTAAGGGTAAATATTGTTGAATGGCGCATACCGTCTTTAGCTTTAAAATAATATTTGTTTACTACATTATTGTGTGGCACATGGCAGTCGTTACAATTTGTGTATTGATTGTGCGAACTATGTGCCCAGGTGGCATATTGTGGAGCCATAATATGGCAATTTACACAGGTTGCAGGTTCGTCGGACAGGTACGATGGTGCGTTTGATATGTATATTATAAAAGCCGCCAGCCCGCATATAATTCCCGATAGAATTATTATGCTGCTTTTTGTGGTTATTTTTGAGCTGTGCAGAATTTGTTTTAAATTCATATTACTAATTGTATAATATCAAATTTACTTAATTATTTTTTTTTGAATATTATAAAATGCCATACAACATTAGTATAAAAAAACACACATTGATTAAGTACAAATTATTATTATAATTGTTGATAAACAACTAATATTAAAGTTAGCTCGATACTTTATTTTGCTTATTTTGTGCACTGTTAAAAATAAGTATCGATAAAACAATGATTATTGACGGTTTTAAAGAGCAGGGCTTGCGCAAGCAGCTTGTTGATGAGATTGCCCGTAAAGGAATAACCGATAACCGGATATTAGTTGCAATTGGCAAAATACCACGACATGTTTTTATGGACAGTGCTTTTGTGCAGTTTGCCTATGTTGACAAAGCTTTTCCGATTGCTGCCGGGCAAACAATATCGCAACCTTTTACTGTTGCTTTTCAAACCCAGTTATTAAGTATTGAAAAAGGTGACAAGGTTTTAGAAATTGGCACCGGCTCGGGGTATCAAACGGCTGTACTTATTGAGCTTGGTGCCAAAGTTTTTACTATTGAAAGGCAGCGTACTTTATTTTTAAAAACCCAAAAGTTTTTACCTGTTTTGGGTTATAACCCCCAGTTTTTTTATGGCGATGGTTACCTTGGAAAACCTACTTATGGCCCTTTTGATAAGATATTAATAACTGCCGGAGCCCCCGTGATACCTGAAAAACTAATTGAACAGTTAAAGCCTGGAGGAAAACTTGTTGTGCCACTGGGCGAAAAAACTCAGGTAATGACCTGTGTTACAAAAAATAACGATGGTTCGACAACTGTTGAACAGTTTGGCGATTTTGCATTTGTACCATTGCTAAAAGGTACTGCCAACGACTAATTATGTTACTTATAAAAGGTTTGATACCATTAAAATACTTTTGTTGTTTGGTGTAATTTTTGGTGCACTAATTTATTAAAACGCCTAAATGTGCAAACCATTTTATACACCCTAAAATCAGCAAGTATATTTTTCGAACCACAGAGAGCACAGAGTTCACAGAGAAAAACATTACTATTTTAATTGATTCAAAC
>CAZJCR010000219.1:0-4017 GCA_964544385.1 uncultured Bacteroidales bacterium
GGCTCCCCATTGTGCAGGTGGTGTTAAAAGTGCAAGTGCCATAATATCGGCAACGGCAATGGCTACTGCCTGTTTTTGGTGCGCTTTTTCAATAAAAAGTTTATAATCTTCAATCGATCCATTACTGTTTGGGTATTGTAACAAAACCCCAAAAAAAGTATCGTCAATTTCGAATGTTTTATAATTGTCAATAATAATTTCGATACCAAGTGGTTCGGCGCGTGTTAATAATACATCAATTGTTTGTTCAAATGTTTTGGCATCAACAAAAAAACGCGTTGCCCCTTTTTGTACCTGGCTTTTTTCGCGCCGGCTAAAAGCCATTATCATGGCTTCGGCAGCGGCTGTGCCTTCGTCGAGCAGTGAGCAGTTTGCTATTTCCATACCGGTAAGGCTTGTTATCATGGTTTGGAAATTTATTAGTGCCTCGAGCCTGCCTTGCGATATCTCGGCTTGGTAGGGTGTGTACGATGTATACCAACTTGGGTTCTCGAATATATTCCGCATTATTACTGCCGGGGTAATAGTGTTGTAATACCCTAAACCTATGTAGGTTTTAAATATTTTGTTTTTCGATGCAATGTTGTTAATATACTTCGAGTATTCATACTCGCTCATTGCCAAACCAAGTTTTAACGGTTTTGTAAGCCGTATTTCGGGCGGTATAGTTTGGTCAATTAACTCGTCGAGTGTTTTAACACCCATTTTTTCAAGCATTTGGTTAACATCGGAATGGCGGGGGCCAACATGACGTTCAAGAAATTTATCAGTTTCCATAAATTCTTATTAATGTAGTTTAATGTTTATATACTTACCAAAAGCTTGATTTTGTCTGCTTTTATTAATTGCAATTTATCAAGTTTTGTATGTAAATATTGTGGCCAAAATTAGTAAACTTGGTTTGGCATGGCAGCATAATTTGGATAAATTATGTATGTTTTGTAACAAAGTTTTTTAATCTATTGATATGTAGTTTAATAGCCTATGCGCGATAGTATGTTTACTTACGAAAAAAGCAGCAGGCTTACTGCCATAATTGCCATTCCCGATATTATTCCGTATATCGATATGTGGTGTTCGCCATATTTTTCGGCGGTTGGTAAAAGCTCGTCGAGCGATATATAAACCATGATTCCCGAAACGGCTCCTAACATAACGCCCGAAAGCATTTGGTTAATGCCGCCGGCAAAAAAATAAATCAAAATAAACGCAAAAAGAGCACCTGCAGGTTCGGCAAGCCCCGACAAAAACGACAACCTGAAAGCTTTGCGCCTGTTACCTGTTGCATAATAAATTGGCACCGACACTGCTATTCCTTCGGGTATATTGTGTATTGCAATTGCTATCGCTATCGGGAAAGCTATCGATGGTTCCGATAAACCGGTTGCAAATGTAGCAATGCCTTCGGGAAAATTATGTATTGTAATTGCTACTGCCGATAAAATCCCCATACGGTGCAATTTCGATTTATCTTTGGCCAGTTCGCTTGTAGCTTGCGATATTGCTTCAATTGGCCGCATCTCGTGTGGGTTCTCGTACGATGGTATTAGCTTATCGATAAGTGCTATTATAGCAATACCGCCAAAAAACGATAATACCGATAGCCATGATCCCCATTTTTCAGAGAAACCTATCGATAATTGATGAAACGATTCGGGTAGTATCTCAACTAACGACACATAAATCATAACACCAGCCGAAAAACCAAGCGAGAATGTTAAAAATCTTGTATTTGTATGTTTGGTAAAAAAAGCCAAAACACTACCAATACCGGTTGCCATACCTGCAAATATTGTTAGCCCGAATGCTAAAAGTAAATTTTCGGTAGCCATTTTGTAAAAATGTTATTTTTTAATCCATTATTAACGACACTATGCATACTCCACAACCCTCTTTACCGTCTTTAAAATACATTTTTAAATAATAAGGGCCTGTTTTGGTGCATAAAAAATCGAATGCTTTATACTCGGTATTGTTCGATGCATTGTGGTTGCCACCAAAACTGCCAAAATCGCTCGATAGTTCAATTATTGTCGAACCCGGCTTCGATGGGTCGTTGCATACCGAGAACCTGTAATGGTTTCCTTTGTTAAGCATCATGGTAAATGAACCTTGCGAGCTTTTTTTGTCGCCACTTGCCTCGGTAAACCTTATGCGGAAATGCTTAATATATTTTGCCTGTGGTATGCTGGCGCAATTGTCAATAAATGCCTGATCGCACTGCGCATTTAAAGCACTTGCGTTAAAAAGCATAAAAAATACTGAAACAATAAATATTAATTTGTGCATGTACCAAAAGTAATAATTTCTTTTTAATACAAAACTTTGGGCCTTAATTTTTGTGGTTCATTTTACGCAAAATAATTTTTACCCAAATTTAGCGATTCGCTCAATCGATTTAGATTTTGTAAGTATTTCACTACACTTCGTTGGTGAAATACAACAAACTCTACATCGGGGTTATACCTAAGTAAAGCGTTTGTTCGCATAGCTCCAACCGCTCAACTTAGGTGTAAATATTATACTAACAATATTAAGTATAATTGCCTAATTTTTGATAAAAAACTCAATCATACATATAAAAACATTTATTAGTTACGATTTTTATTAATTTTGTTGCCATATTAAAATCAATAATTAAGATGGAAAATAATCGTTTTGAGTTGAATGCTCAATTAGCTCAAATGCTTAAAGGCGGGGTTATTATGGATGTAACCAATGCCGAACAGGCCAAAATTGCCGAAGAGGCCGGTGCTGTTGCTGTAATGGCACTCGAAAGGGTTCCTGCCGATATCCGTGCAAACGGTGGTGTGGCGCGAATGTCGGACCCTGAAATGATTAGTGAAATACAAAAGGCTGTCTCGATACCTGTAATGGCAAAAGCCAGAATTGGCCATTTTGTTGAGGCTCAAATTCTTGAAACACTTAAAATTGATTATATCGACGAGAGCGAGGTACTTACCCCTGCCGATGATGAAAACCATATTGATAAATCGAAATTTAGTGTACCTTTTGTTTGTGGCGCACGTAACCTTGGCGAAGCCGCAAGGCGTATTGCCGAAGGTGCTGCTATGATACGTACTAAAGGTGAGGCCGGTACCGGCGATGTTGTCGAAGCTGTTAAACATATGAGGCAAATGACTAAAGATATTAGGTTACTTTGCGCGCTCGACGAAGCTGAAGTTATGCCTTTTTGCAAACAAAACGGCATACCTTACCACATTGCACAACAAGTACGTAAATTAGGACGATTGCCTGTTGTTAATTTTGCCGCAGGCGGTATAGCTACCCCTGCCGATGCAGCTCTTATGATGCAACTTGGTTGCGACGGTGTGTTTGTTGGCTCAGGTATTTTTAAAAGTGGCGACCCGGCTAAACGTGCTCGCGCTATTGTTAAAGCAACTGCTTTTTTCAACGACCCACTTGTTGTTCTCGAGGCTTCGAAAGGAATTGGCGAACCGATGGTTGGTATTGGAATTTCGACAATGAAACCTGAAGATAAAATTGCGCAACGTGGTTGGTAATTGAGCGTTTCGCACAATTTGGTAATAACTTACTATATTCAAATTATAAACCTGTCGCTATTAAAACGACAGGTTTTTTAAATTATTCAAAAATGGCTTTACGCAATAAAATTGGGGTGCTCGATTTACAAGGTGGGGTGCTCGAACATATTAATCATTTGCAGGCAATTGGCATTGATGCTGTAAGGGTTAAAAAAGCCGAACATTTCGAAACACTGGCAGGCCTTATATTGCCTGGTGGCGAAAGTACTTGTTTAACACGTTTACTTAATATTTTTAACCTTATTAAACCACTTAAAAGTGCTTTTAACGATGGAATGAAAGTGTGGGGTACGTGTGCTGGTGCAATTTTATTGTCAACCGAGGTTGAAAACGAAAAACCACACTTAGGGCTCATGGATATTAAAATTGCACGTAATGCTTTTGGTTTTCAGGTCGATAGTTTTAAAACTTCGGTTTTATTAGAATAAAGAGCATTAATTTCACTTTCATT
>CAZJCR010000219.1:4027-6314 GCA_964544385.1 uncultured Bacteroidales bacterium
CCTTTGGTTTCAAATCAGCCTGTTGACCTTACATTTATAAGAGCTCCAAAAATTAAGTACGCCGGTAATGATGTTAATGTGCTTTTACAGATTGACGATTATATTGCGGCTGCTGAAAGCAAAATGTGTTTAGCTACTGTTTTTCATCCTGAGCTTACTCAATCGCCAGTGTTTCATAAATATTTTGTGCAAAAATGTGGCTTACAATATAGTAATACAATATGCGACAATCTGGACCGTACAAGTTGGATGAAATACGCCCGCGTAACCGCTCCGTCGCGAAACAATATAAAATAGCAATTTATATAAAACAAAAAGCCTGTTTATTTAAGCAGGCTTTTTGTTTTAATTACAAAATATAAATCGATTGAGCGATTCACTTAATTTTGGTTATAATATTAACATTGCGTCGCCATAGGTGCCAAAATGGTATTTTTTTTCGACAGCCTGTTTATAACCTTCAATTAATAAATCGTAACCGGTAAATGCCGAAACCATCATTAAAAGAGTTGATAATGGCAGGTGAAAGTTTGAAACCATGCGGTCGGCAACGCTAAAATCGTAAGGCGGAAAAATAAATTTGTTTGTCCAACCATCATAAGGTTTTAAATGCCCGTGTGTCGACACTGAGCTTTCGAGAGTGCGCATTACAGTAGTACCAACGGCACAAATATGTTTTTTAGCGTCTTTAGCTTTGTTAACAATATCGGCAGCTTGTTCGGTAATAATTATTTGTTCCGAATCCATTTTGTGTTTTGTTAAATCTTCAACGTCAACACTCCTAAAGTTGCCTAAACCAACGTGTAAAGTAATTTCCGAAAAATTAACGCCTTTAATTTCGAAACGTTTAAGTAGTTCGCGGCTAAAATGTAAACCGGCAGTAGGTGCTGCAACTGCCCCTTCGTGTTTAGCAAAAATAGTTTGGTAACGGTCTTTGTCTTCGGCAATAACATCGCGTTTAATAAATTTTGGCAGCGGGGTTTCGCCTAAAGCATAAAGGGCGTCTTTAAATTCGTCGTAAGGTCCGTCGTACAAAAAGCGCAATGTTCTTCCACGCGAGGTGGTGTTGTCAATAACTTCGGCAACCATCGAGTCGTCGTCGCCAAAATATAGTTTGTTGCCAATACGTATTTTGCGCGCCGGGTCAACTAATACGTCCCAAAGCCTTTGTTCACGGCTAAGTTCCCTAAGTAAAAAAACTTCAATTTTTGCACCTGTTTTTTCTTTGTTGCCATACAACCTTGCGGGAAACACTTTTGTGTTATTAAAAATCATTACATCTTGATCGTCAAAATAATCAATAATGTCTTTAAAAACTTTATCTTCAATTGTGCCATTTGCGCGGTTAATTACCATTAATCGCGATTCGTCGCGGTTTGGTGACGGATGAAGTGCGATAAGTTCATCGGGAAGTTTAAAGTTGAATTGTGATAATTTCATGTCGTTTATTTTATCGAGGTCTTTTTTACGTACTATTCTGCAATTGGTTGCAAATTATTAATAATTTTTTCGAATTCGGGTATTTCAATGGCGTCTTCTACATTATAACCTCCCGATTTTGTGCGTCGTAATTGGTGTAAATATGCCCCGGTGTTTAGGGCAATGCCAAAGTCGCGTGCAAACGACCTTATGTAAGTTCCTTTGCTACAGCCAATTTTTACTTTTAGATATGGCATCTCAAATTCTAGTATTTCAATATAATTTATATTAATTGTATGAGCTTTAATGTCAATGGTTTTTCCTTGTCGTGCTGCTATGTATGCCCTTTGCCCGTCAACACGCTTGGCCGAGTATATTGGTGCTGTTTGTTGTTGTTGACCAATAAATTTGTTTAACGTGTTTTCTACCATCGGTAATGTAATATGGTTTGTTGGGTATGTATTGTCAATAGGGGTTTCAAGGTCGAACGATGGTGTTGTTGCGCCTAAAAATAAGGTTGTTATATATTCTTTGTCTTGTGCCTGTAAAGTGTCGATATGTTTTGTTTGTTTGCCGGTACATATTAGTAATAAGCCTGTTGCTAAAGGGTCGAGTGTGCCAGCGTGCCCAACTTTTATTTTTTTTATTTTGAATTTAAACCGTATTAAATACCGTATTTTATTAACAACATCAAACGATGTCCAATTAATAGGCTTATCAATAATAATAACCTGGCCTTGTGCAAAATCAGGGTTTTGGCAGTTCGATGTAAAAAGCATATTAATTAAAAATAATTGCAATTGAACCAACTAAAGCGCAGTAAATGGCAAAATAAATTAGTTTTCCTTTTTTTACTATGTTTATCATT
>CAZJCR010000220.1:0-6312 GCA_964544385.1 uncultured Bacteroidales bacterium
TGTAAACAACCTACTACTAATAATAAGTAAATTAGAAATAAAAAATGTTTTGTTTTAAGGCCTCTTAAAGCAATATAGAAAAATAAAAGTCCGATAAACTCATAATTATTAAGACTTGTAAAATAATTATAATCTTTAACAAGAATATTTAATTCTATTAATATAAAGTATCCAAAAAGTAATAAGTCAAAATAATTGGTAGTAGTTTCTTTTCTATTAATAAAATCAATAATCAGTTTAATAGATTGAAAAAGAATTATACAAGCAACAAAATATATAAAAGCAAATTTTTCCCCAGTTTGAATACCATGCATCAAATCTGTCCTTTGAATGAATGAGACAAAAGATATAAGCAAAACAATACAAACAAAATTTATAAAATCAATGAAGGACTCAACCTTCTTTAATATGTCTTTTAAACTTGTCATATTAAAAATAAACTTGTTGCCCGTTTTTTATAATAAAAGGGCGTATGAAATAAAAATCAGGATTTTCAGGCTCAATAATATATAAACAATTTTTGGGAATGGTTTTTGAAAGGAGTAAACTGTCTACTATCTCATAACCGTTCAGCTTTTTCCACTTTCCATCCCAATATTTGACTGTTAAATTTTCTTCTCTATTGAATTTTAAAAACTTTTTAGAATCACCAACCCTAGTGCTATAATTTTTAAAAGCAATAATAGAATCAGTGTAAATAGGGTTTAAAAATGTCAAATTTTTAATGTCGTTGAATATAAAGGGGCTCCCAGCAGGTAAGAACGTTTTATTTCGATAATACATAGGCATGTATAATATGTTTTTACCCATATTGGTAAATTGTACAGAATCTTTATTTATTTTTCCCCAATAAACTGGTTTCCATTCACCATAGTTAAATACACATAAATAGGCATATTTTTCTTCTTGTAAAGGAGGAACTTCAAGGTGTATTTTTATATTTCCGGTATTAGTATATTCGTGAGTAACATCAATTATGTTATTTTTTAAAAATTCCTTAGGAATATCTTCTTTGTTTTGTATTAAGTAAAATAAACAATCTTCTTGTGTTTCATATGTTAATCTAAACACTTTCGGCATTTTTGCATCATTCGGATATTTTCCAGGAGGTTTTGTTTTATCTATAGAATTAAATCTAATTGTTGAACCATCTTCAACTATGAGTCTATTCCATATATGGCCAAAACCACTATTTCCCCAGTATAAACACATATCAACTAGAACCGGGATACCAATTGCTCTTAAGGCAGATGTTGAAAGGATTGTTAAATCGGGACATTTCCCTTTTTTTGTATTAAAAATGCTATCAACAATTTGTTGATTATTTGAAACACTATAAGCTGGCCAAAAAACAATTGAATCATTCAGTCCACCATTTAAATAAGTGCATATACCCGACACAGTCGAATCTTTAAAAATATCGTTTAGATAACCATATTTATCATAAAGTTTGTCCCGCCAATTATTCAATGGTTCGTTTAGTACACGATATGGTAAAACAGATTCGCAAAACTGATTAAAAGATAAATGTTTACTCCATTCCACATTCTTCCATAAATAAAATGCTTGGTCGATATTCTCGATTAAATAGTCTGCTTGTATTTTTTTATAATCTGGATCAACAGTCGTTTTTTCAAATTTGAAATTAGGCAACATTCGTATGGAGTCAATTCCTTTTCTAGCAGATTGTGTATCTGGATATTTTGAATAATTTATGTAAATTGACTTATCATCATTACTTATAAAGTTTTGTTCATAGGAATACTTAAATTCCATATTTCCAATTAAAAAACAAGCTGCTTCATATTTTAATTTTTCATTTGTCTTTTTGTAATGTTGCAAAACTTTCACTAGTTCTTTTTTATTCTCTTTTGCAAGTTTTAAGGTTTTGTCTACATTATCAGCATATTGACTGCATGAAATAAATAAAAACGTAAAAATCATGCTTACATATAATATACGGTAATTAATACTCATAAAAAATCTGGTTAACAAGAATAACTATATAAAAAATTTTTTTAACAGATAAATTACACTATCATTACTAACCCTTGGAATTTTTATAAACTCTAATGGTAGAGTACAATTAATGAATACTTATAATTTTCCCATTGAGAACTAACCATGTCACAATATTAAGTGAATTGTGGTAGTTAGAACTTTGTTATTTGTATACATCAAACATTAATACATGTAACATCCTAATATTTCAACAGTTTTATCATTTGACTTTTAATAATATGATATATTTATACAAAAGTGTGATTCATATGTATGCATTGATTAAAAAATATCTAATTTACTTAATTATTATTCAATTTATGTATTATCATAAATACAGGGCTGTAGATACTAAATACGGGTTAGCATGTTGGCATGCCTTTTGGCTTCTGTTTAACAATTTAGCACCAAAGTAAAAAAATAATTATATAAAACAAACCGGTTTTTAAAAATAACATTTAGCTCAATCGATTTTGATTTTTTGAATATTTAACTAAACTCATTTTGTTAAACACAACAAACTATTCATGTGGTTATACCTAAGTATAGCACTTGTTCACTTCGTTCAAAATGCTCAACTTAGGTATTAATCGCCGGCAATAAAATTACATTTATCGCAAAACCCGGGCGCGAGATTTTTATACCAAAGTTTTCTAAATTTTATAAACTCGTTTGAATTTAGCACATCAATAACTTTATTTTCGAAAACATTTCCAAAATTTAAAATTTTTGGAAAAGGTTTTGCGCAGCATGGCACAACAAAACCATTCCAACAAATGTAAAAATGGCTAAACATGAATGGGCATTTTTTAAAGCTATTGTCGGGTTTTAAATTGCTACCAGTTACAAAAACTTCGGGTGTGTTTTTAATAGTTGCATTTAAAAGAGTTGTTGCTTCAATAAATTCAGGTGTATTATAAAACTTGTAGTATGTTTTTTCAATATCGGTTACAGCTGCCAAATTAAACACCGAAAAATTTACATATTTAATACCTAATTTTTTAGCATAACTAACAAGAGCCGACATGTGTCCGTAGTTCTCTTTTGTAACTACCATGTTTAACATTATATCGGTTTTCGATGTTTTTGCCAATTGCACCAACGTTCTAAGGTTTTTATCTAATAATTCAAAATCCGATTTTACCCTTATCAATTCATAAACATCATCGAGGCCGTCAATTGAAACCTGAATTGTATCGATATAGCCAATTAAACTTTCAACTTTTTCGATAAAATTTGGCAAAACAGCATTTGTCGACACTGAAATTATTATACCCTTGTTTTTACTTTTAATGTACTCAACAACCTGTTTAATTTGGCTATACAAAAAGGTCTCGCCCATTCCTGTCAACCCTATCGAATCTAAATATGGCCAAACCTCATCGATAATAATTTTTGCATCATTAATATTTATGTTGCCTTTATCCATTTGTTTGCCATAGCCGTACTCGCGGGCACAAGTTGTGCAGGCCAAATTACAATGGTTGGTAAGCTCTATCATAATTGTCGATGGGTAGGCTACCTTAACCGATTTTGTAATTTTATAATACAAGTGCCTTATTTTATTAAAAAAGTACAAAAAAAGGTATTTTCCGGTTGGCAAATTTTTTAACCGGGTAAAAGCTTTTTTTAATCTGCGAATGTCCATGTTGTTAATTATTAGGTATATAAATAATTCGAATCGATAAAATAATTATGTTTAATTATAAATAAAAGTAAAAACAAAATAAATTAAATTGGGCGGCAAATAACATATTTTATTGGTTAAACCAAAACATTAAAATCGAAATAATTTTACAATCTATAAAACATATATAATTATTTATATATTTGTAATTATTATATATGTATTGATTATTAATAAAATAATGTTCAAAATAAAAGACATGAAACTAACCGATGCAGATATCGAGAAAATGGAAAATGCTGCAAATATGTTAAAAGCAATTGCGCACCCTATGCGAATAGCAATAATAAATTTGCTTGACGAAGGCAAGCGCCTAACAGTATCAGAAATTCAGGAAAACCTTGGCATAGAGCAGGCAAGCACATCGCACCATTTAAGTATATTAAAAGATAAAGGTGTATTGCAAAGCCGGCGCGATGGCAAAAACACTTTTTATTTTTTACGCGACGAGAATTTTACCCATATTGTTGAATGTTTGGGTCGTTGCCATTTAAACCACTAATTTTTGGGCAAACAACATATGTCGTTTACCGGGGGGGCCATCGAGTTTTTTTACGCTAAAACCTGCGGCCTGCATGTCGCGTTTTACCTGCCCTTTAGCCGAATAGGTTACTAAAATTCCGCCTAAGCTTAAACTGCTAAAAAGTTTTTTAAACAACAAAATATTCCATAAATCGGGCTGTTTGTCGGGGCCAAAAGCATCAAAATATATTAGGTTACTTTTTGGGGGATACGCGGTGTTATTAAAATCGCTATCAACTTTAGTTATTGTAAAGTTATCGCAAATTTTAACAGGTATGTTCCAATTACACTCGTGCAAATTAACAAAATACTGTTGCGAATTTTCGAAATTAATAAACTTGGAATAATTAACTGCCATATATTCGTTTACAGTTAAGGGGTATTTTTCGACAGTAAAGTAGTTTACAACAAAATTACTTTTTATACACTCGTTTAAAGTTAACAGGGCATTTAACCCGGTGCCAAAACCAATTTCGATAATATTAACAGTTTTTATGTTATTAATATTGTGCAACCCATTATCGATAAACACGTGTTGCGATTCGCATATTGACCCATAATGAGAGTGATAGTGTTCGTTAAGCGAAGGGACATAAAAAGTATGCGAACCGTCGTCGGTAACTACAATTTTGCGGTTAGTATCCATATTTTAAAATAAAAACAATTGCATTGCTAAAAAAAAAGCCCAACCGCTAAACAGTTGGGCATAAAATATTTACAACAAAAATTATTTTACCAATACTTTACCGGTCATTTCGGCTGGAATATTCAGCCCCATTAGCGATAAAATTGTAGGTGCCACGTCGGCTAAAATGCCATTTTCAACTTTTGTAATTTGGTTGCTTACAACAATAATAGGCACAGGGTTTAACGAGTGTGCTGTATTTGGCGAGCCATCTTCGTTAACAGCATTATCGGCATTACCGTGGTCGGCAATAATAACTACATTGTAGTTATTTGCAACGGCAGCCTCAACAACTTCGCCAACGCACTTGTCAACCGCCATAATAGCCTTTTGGATAGCCAACCATATCGCCATTAGCAAAATTAAGTGCAACAAAATCGACTTCACCTTTTTTTAGCTCTTCAACAATTGCATCTTTAACTAAAAACGCGCTCATCTCGGGTTGTAAATCGTAAGTAGCAACTTTAGGCGAGTTCACTAATATTCGTTTCTCGCCGGTAAACTCATCTTCGCGCCCACCGTTCATAAAAAATGTAACGTGTGCATATTTTTCGGTTTCGGCAATCCTTATTTGCTTAAGTCCTGCATCAGATACAACTTGACCAATAGTATTTTGAACATTATCTTTTGTAAAAGCAACTTTAACGTTTTTAAAGTTTTCGTCGTAGGTACACATTGTAACATAATACAATGGTAATGTTTTCATACCAAACTCGGGCATGTCTTTTTGCGACAATACAGTTGTAATTTGTCGCAGGCGGTCGGTACGAAAGTTGAAACAAAAAACAACATCGCCATTATTAATTGTTGCAACAGGGTTGTTGTTTTGGTCAACCATTACAATGGGTTTTATAAACTCGTCGGTTACTCCGGCTGCATATGATTCTTCAATACTTTTTAACACATTTACCGACGGAGTACCTTTTGCATTAACCATAAGGTCGTAGCCTTCTTTTATGCGTTCCCAGCGTTTGTCGCGGTCCATCGAATAATAACGGCCAATAAGGCTTGCAATTTTTACATTCGAATCTTTAATATGGTCAACAACCTCGGTCATAAAACCCAAACCACTTTTAGGGTCGGTATCGCGGCCATCGGTTAAGGCGTGTATGTAAACTTTGTCTAATCCATATTGCGCGGTAATATCGCAAAGGGCTAAAAGGTGCGAACTCATTGAGTGTACACCGCCAGGGCCAATTAAACCAATAAAGTGAACAGCCTTATTATTTTGTTTTGCATATGTAAAAGCATCAACAATTACATTGTTTATGCTTTAACATATGCAAAACAAAATAATAAGGCTGTATATGTAAAAGCATCAACAATTACATTGTTTTTTGCCAGTGATTTATCGCGTATAGCTAAATTAATACGTACCAAATCCTGATAAACAACCCTGCCTGCACCAATATTAAGA
>CAZJCR010000221.1:0-6310 GCA_964544385.1 uncultured Bacteroidales bacterium
TACTTATGCCCATTACATGGCAAACTTCAAGCGAGTCGTTATTGCCCATGTTACGCCTTGTTACAAGTTTACCGGTGTGGCCGTTATATACACATATTTTCGACTCGCCCGAACCGCTCCCCGACAAAAGCCCCTGGTCGTAACTCTCGTTCTCGGGCTTATATACCGACTCGTGTAAAATAATATAATTTGTATCGTTTTGTGTATAAACAAAACTGCTAAAAACCTTGTCGGTAAACCTTACCTGCGATTTACCGGTTATTGTAACCAATAACATTGTTAATATAAATAATAATATGCTACGCATTTTTTGTCGATAATAATTTGGTTCCCAAAGCTAATAATTTAATTTATTCGAAATAAATAATGGAAAAAAAACATTGTTTACCGATATTTTTACCCGTTTGGTCGAATCATATTTATTTGTACCATAATAACATCGCTTATTTGCATAAAAAATTAACAATCCATAGCAACTAAATTGGTTTTTTAACGTCATTCAACTTGTTATTACTAACCTAAAAAATATCATGAAATTAAAATTACTTCGAACAAATATTATGTTCATTATTGCTGTGTTTTTTGTTGGTACAATTCAGGCTTTACCAATTAATTCAACAATAAAAGTATCGGGAATTATTAAAGATAAAAGTGCCAGCGAACCTCTTGTTGGTGCTACTGTTTATGTTAACGAACTTAAAACTGGCACAGCTACCGATATCGACGGTAAGTTCGCGCTTAAACTCCCAAATGGTAATTACAACCTTACAATATCGTATATAGGTTATAAAACCGAGGAGAAAAAATTATCGGTTAAAGGCGAGTTGTTCCTTACAATTCTACTCGAAAAAGACAGTAAAACTTTCGACGATGTAGTTGTTTCGTCAAAACGTAACGACGATAACATTACACGTACCGAAATGAGTGTGCAAAAACTCAAAATACAAGAAGTACGCAACATTCCGGCACTTATGGGCGAGGTCGATATAATTAAAGTTATCCAAATGTTGCCCGGCGTTCAGCCTGTTTCCGAGGGAGGCTCAGGGTTCAGCGTCCGTGGTGGCAACATCGACCAAAACCTAATCCTTATCGACGAAGCCCCGGTTTATAATGCATCGCACTTGATGGGCTTTTTCTCGGTTTTTAACAACGATATTGTCGATAATATTGAACTTTATAAGGGCGATATACCCGCGGCATACGGTGGCAGGTTATCGTCGTTGCTTAAAATTGATGTTGCCGGGGGCAACGATAAACAATTTGAAGCACGCGGTGGTATTGGCACAATATCGAGCCGCCTTACTATCGACGGCCCATTGTTTAACGACAAAACTACTTTTATTTTAGGTGGCCGCCGGTCGTACGCCGATATTTTTTTACCGCTTGCCCCCGACGAAGCTCTGCACGATGTTACTCTTTATTTTTACGACCTTAACTTAAAACTCAGGCATCGGATTAATAACCGCAATACACTTGTAATTAATGGTTACATGGGTAACGACGAGTTTGGACAAAGCAGTATGAGCTTTGGTTTTGGTAATAAAGTGGCCAGTGCCTCGTGGTTGCACACTTATAACGAGGATATGGGCTCTAAAATAACTTTCTTTATGTCCGATTATGGTTATAAAACCTCGGCCGAACTTACCGAGGCCAATACTTTTAAATGGACTTCGAACATTCGCGATTTTGGCATCAGGTACGACAATACTTTAAACCTCGACCCCGATAACACTATTAAATTTGGAGCAACTTCAACACTTCACAAATTTTATCCCGGCTTTATCGAGGCTGGCGAAAACGCTATCTACGAAAGTTTTGAACTTAGCAAAAACTCGGCTCTCGAGTGGAGTTTTTACGGCCTTAATACGCAAAAAATTGGTGAACGAATTACACTTAAATATGGACTGAGGTTTTCAATTTTCCAGAACGTTGGCCCCGGCACAATATTTAATTACGACAACAATTATAATGTTATCGATAGCACTATTTATCGCAGTGGCGATGTTTACAATGTTTACCAGGGACTCGAACCACGTGCTGGCATAATGTATAAACTTAACAATGTATCGTCGGTAAAAGCAAGCTACTCGCGTACATGTCAGTACGTGCATTTGGCATCAAACTCAACCGGTGGTTTCCCTATGGACCTTTGGGTAGCATCGAACCCAAACATAAAACCGCAAATTGCTAACCAGGTTGCAGTTGGTTATTTCCGCAATTTTTGGTTTAACCAAATCGAAACATCGGCCGAACTATATTACAAAAAAATGGAAAACACTATCGATTATAAAGACCACGCCAATTTATTACTTAACCCTCACCTCGACGGTGAACTGCGTTTTGGCTCATCGTACTCTTACGGAGCCGAGTTCCAGGTTAAATTTAATACCGAAAAAGTTAACGGTTGGGTTAGCTATACTTTATCAAAAACTATGCGCGACATTGCATTGGTAAACGGTGGTGAGCCTTATCGTGCACCTTTCGACAGACCTAACAATATTAGCGTAGTTTTAAACTATAAAATATTGCCACAGCTCGAAGCTTCGCTTAACTGGGTTTACTCTACGGGAACGCCAATGACAGTACCTTCGGGTAAATACGAAATTGACGGGGCACAACTTGTTTTTTATGGCAAAACCGACCGCAATGCATACCGTATGCCCGATTATCACCGGCTCGACCTTGGCCTTACCTGGTTCTTTAATAATAACAACGATAAACGTTTTAAAAGCGACCTTAACCTGTCGATTTACAATGCTTACTCAAGGCACAATGCCTGGATAATTAACTTCGAAAAAGATAAAAATACAGGCGAAACTGTTGCTGTTAAAACTTATTTGTTTGGTATTATACCATCTTTAACATATAACTTTAGGTTTTAATCATTTTTTAAACAATTAATGGCAAATAAATTATTGTTAACAATAAATACGATGAAACATTTATGATAAGTAAATTTATTACACACGAACCCCGACAAACCGGGGCAAGCAATCTTGACCATACTAAAAAAACAAAAATAAAAAGATGAAAATACTAAAATTCAACATACTAATTATTGTAGCCATATTTTTTGCAACTGCATGCACTGAGCAAATTGAGCTAAAAGAAAATGGTTCAATGGAAACCCGTTTGGTTGTTGATGCAACAATTACAAACGAGTATAAGCCTCATTATGTTAAACTTAGCAAAACCAGGCAATTGTCGTCAATGGCCGACAACCGTGTTACCGGGGCTACTGTTACTGTTTTGCAAAACGATTCGGTAATAATTTTTACCGAGTCTGATACCTTGCCGGGATATTACGTATCGGAACCATTTGCAGGCATACCAAACTCAAAATATACATTAACTATTACCGGCGTAACTGTCGATAAAAATAACCCTGTACAACAATATACAGCTGTATCGGTAATGGGGCGTGCCGCTCAAATCGATTCGGTTACATATTTATATAACAGTTTGTTTAAGGCCTTAATGGTACAGTGTTGGGCCTGGGACCCTGTAGAAACAAACTTTTACAGTTTTGGAGTAATGCTAAACTCACAAATACTTACCGATTCGCTACACGAAATTTTTGCATCTGACGACGCTCTTTTTAACGGCCGATATACCGCAGGTATCGATTGTGGCTATATTTTCGACCGCGAAGATGGTAACTTTGTAAAACCCGGCGATACTATTACACTTATTGTCCAAAATATCGATAAACATTATTTCGATTATATTAACTCATCAAAGAATGTTAGCAATGGCTATAACCCAATTTTTGGAGGGTTGCCGTCTAATGCTACTAGTAATATCGATAACAATGCTATTGGTATTTTTAGGGTTTATACTGTAAATACAGCTAGTATTGTTGTTAAACCAGGCTTCGACCAATAATTGAGCTAATTGCTAAAACAAAGTTTTATTAATTTTAAAACGCGGGTTAACAAAATGTTACCCGCGTTTTTTTTACACCATAATTATAATATAAAATAAAAAGTATTTCGTACTATTATTTCTTTTTATATTTTAGGGCCATAAAATTAATTACTATGAAAATTTTCGTCATTTTATTTATGCTTTTTACAAGCATAGTTTTTATAAGTTGTAACCGGGTTAACCAAACAAATACTATCGACCAAAAGGTCGACAGTATTTTAAACCTTATGACTCTTAAAGAAAAAGTTGGGCAGATGTCGCAAATCGATATTGCAACATTTACAAAACGTGTCGACCCCAAAGGCCCTTTTTACGGGCCGGCAATCGAACCTAATATCCTCGATACCGACAGCCTGCAAAAATACATTGTCGATTATGCAATTGGCTCAATGTTTAATATTGGCGGCAAAGGCTACACTATCGACCAATGGTACGGGTACATGCAACAAATACAAAACTATGCAGTAAATAAAAGCCGCCTTGGTATACCAGTTTTGTATGGTTTAGATGCAATTAAAGGAAATTCGTTAACAGTAGGGGCAACCGTGTTCCCGCAACCTCTTGCAATGGCTTGTACCTGGAACCCAAACTTAGTTGAACAACAAGGCGAAATAACAGCTTACGAAATGCGCGCAGTTAATGCACTTCTTAACTTTGGGCCAAACCTCGACCTTGGCAAACACCCGCTTTGGTCAAGGCTTCCCGAAACTTATGGCGAAGATGTTTTTTTAGCATCGGTTTTAGGCTATCACTCGGTTAAAGGACAAGAAGGCATTAATAACGACATATCAGACAAAACAAAAATAACAACTAACATTAAACACTTTGTTGGATATAGTTTTCCGGTAACCGGTAAGGACCGCACGCAGGCATGGATACCCGAACACTATGTACGCGAGTTCTTTTTACCACCGTTTCAGGCTGCTCTTAATGCAGGTGCGCATACTGTAATACTTAACTCGTCCGAAATTAACGGCGAGCCAATTCACGCAAGTAAATACTGGATTACCGACGTTTTACGGAACCAGCTTAAGTTTAACGGTGTTATTCTTTCCGACTGGCGCGATATCGAAAAACTTTATTATCAACACCATGTGGCTGAGTCGTATAAAGAGGCTGTAAAAATGGCTATCGATGCCGGAATCGATATGAACATGGTCCCTTACGACAACCAATTTATGGATTTGCTTATCGAACTTGTTAACGAAGGGCAAATTACTATCGACCGTATTAATGCTTCGGTTAGGCGCATACTTAAACTAAAATTTCAGCTCGGTATGTTCGATACCCCAATAAGGCACCCAAACGAGTACCCAAAGTTTGCAAGTAACGAGTTTAATACGGTTTCTAAGCAATCGGCACTCGAATCAGTTGTTTTATTAAAAAACAATAATAACATTTTACCACTAAAGCCTGGCGCAAAAATTTTAGTAACCGGACCGGCTGCTAATACAATGCAAGCTTTAAATGGAGGTTGGACCTACTCATGGCAAGGTAATGCCGCCGATTTATTTGCATCTGACCATAACACAATTCTCGAGGCAGTTCAGCAAATTGCCGGTAAAAATAACGTATCATATGTCCAGGGAGCCGATTTTTATCAAACTACAAATATCGACAATGCTGTTAATAAAGCAAAAATGGTCGATTATATTTTATTATGCCTTGGCGAAACCCCATATGCCGAAACCCCAGGTTTTATCGAAGATTTGTACATGCCCGACGCTCAAACTGAACTCGCTAACACATTAGCTGCTACAGGCAAACCTGTTATTCTTGTCCTGGCACAAGGGCGTCCTCGTATTATTAGTAAATTCGAAACTAAAATGCAGGCCATCATTTTGTCGTTTTGCCCGGGTAATAATGGTGGCGATGCTTTCGCCGATGTTATTTTCGGTAAATACAACCCCAATGGTAAACTTTGTGTTACATATCCAAAGTATCCAAACGATTTACAAAACTACGATTATAAGGATACCGATTTGCCCGACCACTCTTATGGGTTCAATGGTCACCAACCTCAATATCGCTTTGGTTATGGGCTTAGCTATACTTCATTCGGCTACTCAAACCTTACCATTAATAACGATACAATTAATTTTAACGATACCATTTTAATAAGTGTCGATGTTAGTAACACTGGAAAAATTAGTGGAAAGGAAGTTGTCCAGCTTTATTCACGCGACGTAAAAGCCAAACTTGTGCCGCAATTACACCGGTTAAGGGCTTTTAATAAAATTACACTTAACCCGGGCCAAACTCAAACTGTAACGTTCAAACTTACTATCGACGACTTAAAATATGTTAATGCTCAAAATAACCGGGTTACCGAACCCGGCGAATTTATTTTCTTTATCGATAGTCTTTCGGTAAAAATGTATTT
>CAZJCR010000222.1:0-5573 GCA_964544385.1 uncultured Bacteroidales bacterium
TAGATATAACATCTCTTCTGCCTGACGAGCATACCTGTACCTAGTTATTGGACTAGTTTGATTGCTCCAATTAGAAGAAAACTTTCGCTGTATACAAAATTCAGCAAAGCCCTTTGTGAACAACAATCTTTCTATGGATCTATCTGGAAAATTCTTTATTCTTACCCTTTTTAGTATATCAAGATCAAGACTTCTATATATCTCATCTATATATTGAGACAGAGTGCTAGCTGATACATCACGGTATCTTGTCCCGGTATATTCTTTAATCCCTATGACAAGATCATGTGCTTTTGTTAAATATAATATTGGAGTAAAACCTATTGGGGCAAGCTTTTTATTACTTATAAAATAAAAATAAACAGATGAAAAAAAAAATATTAGTTACCGGAGGCACTGGTTATATAGGTTCGCACACAACAGTTGAACTAATTGAACAGGGTTACCAAGTTTTGATAATTGATAACCTTTCGAACTCGAATAGCGAAGTAGTTAGCCGAATTGAGCAAATTACAGGTGTTCGCCCCAAATTTTATGAGTTCGACCTGCTCGACGAGGTTAAACTTGACAGTTTTTTTGCCGAAAACCCGGGTATTGATGGTATTATACATTTTGCAGCAGCCAAAGCCGTTGGCGAGAGTGTTAAAATACCATTGCATTATTACCGCAATAACTTAGTAACAATGATAAACCTTTTAGAGGCTATGAAAAAACATGGTGTTGAAAACTTTGTTTTTTCGTCGTCGTGTACAGTATATGGGCAACCCGACCAATTGCCTGTTACCGAGAATGCACCGGTTAAACCTGCCGAATCGCCTTATGGCTATACAAAACAAGTTAACGAGAATATTTTAAATGATACAATAAAAAGCGGTGCAAAAATTAAAGGAATAGCATTAAGGTATTTTAACCCAATAGGAGCACACCACTCGGGTTTAATTGGCGAGTTGCCCATAGGCGTACCGGCAAACCTAATGCCATTTGTTACACAAACAGCTTATGGTATACGCGAGCAATTAAGCGTTTTTGGTAACGATTATAACACACCCGACGGTTCGTGCATACGCGATTATATTCATGTTGTTGACCTTGCCAAAGCCCATATAGTTGCTATTGAACGTATGATTGGCAATAAAAACAAAGCCAGTTACGAGATGTTTAACATTGGAACCGGAAATGGTTTTTCGGTTTTTGAGCTAATAAAATCGTTCGAAAAAGTTACCGGCATAAAACTTAATTACAAAGTTGTTGGCCGCAGGGCTGGCGATATTGAGCAAATTTGGGCCGATACCACAATTGCTAACAACGAGTTAGGCTGGAGCGCCACAAAAACTATCGACGAAATGACACTGTCGGCATGGAAATGGGAACAAAATTACAGGGCATCAGTAAAATAAATAATATTAAAATAATGACAAACGCGAGCATACTTAAAAACAAAATAAACAATGGCGAGAATGCCATTTTTAGGCAACTTTACGGAACCGATTCGAATGTATTAACCGAGCAGGCAAACAGGTACAATAGCTTAATTGATAAGTTTTGCGGGCTTTATAATACTGCTGATATTAAACTTTTTAGTTCGCCGGGGCGTACCGAAATTGGTGGCAATCATACCGACCATAACTATGGACGGGTGTTAGCCGGGGCAGTTAACCTCGATAATATTGCCGTTGCAGCACCAAACAATTCACAAACTATACGTATTACAAGTGCAGGTTATAATGAGTTTACAGTTAATTTAAACGATTTAAGCATAAACAGTAATGAGTTTTATACATCGGCAGCATTAGTAAAAGGTATTGCAGCAAGGCTTAAAGAGCTTGGTTATGCAACAGGTGGTTTTGATGCTTGTATTGAAGGGCGAGTGCCAAAAGGTTCGGGGTTAAGCTCGTCGGCATCGTTCGAGGTGCTTATTGGTGCAATTTTTAGTCATTTGTTTAATAATGGTAAGCTTGGTGCCGTTGAAAATGCTATTATTGGCCAATGGGCCGAGAATAATTATTTTGGAAAACCTTGCGGATTAATGGACCAAACAGCATGCTCGGTTGGTGGTTTAATTACAATTGATTTTGAAAACCCTGCAAAACCAGTTGTTAAAGAGGTTGATTTTGATTTTATAAAAACCGGTTATTACCTTATAATAACCGATACCGGAGGCAACCACGCCGATTTAAACGACGAGTACGCGTCGTTACCGGTTGAGATGAAAAAAGTTGCCTCGCATTTAGGTGCAAATGTTTTACGCCAGGTTAGCCTTGACCAAATAATTGACCAAATACCAACCTTGCGCCAAACCGTTGGCGACCGTGCAATTTTGCGAGCTATACATTTTCAGGGCGACAACCAAAGAGTTAAACAACAGGTTGAGGCTTTAGAACTTGGCGATTTTAACAGCTTTTTAACTATGGTTACCCAAAGTGGCCAAAGTTCGTACATGTACAACCAAAATATTTACCCGGTAAACAACCCACACGAGCAAGGTTTGTCGGTAGCATTGGCACTTAGCGAACTTGTACTTAATGGTTGCGGGGCATGGCGCGTGCATGGTGGTGGTTTTGCTGGCACAATACAGGCTTTTGTACCCCAAAACATGGTTCAAAAATATGTACAAACTTTAGAACATGTTTACGGGCAGGGCAAATGTTACAAATTGTTTATACGTAAACATGGGGCAATAAACGTTGAATTGTAATAACTTATATTTATTAACACAAAATTAATTATATGAACGGAAATTTTAGTGTTATCGATTATGTGATATTTGCAGTGTATGCAATAGTTATATTGTCGGTAGGCCTTTTTGTATCGCGTAACAAAAAAGGAAAAGAAAAAACAGCCGAGGATTATTTCCTTGCCGGAAAATCGTTGCCCTGGTGGGCCATAGGCGCATCGCTAATAGCAGCTAACATATCGGCCGAGCAGTTTATAGGCATGTCGGGCTCGGGTTTTGTTGTTGGTTTGGCAATAGCCAGTTACGAGTGGATGGCCGCACTTACACTTATTATTGTTGCAAAATATTTTTTGCCAATATTTATTAAACAGGGAATTTATACAATACCCGAGTTTGTTGAAAAGCGTTTTAACACATCGTTAAAAACCATATTAGCAGTATTTTGGCTTGCATTATTTGTGTTTGTAAACCTGACATCGGTTTTGTATTTAGGAGGTAAAGCACTCGATACAATAATGGGCGCGGGCAATGGTTCGTCAATTATACCATTTATGATAGGTTTGGCTTTATTTGCTGCAGCATACTCGGTATGGGGCGGTTTATCGGCAGTAGCCTGGACCGATGTTATACAAGTTGTTTTACTTGTTATAGGTGGTTTAATTACAACCATAATAGCCTTAAACCATGTAACCCCGAGCGGTGGCACAATTGACGGTTTGCAACATGTTTTTAGTGTTGCCGGCGACAAATTTCACATGATTTTAAAAAGTGGGCACCCCGAGTTTAAAAACTTGCCGGGAATTGCCGTTTTAATTGGTGGGCTGTGGATAGCAAACCTTTATTACTGGGGTTTTAACCAATACATTATACAAAGGGCTTTGGCGGCAAAATCGCTTAAAGAGGCTCAGCGCGGTGTGGCTTTTGCCGGATATTTAAAACTTATTGTGCCGCTTATAGTTGTTGTTCCAGGTATTATTGCATATGTAATGTTTAAAGAGAATATTGCAGGAGCCGGTTCGGTATTTTCAGATGCAATAGGAGCCAACAACGACCATGCTTACCCGTGGCTTATATCGCAATTTGTGCCTGTTGGGCTTAAAGGTTTAGTAGTAGCGGCATTGTCGGCAGCAATAGTATCGTCGCTGGCATCAATGCTAAACTCAACGTCGACAATATTTACAATGGATATTTACAAGCCATATATTAACAAAACTGCTACCGACAAACAGTTGGTAAAAACCGGACGTATAACTGTACTTGTAGCTTTGGCAGTTGCGGCATTGTTGGCAAACACAATGGGTTCGATACCACAAATGTTCCAGTATATACAAGAGTACACCGGAATAGTAAGCCCGGGAATTTTGGCGGTATTTTTAATGGGTTTGTTTTGGAAAAAAACCAATGTTAAAGGAGCAATTGCTGGTGTTTTGGTATCGATACCTGTGGCTTTGGCACTCAAATTTTTGCCAATTGATATGCCATTTTTAGACCAAATGCTCTACACATTATTAATTACTATTGTTGTAATTGTAGGCGTATCGTTAAATACTGGTAAAACCGACGACGACCCTAAAGCATTGCCTTTGTTAAAAGAAACTTTTGAAACAGGCCGCAACTTTAATATTAGTGCCTATATAATGCTAATTTTATTGGTTGTTTTATATGTTGTTTTCTGGTAAAATTTAACATATAATTAATATCTTTAGTCCCCGAATTTTATTTGGGGACTTTTTTTTACCCAAACGTTATATTAAACAATTAAAATATAAAACATATGGCTACTCAGGCAAATAGTTTATTCGAGCTTAAAAACAATAATGGTGTGGTGAT
This sequence comes from uncultured Bacteroidales bacterium, assembly GCA_964544385.1. Taxonomy (GTDB): domain Bacteria; phylum Bacteroidota; class Bacteroidia; order Bacteroidales; family SZUA-534; genus CAZJCR01. The sequence continues at coordinate 4,505 of CAZJCR010000222.1, forward strand.
TGAATTTATTGCCAAAGGCGGTAAAATAAAATCGGTAAAATTACCATCAAAAAATGGTATTGTTGACATAACAATTGGTTACGATACTGCCCATGAGGCAGCCAATGGCGATGCTTACATTGGTGCTATTTGCGGGCGTGTTGCAAACCGCATTGGCAACGGTACATTTGCCCTTAACGGCAAAACATATAAATTAAACCAAAACGACCGTACAAACACGCTACATGGCGGCCCCGATGGTTTTAACAACAAAGTATGGAATGTTGAATCATACCAATATAAACAGGGACACCAAGCCTATAAATTAAGCTTAGTAAGCCCCGACGGCGATGAAAATTTTCCGGGCGAGCTTAAAGTTGATATTATTTACGCCCTTAATAACAACAACGAGTTTATTATCGATATAAAAGCAGTTACTAACCAAACAACCGTTGTAAATATTACAAGCCACCCGTATTTTAACCTAAATGGCATTAATGGCGGTAAAGTTTTTAACCATAATCTGCAAATAAATGCCAATAGTTATACACCGCTAAACCCAATGGGTGTGCCAACCGGTAATATTGACAATATACAAGCCACCGACCTTGATTTTAATACAGCCAAACGTGTGGGCGATGTTGTAAGTAGTAATTATGCGCCAATACATGCATTAGGCGGGCTCGACCATAACTGGGTTATAAATAAAAAACCTGGCGAGCTTGCATACATGGCAAAAGTTACCGAACCCGAGTCGGGTAGGAGCATCGAGGTTTACTCAACCCAACCAGGTTTGCAGGTATATACAGCAATGCATTTTGATGGCAGCGAAACAGGTAAAGGTGGAATACCGTTTTCAAAATACTGTGGTATCGCGCTCGAGGCTCAAAACTTTCCTGATGCGCCTAACAAACCAAATTTTCCGAGTTGTGTTTTAAATGTTGGCGATGAGTATCACGAACAAATAATTTATAAATTTGGGTTTTAACACAAAAACGTCGGTTTAAAATTTTTGAACCGACGTTTTTTTATGCTATTTTAACCAGTGTATAGTTGTTAATTGTATTACTAATAATGTTGAAACGGCCAT
>CAZJCR010000222.1:5583-6253 GCA_964544385.1 uncultured Bacteroidales bacterium
TAATAATTTTTTTGTACATTTTGATTTATATTTGGGTTCATTTTGAATTTATGATTATAATTAAATAATATAATGAGAGAAAGCTTATTTAATTATATCAATAATTTTATTCAATTATCGGATACCGATATTAGCGTTTTCGATAAAATAATTAAATACCGCGCAATAACAAAAAAAGAACTTATTGCCGAAAACGGTAAAGTATGCCAAAAAATATTGTTTATTAATAATGGCTATTTCAGGTTTTTTCATTACGATGCAAAAGGAAACGAAATAACCAGCGATTTTTACTTTGCACCAACCTTTATTACATCGTACACAAGCTTTATTACCGCTGCACCATCGTTAGTTAACGTGCAGGCAATGACCGATACCGAGGCTATCGAAATAAATAAAAACGACCTTGAACTTGTTTACAGTAATTATCCAAAGTTTGAAAGGTTAGGCCGTTTAATTGCCCAACAGGTTGCAATAAATTCCGAAAAACATCTTTTTTTACTGTTAAACCAAACTGCCGAAATACGTTATAAAACTTTATTGCAAAATAACGCGCAATATGTTAATACAATACCATTACAATATATTGCATCATATTTGGGTATTACCCAGGAAACATTAAGCCGTATGCGAAAAGCAGCCCGATAATTTTTTTTTTGACATTTATCAAAAG
>CAZJCR010000223.1:0-6221 GCA_964544385.1 uncultured Bacteroidales bacterium
AACCTTAGCCCGCATACATTAACAAATTTTGGGCTTGTTAGTGCTTTAAATAACTTTATAAATAAAATAAACCAAACCCGCGAAATAAATATAAACTTAACTACAAATATTATTGACGAAAGGTTAAAGCCTGATATCGAGATAATATTGTACCGGGCTACATGCGAGCTTATTAACAACACTATAAAACATGCTAATGCAAAAAATGTTAACATAAACCTGCTAAAACACCATAAAACCTTAACTTTGCAGTATCACGACGATGGAGCGGGTTTTGATACTGATTATTTGTTAAATGGCAAAACAAGTGGAATGGGATTGTCGAACATAGCATCGCGTGTAAAAACCATTAATGGTATTTTTATAATAAACAGCAATGTTAACGAGGGTGTTAACGTACTTATTAAAATTAAACTATAAAGTTAATGAAACCCATGATAAGGAAATTTATAACACACGAACCCCGATAAACCGGGGCAAGCAATTTGACCATAATAAAAAAATAAAAATAAACTGATGAAAATAAAAGTATTTATAGTCGACGACCACCTGTTGTTCCGTAACGGGTTAAAGTTACTTATCGACTCGCAAACTGATATGACAGTTTGTGGCGAGGCTCCAAATGGCAAACAGTTTATTGAACAGCTTGATAGTATTAAACCCGATGTTATTTTAATGGATATTAGTATGCCTGTTATGGATGGCATTGAAGCCACCGAGATAGCTATGAAAAAAAACAATAGTTTAAATATTATTGCATTGTCGATGTTTGGCGAAGAGGATTACTATTACCGTATGATTAATGTTGGAGCTAAAGGCTTTTTGTTAAAAAACTCCGACATTGCCGAGGTTACCGAGGCTATTAAACAGGTTTATGCGGGCAATAACTTTTTTTCGCAGGAGTTACTTTATAATGTTATAAAAAATTTTAAACCACATAAAGATATTGAAGAAGAGGCTGCAGTTTTATCGAAACGCGAAATGCAGGTGCTTGTCGAAATTTGCAAAGGATTATCGAACCAGGAAATTGCCGACAGCCTTTTTATTAGCAAACGCACTGTTGATAAACACCGGGCAAACCTGCTTAGTAAAACAAACTCGAAAAACACCGCGAACTTAATTATGTATGCAATTAAAAATAAGCTAATAGATATTTAGTGTTAAGAATAATTGGTATAATTGCGCACAAATTTTAATATTTGTTTAATGAAGTTAAAAAATATAGTTGTTTTAGACGAAACTGGCTCGACAAACAAATACCTCAAAAATTTAATTAATGATAAAATACTGCCTGATGGATTTGTTGTGGCAGCTAAAAATCAAACCGAGGGCAAGGGCCAAACTGGTAATGAATGGTTAAGCGAGCCTGGCAAAAATTTAACTTTAAGCATTTTGTTAAAACCTGCATTTCTACCTGCCGACCATTTGTTTTTAATCTCGAAAGCCGTTTCGCTTGCCATGGTCGATTATTTAAATAGCATCGATAACCATAATTTTAAAATTAAGTGGCCTAACGATATTTATTATAACGATAAAAAAATAGCAGGTATACTAATCGAAAATCAGATTTTGGGCGATAAAATTCAATACTCGGTAGTGGGTATTGGCTTAAACATTAATCAGGTTAAATTTAACAGTACTTTGCCTAACCCAATTTCGATGGCAACAATTTTTAACCGCGAGTTTGATGTTGAAGCATGTACCGAAAAAATTGTTGAACAAATAAGTATATGGTACGAACTGCTCGACGATGGTTTTTACGATAAAATTAACGAGATGTATTTTGCAAATTTGTACCGCACCGATAGTTATTACGATTTTACATTGCCCAATAATGGTTTAGTACATGCAAAAATAGTTAATGTTGATATTGACGGTTTGCTTACATTAAAAACCGCGCAAGGCCAAAAAATGGGTTTTTACTTTAAAGAAATAGAGTTTACCAAAGTAACTACATAATATCGAAAACCGAATAATTGCATAGTGGCTGTAATTGAGTGTTTATTGACGTAACCTTAGCCCACGTCGGCCCTTTTTTACACCATTCAATAAAATCGGATACTAATAACTGTTTGCCCTCGGCCTCGCAATATACAGTACCATTGGGCATGTTTTTTACAAACCCAAAAATGCCAAGTTCAAGGGCTTTTTGCCTTGTATGGTATCGGAACCCAACATTTTGTACGCGGCCTTTTATTATTATTTGTACCGAAATTTTATCCATTATTTTGTTTTACTGTATAAAACCCAAATTGAGCTAATCGCTCAATCGATTTAGATTTTGTAAGTATTTCACTACACTTCGTTAGTGAAACACAACAAACTCTACATCGGGGTTAACCTAAGTAAATCGTTTATTTACTAAGCTTTAACCGCTTAACTTAGGTAAAATTAAAAAAAATCCCCGGACAAAATTAATTGACCGGGGACCCAAAACTAACCAATCATCAATAATTAAAAATTTCGTCGAGCGATAGTTCTTTTACATCGCCAAACTTTTTTAAAGTATTGAAATTCACTGCTTTTTTATTCCCTAATACTAAATATACTGCATTTTTGTTGCTTACATGTTGATTAAAAAATTCTTTGAATTTTTGTATATCGGCATCTTTAAGGTAATTGTAAACAAATTCGCGTTCGTCGTAATCAATACCTTTTTCGGTTGCATCAATGTATGTCCAAAAAATATTGTCTTTAATAATACGGCTTGTTTCAATTTGTTTCATTAACGACTCTTTAGTGTTGTCGAACTGTGTTTTTGCCTCGGGCATATTGTTTAATATGCTGTTAAAATGAGTTAGCAGTTCGTCAATTTTGTCGGGTTGTGTGGCAATAAACGAGTAGTTGTAATGTGCTTTGTCGGGTTTGTCGGGGGTTGTAAATGCCGAGTAGGCTGAGTAAACACCACCACGCGATTCGCGTATTTCCTGAAAAACTATCGACGAGAGCCCCGAACCATAGTAATCGTTGAATAATAAAATTTGAGGGGCAAGCTGGTTTTGTAATAAAGTGCCTTTTGTAAGCCTTAAAACATAGGCTTGTACCATGTCGTAGTTAGTAAAGTATACTATTGGTTTTTTTATGTCGAGTTGTTGATATGTTTTTTCGACAGGCAGTTCGTTAATTTTTTGTGGTATTACATGGTTTTTTTGTACTAAATCGAATGCCTCGTCGATGTTTTTTTTGCCGTAGTAAAATACCTGGTGTTTGTACGATGTTAACTGGCTAATATAACCTGTAAGTTCGTCGGGGTTAATCTGTTCCATCTCGTTTTGCTGTAATATGTCGGTAAAGCTCGATGATGGTCCGTACATTGCATAGTTCATCATAGCGCGGCGTAAAATGTAATTAGGCTCTAATTTATTGTTTGCGCGTTTTTTTGTTATGCCTTCAATAAATTTTTTGTAAGCTAAGGTATCGGCTTTCGCGTTTGCCAATATGTGTTCGAGCAGGTTTATTGCTGTTGCGGCGTTTTGTTCAAGCCCTTCGATATAAACATACGACCGATTGTCGGATGTACTTACACCGAACGATAACCCATATTTAAAAAATTCTTTTTGCAGTTGGGCAGCTGTGTATTTATTTGTGCCTAAATACGGAAGGTAATCAATTGCTAACGATAGTTTTTTGTTATGGTTTTTCCCCATATCAACTATGTAGGTTAGTTTAAACAAGTCGTTCGATGGGTTTTTAATATATCTAAATTTAATGTCTTGCGTAAGCTGGCGTGTTTCAATTTGTTTTTCAAAATCGAGAAAAACAGGTTTTAACCTTTCCGATTGTGAAGCTTTAAGATTTTTCGAAAAATCCGATTCGTTATCGCGGTTAAGTGTAACCGGGGTAATTTTTGGTTTGTCAACTTTTACAACGGTAGTATCGGCACCGTTGCGTTTGTAAACTACAATGTAGTTGTTGTTGTAGTTTTTATTGGCGTAATCGATAACTTGCTGTTTTGTAATTTTCTCGAGTTCGGAGTTAAATTTAAGTTCGTCTTGCCAATTAGAGCCATTTGCAAACGAAATGGCAAAGGTGTGAGCTCTGTCGTTGTTTTCTTGTTCGCGAATGTTGTTGAGTTTTAAATCGTTGATACACGATAGTATTAAGTCGTCGTCAAAATTACCTTTTTTAATATTATCTAATTCGCTAATAAGCAGGTTTTCAACATCTTCGAGAGTTTGTCCCTGGCGTGGCATTCCGTATAATACATGCATGCCGTAGTCTTTTAAAAAGTTGTTAAAGCTTGCCGAACGTAGTACTTTTTGTTGTTGGTTAAGGTGTAGGTCAAAAAGGCCGGCTTTTGAGTTGTTAAGCATGTAATCGATAAGTGTAACCATTTTTTGGTCGTTACTGTTAACGCCGTTAAAACGGTATCCTAAGTATAAAAACTCCGACTGTGGGCCATAAACGTTTGCCCTTATAATTGTGTCGATAGGTTTTTCGACAGGCATTTTTTTAGGTTCAATGTTATTTGCCTGTTTTTGTCCAAAATATTTATCGATAAGTTGTATTGTTTTTTCGTAATCTAAATCGCCCGAAAGGCAAATTGCCATATTGTTAGGTACGTAATACTTATGTTGATATTTAAGAATATTAACCATCGACGGGTTTTTAAGGTGTTCGGCTTTGCCTATTGTTGTTTGTTGACCGTATGGGTGGTTAGGGAATAGTAGCGACATTATTTTTTCGTAAGTTTTGCTACGGTCGCTGTCTTGTCCCATGTTAAATTCTTCGTAAACAGTTTCGAGCTCGGTATGGAAAATGCGTAGTACCGGGTTAAAAAAGCGTTCTGATTCAATTTGTAACCATTTTTCAACTTCGTTCGACGGAATGTTGCACATGTAAACTGTGCGTTCGTTAGTTGTGTAAGCATTGAGTTCAGAGCCGCCAATTGATGTTATAAGTTTCTCGTACTCGTTAGGTGCTACGTATTGAGCAGCAAGGTTCGACAATGAATCAATTTTTGAATAAATTAATTTTTTGTTTTGTATATTGGTTTCGGCTTTGTGTTGTTCGTAAAGGCTGCTTATTTGGTCGATAAGTTTTTTTTCTTCGTCCCAGTTAATTGTGCCAATTTTTGATGTGCCTTTAAACATCATGTGTTCAAGATAATGTGCAAGGCCGGTGTTGTCGGCGGGGTCGTAGCTTGAGCCTGCTTTTACAGGTATAAATGTTTGTATGCGTGGTTCGTCGGTGTTAAGGCTAAGGTATGCTGTAAGCCCGTTTTTAAGTGTGTAAATGCGCAGGTTGTATGGGTCGTTGGTTACGTAAGTGTATTTGTAGCCGTTTGGGTCGGTGGCTGTTTTGGTTACATATTGGCTTTTGGGCGTACATGCCGATATTACACTAATTAAAAAAAGTGCAATTATAACACGTTGTTGTTTCATGTTTATAAAAATAAGATTAATAAAATATGTGCTTGTAAACAAACACTTATAAGTAGTAAATAGTAATTATTGCAAAAGTACGTATCTTTTTTTTATTACTTGAATTTAATGTTAAATATTTTTAACCTTTTTTATATCAGTAAAGTACAAAAGAAAAAACCGGCTTGTGGCCGGTTTTTATATATTAAAACTATTCCTGACTTTTTGGTGGTCGTGGTAATAAAACTTTACGCGATAGTTTTAGTTTACCCGATTTGTCGACGTCGAGTAGCTTAACTTCAACTTCGTCGCCTTCTTTAAGTACTTCGTCAACTTTTTCGAGGCGTCGCCATTCAATTTCCGAAATGTGTAGTAAGCCCTCTTTTCCTGGCAATATTTCGATAAAGGCACCAAAAGCAACAATAGCTTTTACTTTACCTTTGTAAATTTCGCCAACTTCGGGTACGGCTACAATTCCTTTTATACGGCGTAAAGCAGCTTCGATACTCTCTTTGTTGTTTGCAACAACTTCAACTTTACCAACATTGTCAACCTCTTCGATAATAATTGTTGAGCCTGTTGATGCTTGTATTTCCTGAATAATTTTACCGCCAGGGCCAATAAGTGCACCAATGGTATCTTTAGGAATTGTAATTGTAACAACGCGAGGTGCATGTTCTTTAAATTCGGCGCGAGGTTCGGGAATTGTTTCCAAAATTTTGCCTAAAATGTGCATGCGGCCTTCTTTAGCTTGGTTAAGAGCCTGTGCAAGTACTTCGTATGGCAGGCCGTCAACTTTAATGTCCATTTGTGTTGCTGTAATACCGTTAACGGTTCCTGTAACTTTAAAGTCCATAT
>CAZJCR010000224.1:0-6195 GCA_964544385.1 uncultured Bacteroidales bacterium
ACGGTACTATATTCGCCAACCAAAGTATAAATAACGCCCCTTTGCCCTAAACAAACATTGGTATCGCCAGAAATACTAACCGAGTACCCGTCGGCATTGGTAGTAAACGAGTATGTTGACGAAGTATTTGTACCTAAACTATTTTCGGCTTTTAAACAATAATAATAGGTAGTATTTTCAGTTAATCCGGTTAAATTGCCCGATACTGATTGATATGCAGCTCCATCGATTTGTGATGGCGAAGGCAGTATCGATTTATCCATATCGGGAGTAGTACCATATTGAAATACTAAATTAGTAGTTAAATTATTAGCATTAACATTAGCTTTAAGTGTTGCCGAGTTTATGGTAATATTTGTGTGTGTAACAGCATCAATTGCAGGTAACGACGACGAACCGTCGTTAAGTATTATTTGCCCGTAATACTGGCTAGTTGAATTCGAAACGTCGCGGCCGCTATTGTTGCTCCAGTTAAGTATTGATTGTTGCTGGTTGTATACATCGGCATCGAAAAGCGATATTTCGAACGATATTTTTTTTGCATTTATAATTGAGTCGGCAATGAATTTTTCGATGTCGGTTAATATGTCGTAATGGCCTTGAACAATGCCTCGCCATGGCAACCCTATCTCGATACTGTAGCCTTTACTTGTATTTGCGATAGCCCATGTAGGTTGATAATCGCCAAAAGCGCTGGCACGTATTTGGTCGGCACCGTAGTTTAAACCAATTAAATGTTGTTGCAAAACAATGCGGTTAATATCGTACCTGCGGTCTTTAATATCGATATAAACCTCGATACCGTCGTTTAACCAAAACTGGGTTGAACCTAAAGCCGAAACTGGCAAATTATCGGTTATATCGATAAAAAGGTATAGGTTGTTTTTGTCCCACATTGCCTTAAACGAGGCACTGTTATCATCAACATCTGTTGGGTGGGTACCATCGGTTTGTGCCAGTTGGTTAATTTTATTATTAATATCGATGGCCATTGCCCACTCGTTACCGGTATTTTCGCCATCGACCGAAATTGCACTGGTTTGCATTGCCAGGTATGATACACGAGGAGCATAATTAACCGATGTATATTTTTTTGACACAATTTTTCCAATATACATTGAGCCCCCGGTTATGGCCGCCCATTGTGGGTCGAGCGAGTTTTGCGCAGCAACCTCGATACGCCTAATTGTGAAACCAGTAATTGTTGCAGCCGAAAACTCGGTAACTACAGTTGGTGCCGGTAATAAAGTTGCAGTAAATATTTGTCCTGTATTTGGTATACCTGTTGGTGCAATATAAGCTTGCATTTGCGAGGGTTCGTACCCCGAATTTTCAGGATCGAACATAATTTTTCCGTTAAACGAATAGTTGTCGGTAGGGATAATAATATTGACAGGTAAATTAACAAAAGTTTGCCAGCCATTAAGTTTTACTTTAATGTATATTTCATTACCTATCGAAACCAGTTCCTGCCCTTCGGGCAAGGTTTCGGCATCAACCTTAGCGGGGTCGAAAATAACATTGCTATAAATTGTTGCAAAAATATCGTTTATATTAACTATTGTCGAGTTCAAATCAACAGCCCGGTTATCGCCGCCTGCCCACTCGACGCCTGCCCAGCCCGAGTTAATAAAATACTTGTATTCAATTCGCGATATTGAATCATCAACCTGAGCTCTACCTGTAAAAATATTATCGCCATCGGTATCGGTTAAAACCAATGAATTGCCTTTGCCGGGCTCGTCCCAACCAAGCAATGGGTTAATTTGTTTAGCAAACGAACCGGTAACAAAAAGAGTGTCAGACTCTTTTGTGAAAATATTATTATTAACCTCGTAATTTAAATCGACATTAAAATTTACTGTATAATATTCAGGTTTAGTTATTAACTCAATTTCTTGACCGTATGCTGTCCCTAACTGGTTTTTAGCATAAGCCCGTGCAAAATATTTAGTATTAGGTGTAAGGTTAATAATATCGGCTATAAAACTACCTATTCCATCGCCATTGTTAGTAACGCCTATATTATTATCGATAGTTGGGTTAGTTTGTAAACCATAAACAATTCCTTTAGCCGATACTGGTGCCCCGCCGTCGTTAATAACATTTCCCGCAATTGAGGCTGATGTTTGAGTTAAATTGCTAACCAGTCCGGTTTCGACAGTAGGTAATTCAATTTGGGTTATAACTTGCGGGCTAAATACTACTTTACCTATATTATTAATTCTAATCCAGCCATCGGTATTACTGTTCCACCATTTTGCAACACCATTACTTTGAGCCAGGTCCCAGTCGGTAAAAGTAACGTCAAAGCCGAACTCATTGCCAGCAACCGGGGTATAAGTTTTACCGTTAGCTAATATACAATCGTAAGGTATTCTATATTCAACAATAATTTTATTATCGACAATATTATAAGCTGAGAAAAAAGTTGTGCCTATTGTCCAATTACTAAGTGCTGTTTCGGAGTTTTGTAATATGCCATTTTCGAAAACCGATGTAATTTGATAATATCCCAACTGGTAATTTGATGTATCACTATTATTAGCACCATGCGAGTTTGGTGGGTTTAAATCACCACTAACATTAAAATAAACCTCAACCCTGTCGCCCATCCAGCTTTCATTATCGTGGCCGGTACACCACTGGTTGCAGTAATGGTCGTCGTCAACAACTACCTGTATATATAAGTTATTTTCGGTCCAGGCCATTTTCCATGTCGATGTTTCGGGGTTTATAGTTCCTTCGCCCCTGTCAATATAGTTAGCCGGCAATTTATCCCAATCAATATTTCCCTGGCCTATTGTGTAGTCAGTTGGTAATTTAAATATCACAGGGGTTTCTTTAACTGGTTCAATAACAGGTTCGGTGTCGTACCATTTTTCACCGTCGTACCACCCAGTTGTGTTACGGTTAAGCGCGGGGTAATCATCGGTACCACCATTATTAAAATTAAACCACGAGTAATTGTTAGGTACTTCGAAACTCCACCATATTGAGCCAGCCGGCGGAGGGGTTAAAGCTGCACCAGGCCAGTTTGGCATAAAAGAGCCAATGTCGTCCCAAAGCCATATGTAAACATTTTCCCAGTTATCGGGGTTATTGTAATAAACTGTAAAAGTATTTGTAAGTGGTACATTAATATTAAGATTTATATTAGCTGCTAATGCATATGCGGGGTCCGAAGCCATTCCGCCATATTCTACAACAAAGTTTTCTTCGGCATTATCATTATCGTCCCATTGCCCATTAACGTTTATATTGACGTACCCACCGTTCCCGCTTGGTTCGCCAACTGCCCACAACGAGTAATTGTTATTTACCGGCACACCTGTATTGTAATAGCCCTGAAAAAATTGTGTCCCGTTTTCGGGGCCGGCAATCCAACACCAATTACCCTCAGGGTATGAAATATCTTGGGCAGCTATACGGGCATTACGGTCGATGATTGAGTTAACAAGGCTATTTTCGTATGCTGATGTTATTGTTACCAAATATCCGGTTAAGCCTAAATAATTTCGCTCAGCAGCTAATGTTAGTGCCTGTAAGGTCGATACATACTCATCGACCTTTTCGTAAAAATGGCCATTTTGATAATTATACAATAAACTACCAAGACTAATTACAATTGTTTGATTAGTATAATTAGGTATTAACCTTGTACAATTATATGTTAACTGTCGTATAATATTTTGATATTGTTCGCCCGATGCATCACCTGTAAGGTAAAGAATACCATTTGCGTTGTTAAAGTTATATGAAATATCGCCTGCCACTCCGCTTAACGCCCCATCTATTCCAAGTGTAGCCGAATTTGGCACATAATTTACTATTTGCACCATTGCGCTATTCAAGGTATTAGCTGTAACTGTTGCATTTAAAGCCACATAAATATTGTTATCAAATGCATCAACAGCAATATTTTCGTCTGATGTAATTGAATACGTTGTATTATTTAATGTTGTAAACGAAACCCCGGTTGAATAAGCTGTACCAAATGTATTGGTTGCATATGCATTTATGTAATATGTAGTATTTGGCAATAAATTATTGATAGTTGCCGATAATACCTGAGCCTGTGGTTCAACTGTTATGCTCCCCTCGTTTGTTTCTAATGTGGGGTTTGAAAATGTGGCATAAACAAAACCAGCATTTATAATTTCAGCACCCCCGTTATTTGTAATTTGTCCGGTAATTGAAGCCGAAACTTCAGTAATATCGGCGGGTTGGCTTATAGTTAGTTCGGGCAATGTAATAACTGTGTTCGATTTAATTATAACATTATCGACACCATAAGTAGTTGTGTAATTATTTATAACATTACCTGTATATTTAAAGGCAACTACAACGTAACCGCTATATGCTGATAAATTTGCAGTGCCCGCATTTACAAAAGTTCCAAAACTACTTACAGGCTCAACCGGAATTTCAAAACTCGATGTTATATCGTCCCAGGTTGTAGTTGTATAATCGCCTGTATAATTATTAGTTATAAATACCTGTAACCCCGAATGTGTATAATAACCTGTTAAAACATCGAACGATAATGTTTCGTTTTGAGTAGTATCAAGATAAACCCCAGGGGTAATAAGCCATATAATATTGTCGGTTTCGTCGGGAGCACCATACGACTGGGCTCTTGCATAAAAATTATTGTCAATCAAACCGCCTTTCCAATAAACAGAACCCGATTGAGCCATGTTAAACCAGTTTTCGAGGTTAATCATCTCGTTTTGATTAATCAACCCAAAATTTTCGTAAAACAATACCGTATTATCAACAGTTGTAAAACTTGTTTCGTCGCTGTATGCAATGCCAATGCTATTTATAGCATAGGCTTTTACGTAGTATAATGTATTTGGCTCTAACCCGGTTATTGTTGAACTAAATTCGCCAACAGATACCAGCTCCGATGTTGCCCCCTCGTTGTTTTCGATAGTTGGGTTTGCCAATGTTGAATAAACAAAACCTTGTTGGGTTATTTCGGAACCACCATTAAAGGCTATAATGCTTTTTAACCCGGCCGAATTACTTTTAATATTATAAACCCGTGGCAAACGCACTGTAGGCACAGTACTGGCCAAACCAACTTTTACTAAAACATTGTCAACCTGATAAGTTGTTGTTTGCCCGTTAGTACTGTTTCCGCTATATTTAAAAGCAATTGTAATATTGCCTGCATGTTCATTCAAACTAAGAGTACCTGCCGGCACAAAACCGCTATAGCCCGATGTTGGCTCCATCGGTATAGTAAAATCAGATGTTACATCAACCCATGATGCAGTGTTAACATCGCCAATATAATCGAACGATATTAAAACAGATAAGCCATTATGGGTAAAATAACCCACATTAACATCAAAACTAAACACTTCGTTTTCGGTAACATCGAGGTTAATTTGCGGGGTAATTAACCAAATACTATTATCGCCGCTATCACTAAGCCCATACGACGATACCTGAGCATACTTGTTGTTTTCGAAAAATTTGCCAACCCAAACGCCGCTGCCAAGTACGTCGATATTGCCCCATGAGGGTATAATAGCAGGTTGGTCAACTGTCAGTATGTTAAAATCATCGTAAAATAAAACCGAATCGTCGACGGTAGTAAAAACAAGCTCATCGCTATAACCTGTACCAACATTATTAGTAGCGTAAGCACGCAAATAATACTGGGTATTATTTGGCAGGTTGTTTATAGTATAAGGCAACGATATGTTTGTAAGAGGGTTTGTTGAAGCCCCTTCGCAACTTTCAAGCGTTGGTGATGGATATGTTGCCCAAACAAAGCCTGACGATGTAAATAACAAACCTCCATTACTTATTACTTTACCTTTTACTGTTACCGATGTGTTTGTATAATTACATGCCCCCTCAATTAACAATTGCGGTAATGTTGGTACAATAAATTTTAAAACCGGGTAACCATTGTTTTCGGCCAGCGACTCATCATGCACCCATGTGTCGGTAAAATCCCAATCAATATAAGTAATACCCGACGACTCGTAGGGATAAACCATTTGTGCAGTTGTGCGGCCAAGAGCTAATGGCGATGTGATAATACCACATGCATCGGTGTCATAATAACAATTTGTTTCCGTACTGTTTGAGTTTGCGCCAACAAAACCGCCCATGTCGCCCGATGCTTCAATTAACGCTGTAGTATAACAATTTGTAAAAGTAGCCGATTCGGCA
>CAZJCR010000225.1:0-6169 GCA_964544385.1 uncultured Bacteroidales bacterium
AACGACCTTGACCTTGAAACTGTTTTGTGGCTCGAAAACTATTTATCGAACTGCGAAAACACTGTTATTGTAGTATCGCACGACAGGCACTTTTTAGACAATGTTTGTACCGATGTTTTAGATATTGACCATGGTAAAATAAGTATTTATGCAGGTAACTATTCGTTTTGGTACGAATCGAGCCAGTTAGCTGCACGACAAATTGCACAACAAAACAAAAAAGCCGAAGAAAAGAAAAAAGAACTCCAGGAATTTATTCAGCGTTTTAGTGCCAACGTGGCTAAAGCAAAACAAACCACAAGCCGTAAAAAAATGCTCGAGAAACTTAATATCGAAGACATTCAACCATCGACAAGGCGGTATCCCGGTATTATTTTTCAGCAAGAGCGACCTGCCGGCAACGTAGTATTAGAGGTTGAAAACCTGTCGTACACTACTGCCGATGGCGAGGTTTTATTTAACAACCTTACATTTAATGTCGAAAAAAACGATAAAATTATTTTTCACTCGAAAGACAACCGAGCTATTACCGCATTGTTCGAAATTATTAACGGAAAACTTGCCCAACAAAAAGGCACGTTTAAATGGGGACAAACTATTACTTTTGCTTACTTACCATTTGACAATAGCCAGTTTTTTGACAACACTTTCACGTTAATGGACTGGGTTGCCCAATGGAGCGAAGATACCCTTGAAGCAACATTACGCGGGCATTTAGGAAAAATGCTTTTCTCAGGCGACGAGGTTTACAAAAAGGTGAATGTTTTATCGGGGGGCGAAAAAGTACGTTGCATGATTGCAAAAATGATGATGGAAAAAGCCAACACATTAATACTCGACCACCCTACTAACCATTTAGACATGGAGTCGATACAAGCTTTTAACAACAACTTAAAAGTTTATCAGGGGCAAATATTAATGTCGTCGCACGACCATGAATTTATAAACACTGTTACAAACCGTGTAATTGAAATTGGACCTAAAGGGCAAATTGATAAAATTATGGTTTTTGAAGATTATTTAACCGACAAAGCAATTGCCGACAAACGAAAAGAACTTTATAATAGCTAAATTGTGCGGTTGGAGCTATGCGAACAAACGCTTTACTTAGCTATAACCCCGATTTAGATTTATACCAATAAAAGCTGTCAAAAAAAATGGCAGCTTTTATTTTAATTTATTGTAAGGTACTG
This sequence comes from uncultured Bacteroidales bacterium, assembly GCA_964544385.1. GTDB lineage: Bacteria > Bacteroidota > Bacteroidia > Bacteroidales > SZUA-534 > CAZJCR01. The sequence goes on from CAZJCR010000225.1 coordinate 1,194, forward strand.
TAAAATAAAAAGTACTACCCGAGCCAATTTCACTCTCAACCCAAATGTTACCACCAAGCAATGTTACCAAACCTTTACTTATACTAAGCCCCAAACCTGTACCTCCAAAATTACGGCCTATATTTTCGTCGCTTTGCCTAAAACGGTCAAAAATAAAAGTTAAATGGTCGGCACGTATTCCTATTCCTGTATCCTTAACATAAAATTCAACAAAATTATTTACAAGGTTATATCCAAATTCAACAATGCCATGTTTAGTAAATTTGCAGGCATTGTCGAGCAGGTTAATTATTATTTGTTTAAACCTAAGTTCGTCCGAAAATAAAACTGCTTGTTCGTCGGGTAAGTTTTTAAAACATGTTATTTGTATGTTTTTATCAAGTTTTTCAATTTTTTGTTTATAAATATCGTTTAAATCGTCGAGCATATTATTAAAATTGAACACTTTGTTAATTAGTTTAATATGTCCCGCTTCGAGTTTCGAAATATCGAGTATATCGTCGATAATACGTAGTAAATCGTCGCTGCTCGACTGAATTATGTTCATAAAATTTTGGTAAACGGGGTCTAACTCGCGTTCGGCAAGCAGGCCAACAAATCCAACTATACCGTTAAGGGGTGTACGCACTTCGTGGCTCATATTTGCCAAAAAGGCCGATTTTAACCTGTCGCTCTCCTCGGCTTGTTGTTTTGCTTTTTTTAGCTCGTTTATCATTATGGTTTTTTCGGTAATATCGCGCAGTACCGCTAATACCGAATAATCGTCGACAAACACAATACGCCCGTCAAAGTATTTTGCGTTACTATTAAAATTTACATCAAAATTAAAATGTTGTATTTCTTTTGTTAAATACACTTTATGTATTTTATCAGACATGTCGTTAACAACATCTTCGTTAAAAAAATCACTAATATGCTTTCCAACAGCGTTTTCAAAAAACAATATTTGTTCCGATCCAGAATCGTAATAAATTTCTTTAATAATACCTTTAGGGTTAAATATTATTATTGTATCGGGCAATGCATCAAACAATGCCATATTTTTACGAACAAGTAACTCTGCTTTTTCTTTTGCTTCAACCAAACGCATCTCGGCTGTTAAACTGTCGGTAATATCGCGAATAATTGATACTACATAATTTTTGTTTAAGTAGTTAACAATGCTTACCGAGTTTTCGGTATAATAGTTTTTGTCGTTAATATTTACCTGGTATTTAAAATTCAGGCTTTTTGCTGGTTCAGTGTTATTGTTTAACCAGTTTTTAATAATGCGCCAGTATTTTGGACTAATAATATCGCTAATGTAAGCAGCATATTTTTTATTGTTACAATTAAAAAACTGTTTTGCCGAATTGTTAATAAACTCAACATAACCATTATCAACTTTTGCCACTATAACAAAATCAGCTATTTGTTCAAATATTGTTTTAAACAAATTTAGTTCAAGGCTTTTTGTTTGGAGTTCGGGTAAATAGCTCTTTTTAAACGAGTAGTTACCAAGCTTTTCAATCCGGGTTTGTATCGAATCGTTTTCAATCATAATGCTTCGCTAAATATGGTTTTTAAATCGTCGATATTTGCTTTGCGCGGATTTGTAGCAAGGCATGCATCGTTAAATGCATTTTTGGCCAATAAATGTATATCGTCGGGTTTCATTCCAATTTTTGTTAACGAATAATTTATACCCGAGCTGTTTTTTATTTCAAAAATTTTATCGACAATTATTTTTTTACGCTGGTTTTGCGATAAGCCTTTAATATTTAGCCCTAAATAATCGACCAAACGGTCGTAACTTTCGGGGGCATTGTTGTAATTAAAATCGACAATAAAAGGCAATAAAAGCGCGTTGCACTCGCCATGTGGTGCATTGTACAAACCGCCAAGGCTATGTGCCATTGCATGTACTGCTCCAAGTCCGGCGTTCGAAAAAGCCAACCCGGCAATTAAACTACCGGTTAACATATTGTTTCGGGCGGTAATATTATTAGGGTTATTTAATACTTCGGTAAAATTTTTTACAATAATATCGACAGCATTTAACGCCTGGTAACCTGTAATTATTGAGCCATTTACCGATACTAATGCCTCAACAGCATGTGTAAGTGCATCTAAGCCGGTACAAACTGTAACTTGTTTGTCCATTGTAAGGGTAATCTCGGGGTCTAAAAGTGCATAATCGGGTACAATAGTTTTACTAATTATAGCAATTTTTAAAAGGCGATCCATATCGCGTATTATAGCAAATTGCGATACTTCGCTGGCTGTGCCCGACGTTGAAGGTATGCATATTAATGGTGGTACTGGTAGTTTAACTTTTTCGACACCCTCGTATGTTAATATATGTTTATTATTTGCTACTACAATACCAATGCCTTTGGCAACATCAATAACGCTGCCCCCACCAACAGCAAGTATACCGGCACATAAATTATCGCGATAAATATCAACACCCAGCATAACCTCGTTATGTGGCGAATTAAGGGTAATACTATCATACAAAAAATACTCAATTTTATGATATTTTAAGCTCTCGAGCACGTCGGTAAACCATGGTTGTTTTATTATATTTTTGTCAGTTACAACTAATATATTCGACACTGCCAAACCAACAAATAAACCACCGGCCGCTAAACGTGCATCAATACCCGTTAATATGTTGGGCGACGCGAAACTTTTTATACTTAAATATTGCATTATTGATTGTTTTTATGCCAAACTATAAATTTATAATTTTAGTTTGAATTATTTACCTCAAATAATACAACTATAAAGCCCTTTGTGTTTTTATATTGTTATGATTAATTAACAGCTTACTTATTTTGGGTAAGTTGTTACCTTTGTGCTTTTATTTTTTATGATGTAAAATTATGCACAAACCCGAACTATTATTGCCGGTTGGTAATGTTGAATCGTTTTATGCTGCTGTACAAGGGGGTGCCGACGCAGTTTACCTTGGACTTAAATTATTTAATGCCAGGGGCCGCGCTGCTAATTTTACCAATTACCAGCTTTTACAAATTATTGACGAGGCAAAAAAACGTAACATTAAAGTTTATGTAACACTAAATACTGTTATTAAAAATAACGAGTTGGGGGCACTTATCGATGTTTTGGCATTTTTGTCGAAAAGTGGTGTGTCGGCTGTAATAATACAAGACTGGGGTACATTTTATTTAATAAAAACACTTTTTAATAATATTGTAGTACATGCCAGCACACAATTGGGCACGCATAATTCAACCGGTGTACAATTTGCAAAAAAGGCAGGTTTTGAACGTGTAATTTTGGCACGCGAACTAACTTTTAACGAGCTTTTGCAAATACAAAAAATCAAAAACACCCAAACCGAGGTGTTTATTCATGGTGCTTTATGCTACTCGTTTTCGGGCATGTGCCAGTTTAGCAGCTTTATGGGGGGGGCAGGCGCAAACAGGGGGCTTTGTACCCAACCTTGCCGCAGGTTATACAACGCTGGCAATAATTTAACAACAGCATTTAGCTTAAAAGATAACCAACAGGTTAATTTAATAAGCAAATTTACTAAGTTAGGGGTAACATCGTTAAAAGTTGAAGGCCGTTTAAAAAGCCCCCGATATGTTTACAAAGTTGCTACCGCTTATAAAAGTATTATCGATAATAAAATTGATATTAATACTGCTGTTAAACAACTGTCGCTCGATTTAACCCGCGAAAAAACAAACTGGTTTTATGGTAAACAGGTAAATAACGCAATAGCACAAAAACCAATTACCGGGCTTTTTATTGGTAAAGTTATAAACATTGACAATAACTGTTTTACAATTAAGCCATGCACCGAACTAAAAATAAACTATAAACTACGGGTACTTACACATTACGATAACCCGCAAAACACTTTTAAAATTGAAGGCATTGAAAACATTGAGCAAAATTTAGTTAAGGTTTTTGCAAATTTTGAAACACTAAAACCCGGCGACGAAATATATTTGGCCGATACTAACGATATAAAATTTATCGATAAACTAAAAAACCAGGTAAATAACAATAGTTATATTTTGCCCGAAAAAATTAAAACCAAAGCTTTACGCGATATCCGTAATTTTGTAAACGCTCCACGGCAAATACTGTTTTTACGCGTTAACAATATTGATTGGCTCAATAATACCGACATTATTAACTATAACTACTTAATAATTAACCTAAATAAAACCAATTGGCATAAATTATCGAAACAAAACAATAAACTTGTAAAAATTATAAACAAAGTATGGGTTGAACTCCCATATTTTATTCCCGAAAAAGATATTGCTTTTTATAAAAACGAATGTAAACGCCTTTTAAACATTGGTATTGCAGGGTTTTCGCTTAGCCATTTGTCGCAAAAAGATATAATACCGCCCAACGCCCGTTTTGGTACAAACGAGAATGTTTATTGTTTTAACGATGCCGCCGCTAATTACTTTGCCAACCAAGGTGCAAGCTGGTCAATTAGCCCGTTCGAAAACGATTACGACAATTTATTGTCGGGGGCTAACCGTAATGTAATTATTCCGGTTTATTACTATCCACGGCTTTTTTACTCAAGGCAGCCTGTTAATTCAATTAATAAAACTTTTAGCGACGATACTAACAATATTTTTGTTAAGCATATAATAAACGGTATAACAATAATTTTACCCCAAAACCCGGTATCAATTACCCAATACAAACAAAAGCTTGCAAATAAAGGCTTTAATTTATTTGTTATCGATTTAAGTTTCGAGAATGTTGACAGGCAAAAGCTTACAGATATTTTTAAAGCGTTCGCACAATCGGAAAAACTGTTGTTTAAAACAAGCCTTTTTAATTTTAAGAGGGGGCTTAAATAACTTATTCCTAAATTGAGCGGTTCGAACAAAGTGAACAAGAGCTTTACTTAGGTATAATCACGATGTAGAGTTTGTTGTATTTCACTAACCAAGTGTAGTGAAATACTTACAAAATCTAAATCGATTGAG
>CAZJCR010000226.1:0-6121 GCA_964544385.1 uncultured Bacteroidales bacterium
ATTGGAGTAGTTGAATTTGTAGTGGTGCCGTTCCCTAATTGGCCATAAGAATTATCTCCCCATGCCCATAATTCTTGAGCCTGCGCAAAACCTGCAAACAGCATTGCAAGTATTGTAAACGCTAATATTCTTTTTTTCATTTTTCTATTTATTATAATTATTTACATCTATTTGATAATCATATCCAAAATTGTTGTCCCAATAGGTTATGCCATTAACCCGGTAACTAAAACAGAAACGGGTATTGGCATTTAGCCCGGGAATATCGAAGTGCCAGAATTCCGTATCGTGGTTGCCGGCCATTTTACTAAAACCGGCAGCCCGGCGTTCAACGGTTTTCCAATGGTCGTGCGAATAAACTACCTGTATTTCTTTGTGGTAACCCACGTTACGTACAATCAGGTTGTTTTTGCTTTGCAGATTAAGCAGTATCTTTTTGGGAGACAATAATTGATATGTATCCTTAAAATTTAGTTCAGGCGTTTTTTGCCAATCATGCTTTAAATACAAGCCATAGTCTTGGCCGCCATTATTGTCCCAGTATTCTGTCTGGTTGTTTTCAAGTTTTAGGGCAAAACGGGCATCCACCGGGTAACGGGTTTGGTCGCCACCGTAATTAGTTAAATAACTCCAGGCGTTTCCGGTTATGGTAAATTCCCATAATTCACCGTTTAGCCTATACAAGCAATTGTTCACTTTTTTCGCATCGGCTACTTTCCACTCATTTCGCGAAAAAGTGTGAAATAGTTTTACCCGGCTATCGGCATAAAAACCACTAACCTGCACATATCCTTTTATAGTAACCTGTTCTTTCACATCACGGCTCCGGTTTCCGTTTAAAGAATCCGGAAAATACTCGACAGCGAAGGAATAATCGCGACAGTTGACCTTGTGTCGTGAAGCTTGTTCAACCGATACGCGTTGGTTAATAGCTTCAATCCTCGCGTTTTCGTTTAAGGAGAGCCATTCATCTGCCGAAAGGGCCGGTTTGTTCCTTTTAGCATTTTTGGGTTTTGTAAGTACTTCGTTCATTGAATTTATATTTATTTGATTAGAGATTAGGTCATTGATTATATTCTCTCTTTACCCTTATTTTTCGAAAGGAGAGCTGATTTACACTTAGTGAGGGTTTGACAGGTTTTAATTAAGTTCAACCGAAACAGCATTATTTTAGTCAAGCCCTCACTTCTGATTAAACCCTGTCAGGGCTGGAACGCCAATCCATCTTGCACAACCATTAGTGTAATTCCTCATAACTAACACTTTCAAGCTCCAAACTATTGTTGCGTTCAAAATACAGTGCGCTGTGGTTTTTGTAATTTGTAAATTTTATTTCTAATCATTTTTACTGTTTTTATTGTTTATTAATACGTTAATATTATCTCTATTTTTTAATCCTTTTACCGGCGGCGCGTTGCCGTAAATGTTTTTAAGTAGTTTGGTTTTAATCTTTTTATTTTTATTTTTTTTTAATTGTCAGATTGCTTGCCCCGGTTTATCGGGGTTCGTGTATGATAAATTTCATTATCATGGATGTTTCATATTAAGTTTTTAGTGTTTGCTATGCTTAGTGGCTTACTACTATTTGTGCCAGTTGGTCGTACTGTATACCGGGCAGTTCGAGCTGCTTAAACCCATCAAAATATAGCATTGTGCCGCTATTGGTTTTTACTGCCATATCAACTTTGTTTAGGTTAATTAACCACTGGTTGTTTATTAGCTTGTAATTGCCTTTGTTTAATTGCTGGCATAGTGCTTCAAAATCAAAATTGTCGATAGTAAACTGCTCGGTTGTGGTACAAAAAAACAGGTTGTCGGTATTGTTAGTTACATATATAATATTGTCGGAGTATATTTGTCGGCAGGTGCTGCCATTATGCAGCATAAGCAACAGGTTGTTCTCAAAACTATCGATATACTCTAAAGCTTTTTCAATTTTTTTTTGCACTGGTTGTTCAATTGTTTTTTCGATATCGGCAACAAGCTTGTTAAACTCGTCGGGCAGGTTGTACATGCCACTAAGCCCGCTGCGCAAAAGGCGTAAGGCAAGGCTCGTGCTTTTTGGTGTTACAAACCACGCCCGCGTGGGGTTTGGTTTAAATTGCTTTAGCAAATCGAACATTGTTATACCCGGGGTGTGGTAATCGATAATTATTGCCCGCGGGTTATGGGTTTGTATGTGCCGGGCTACGGCCTGGTTGCTGTTTTGCGACACAATACTGGCCCGGGTACCAAAATTTTGTATCAATAATTTTGTTAGTGTGGCTATTAAATTGGCGTTTGCCGATATTATTAAAAAGTTCATAAAAAGCTTAATTAAGTTTTATCCAAAACTAACTACAGCATTTTTATAATTTTTATATGAGTTTGTGTATGGTAGGTTTTAACCAATGATTGGTAAGTTTGGGTTTTTGTATGGTAAAACTATACTAAGCAAATAACATAACTATTGCATAAATATGTTTACAATTTATACACATATTATGTTGTTTAGTGTGGGTTTTTATTAACAGCTATCAATAATAATACCCTTAAGTTAATAACCCGTTAATGGCTGTTTTTAAAAACTACTTTGGTTTTTAATGTTGCTTATTAACCAGCCCGAATTGTCTGTGTTGCGTATAAATTCGTTAACAGTAATTTCCCAACCATCGAAACTTACAGTATAGCTTACTTTTTCGATATTGTTAATTGTAATATTTCCGGCTGCAATATGGGTTAAAAACAAAATTGTTTGATCGGTATTATACCTGGGGCCAAAAAAGTAAACCGGGTTACTAAGTTTTTCAATTTGTTTAAGGTTAATAAAGCCGGTTTCGTGGCTGTTTGGGGAAATAAAATATTTTACCAGGCTGTCGGGTGTGTTTTTAAAACAATTTGCCTCAACATTGCTAATAACCCATTTTGCCGATTTGTTGTTTAAAACCTGGGGGGTAAACTCAATTTTTACAATGTTTGTTTTGCCTTTATAATTAATACTAACATTTGCATTGGCAACTACCTGTTTACTATACAGTTCAATACTTTGCTCATTTTTGTTGTTGGTAATAAAATTAATAAACTGCCGGCAAAGTATAAAATAAGCCGAGTCGCCCGGGGTTTTAAACCTTTTATCTTGGTTGTCGATAAGGTACTGAATGTATTGCGCCCTTGGCATTTTGCTTTTAAAACTGCTGTCAATAAGGTTACCTTTCCAGTCCGATATATAGTTAAAACGGTCGACAAACTCGCCAAACTGTTTAACCTGTAAGTAGTATTGTTGTGGAGTATCAATAGTTTTGTTTGGGCTAATGTTTATTTGGCCAACGGTTGTATTAATTATAATAAATAAAAATGTTACAAAAAACCAGGTTTTAGTTTTCACTGATATAAATTTTTAAGGCCGTATAATTGCGGTATAAATTAAACCTTTTTAGTTTCGGTAGCTTTAATGTTACCTAAAAACACTTTCCATTTTTTTTCGTTAAAAAACTTATCTTCAACAAGGTCAATCACAATTTCAATCTCTTTTTTGGTAACATCTTTGTAAACAAGGTTCTCGCCCGAAAAGCCTGTAAATTCCTGAATAACCGTTGCCGACGAATAATACCTTCCGTCGGGGCCTTTTGTAAAGCTCGATATGTAAACTAAATCGTAAAACTTAATAACTACGGCCGTGTAGGGCAGCGATTTTAAACGGGCAAGATATTTTTCAATAGGGCGCGATTGAATTGTAACTGTACCGTCGGGGTTTATTACCGATGTTTGCATTTGTGCCCCTTTAAAAAAAAGCTTTAGTGCTTCGCGTTCGGCCATATTTCGTTTTTCGGCGGGTTGGTCTTTGCTGCCAATGGTAACAATATGTTGCTGAAACTCGTCAACTTTTTGCTTTGTTTGTTCTTTAAATACATCAATGTCGGCGTTTGACAGGTTTATTTGGTCAACAATTTTGGCCTCTTTGCTGGCAACAGCGTTTTTGGCAGGTTCCTGTGCCGTAAGGTTAATGCTTATTAGTACAAAAATTGCTGTAATTAACTTGTTCATATACCTTTTATTAATTTGTTTTACTAAAATTTGTAGTTAATGCCAAACTTAATACCATATTTTGAAAATCCAATTTTTTGCGACTGATAAATATTTCCAAAAACATTAGTAAACTCGTTGGTATTTGCAAGGTTAGTTAAACTAAAAACCATTTCGGGGCCAACAAAAACAGTTGTATAATAATTGAGCGGGTAAGTTATGCCTATAGCCAAAGCCCCGGTTAAAACAAATGATTTGCTGTCGGGTTTTTGCGGCATATTGCCCGACGTGTAATTTACCAGCCCCCACTCGGGGTAATTATTAAGGTATTGGGCGGCTGTTGGCAGGTTAGGAAAATACCCGGTTGTATTTATATAACCTGTAGTTTTATAAGTGGCTTTAATGTTGATATTTGCTGTAATGGCGGCTTCGGCATAAAACCCCCATTTTTCGGGGTTTTTATTGCTATGGTATATTACCGACATGGGTATTGTTAAATAATTATATGTAATTGTCGAATCGTAAGCGGCATCAATAATTTTATAGTAAGGTTCGTTGGCAATGGCTGTATAAAATATGTTTTGGCTGGTATAATTGCCGTTAAGCGCCATGTTTACTTTATACTGGGTTACCCCAATAGCCACGGTAGCACATAGATTGGCGGTAAAGTAATAATTGGCTTTTAACACTCCCGACAGCGATATTTTGTTTGCAGTTTGCCAACCGGGGTTTAAAGGCCCGGTAAGGTTATTATCGGTAAATACCAAAAAGCCCGGGTTAAAATACAGCCCATAATAAAAGCCTTGCCGTTGTAGCGGTTTTACAGGCAACTGTGGCAGGGCGGCTGTTATAGCTGTATTATTTTGGCTGTATAGGTTAACGCCAAATTTGTCGATACTTGCCAGTTTAAAGTTTTTAAAGGTGTTTTCGTCGCGCTCGAACGATATTTTAAAATCGTATTTTGAGTTGTCGCGGTGTATATATTTGTCTTGATATTTACCCGAAAAAAATTTGTTTATATACCCGTTTATGTAGTATTTGTTTGCCCCCTCGGGAATAATTTTGCCATACTCGGCCGAGTCGAGGTTAAGGCCAAGGTTGCGAATACCATCGGGATACATTTTAACTAAATTTTTTTCGTACTCGGCAACAGCTATCCATCGTTTTTCGGGGTCGGGTTCAATATCGTTGGCCACGTTAATTGCTGTATCTTTAAACAGGCCAATAAACGAAATGCGGTAATAGCCTTTATCTTCGGTGGTTTCGTTAGGGTCGGCAAGCAGGTTAATAAAGTTAATATAATCGTTAAGCAAAGCCCTGCTTTGGTCATAAACCATTGCCATTTCAGTATCGGTAAACTTAACACTTTTTATTTCGGACAACGAGTTTGGGTTGTTTGGCTCAAAATTCGATTTGCTGCTACGTATTCCGGCAATTTTAAAACTATTAAAGTTGTTTTGGTTGTTAATAAATGCTATTCTAAAAAGCAGCTCTTCGGTTAATTGGTTTGTTTGCCGGTTTAAATAATTGCCGTTAATTTTTTTCGATACCATTAAATCAACAGTGTAAATGTCGGTACCATGTTCAATTATATTGCCGGCTTTAAGGTTATTAAAGTCGATAATAAATTTCATGCCATCGGGGTACCAAAGCAGCATGTTGGCTATGTATGTTTCAAGTTCGTAAGCCTGGCTTAATTTGTGTGCCGGGTCTAAATCGTTGTATATAATGGCTTTACGATTTACAAACAAATCAATAATATTTTGGCTCAATTTATTTGTTTGGTCAATATCAACAACAGCGTCGGCCATTTGGTCCGACAAGTTTTGGTACATTTGCAATAGTTTTATTGCCTCGTTATAAATAATGGCCTTTTGCTTGTCGTTAAAATTGTTTGCTGTTAGCGCGCCTGTAATTAAAACAATACTGGCCAGTGTTAATAAAAACTTCATATTGGTTTAAATTTTATTGTTTAACCAGTTTAATAATTACTGTTTTACTGTTGTGTTCGAGCTTGCAAAAGTAAATACCTGCTGGTAGTGTTTGCATGTTAAAATTAAAATTTGATTATCCGTAAAACTACCTAAATTATTATATTTGCACAAAATCTGTTTAAAAT
>CAZJCR010000227.1:0-221 GCA_964544385.1 uncultured Bacteroidales bacterium
GATTATAATTGTACCGATTCAATAAATTTTGAACTCACGCAGCCCGATTCGCTTTATATCAATAGTTTACAGGTGTTTAATGCTGCTTGTTATAATCAAAATTCGGGTTATGTTCAGGTACAGCTAAATGGCGGTGTACGTAACATGCAATTTGGCTACAATTTAACCAGCAACAGTTTTACTACTTATAATTTTTTCGAAAATAGCAATTTTAACACTAA
>CAZJCR010000227.1:231-6111 GCA_964544385.1 uncultured Bacteroidales bacterium
GTTATTAACGATGCCAATAATTGTACTATCGATACAAATTTTACAATTAATCAGCCTGAGCAGCTCCAAATTGAACTTTACGCGCAGCCGGTAGTTTGTAAGGGAGCGGCTAACGGAAATGTTAGTGCAATGGTTTTAAATGGTACGCCGCCATACAACATTGCCTGGAAAAACAATAACAACGATACAATATCGAAATCCCAAGATGCCTATAACCTTGCCGCCGGTATTTATACCTTTTATGTTAACGATGCTAACAATTGCCTGTCGGCCGACGGGGTAAACTATCCTAACCAATCAATTGAGGTTAATGAACCGGCCAATGCATTAAATTTTAGTTTGTTAGAAGCAAAACGGCCACTTTGCTTTGGCAATAATAATGGCGAAATTAAAACAAGTGTAAATGGTGGTTGGGGTTCATACAGTTATACGGTTAACGGGCGTGTTACCAGTAATGTTAGCACGTTACAAAACCTGTATGCCGGCACATATAAGTTAACAGTTACCGATAATATGGGCTGTATGCAAACTATCGATACTTTATTGGCCGATTATCCGCAAATAGAAATTACTGGCGTACAAACTACCCCGGCTATTTGTAATGGTGAATTAAACGGAAGTATCCAAATTAATGTAGCCGGGGGCAATGGAGTATACAATTATACTATCGACCAGCAAAAATGGCAGTCCGATAATCTTTTTGCCGGGGTAGCTGCACGTAATTATTGGGTTTATGTTCGCGACAGTAACAATTGTTCCGACAATTTAATTATTAATGTTCAACAACCTTATAAACTGGCGGTTAATGTTAAAAACATCGAAAAAAGTATATCGTGTAAACCTACAGGTAAATTAGAGGTTGAGGCCACCGGTGGTACAGGCCCTTATACCTACAAATGGCCCAATAATACTGGTTTTAGAACCGGTAATACTATCGATAGCCTTACACCAGGGCCTTATTATTTAACAGTTACCGACATAAATAATTGTAGCGAACGATTATTTGCCGCAACTATTACCCGAAACGATGAACCATATGTTGCTACTGTTAATAAAACACCTGCTACTTGCATTACTACCGCCGATGGCAATATCGAAATTAGTGTTGAAACCCCGGACCCTGTTACAGTCGATTGGTTCGATGCTAATACAAATACACCCATAAACCAGTCGGGGACAATTGCTCAAAACTTATTGCCCGGAAAATATACTGCCCGTATTCTTTCGCAAGGCGAGTGTTATTCGTATTATACCGACAGCATAACAGCCCCTTTGCCTTTAAATGTTGGGTTAAGCTATACTAATGTTTTATGTAAAGGTAAAAGTACCGGCAGCATAAATGCACAAATATCGGGCGGGCTTTTGCCTTATAATGTTAGCTGGTACAATAGCAATAACCAGCTTGTTTCAAACATGTTAAATGTTAATAATATTGCTGCCGGTTGGTATAAAATTGGTATTAACGATCAATCGTCGTGCCCTGGCAAAAATGGCTTTAAATTAATCGATTCGGTACAGGTTACCGAACCCGAAAATAAGCTCAGTATTAGTGCACCTAATGTTAATAATATCGATTGTTACCAAAACAACAACGCCTATGTTAACCTTAATGCCACAGGCGGGCAGGGTGGATACTCTTTTGCTGTTAACAACAATTCATTCATAAACAATAGTTTATTTAATAACTTAAGTGCAGGTAATTACATGTTTTATGTTAAAGATGCTGGTAATTGTACCGACTCGTTGCCTGTCGAAATTACACAACCCGAAAAACTAAATGCCCTGGTAAGTCAGGTTATCGATGTGTCGTGTAAAAACATGAGTAATGGTATTGCAAATATTACAGGCAGCGGCGGCACACAACCTTATAATTATAAACTTTTAAGTTCCGATAATTTTAGGCCAACAGGCAATTTTATAAATCTGAACCCGGGTAATTACTCGTGTGTGGTTAAAGATGCTAATTTGTGTTACGATACTATTAATTTTTTAGTTAATCAACCACATGAATTAATAGTTTTAACCGATTCGGTTAAAGACGAGTGGTGTGGTGCCGGTAATGGTGCTATTTGGTTAACACCAGGCGGGGGAACACTGCCATACCGTGTTGTTTGGGACGACCCCGATATGCAAACCGGGGCAAATATTAGCGGGCTTAGCCAGGGCAACTACAACGCTTTGGTGTACGATAATAATAATTGTACCACAACAAAAAGTTTTACTTTAATAAATTACATGGGTCCCGAACTTTCGGTTGCCGGTGTCGAACCTGTAACATGTTACAATAAAGCCGACGGTAAAGTTTATCTTAACCTTATAACCGGTTATGGCATACATACTTACAATTGGTTTAATAACAATCACCTAAGCAATCTTTTTTCGGAGTCGTTACCTAAAGGTAACCATATGGTAGTTGTTACCGATAGCCATAATTGTTCCGATACGGCACGCTTTGTTATTCAGTCGCCCGCGCCTCTTGTTATTCAACCTGTAAATGTTGAACAACCATTATGCTTTAACCATAATTCGGGCAGTATACAAGTTAATGCATCGGGTGGCATACCTCCATATACTTTTACCTGGCCCAATGGTACAGTATCAAACACTATCGCTAATATATTTGCAGGCATTTATAATGTTCAGGTAACCGACTCGAATATGTGTAGCGCGGTTACTACTATTGAACTTAATCAACCATCGAAACTAAAAGTTAAAAACATTCAGTCGCGCGAGTCGTGGTGCTCGTTGCCTAACGGTTATATTAATGTAATACCCGAGGGTGGTGTTGCTCCTTACACTTACTTGTGGAATGCCCACGCGCAAATAAACAACGGGCGTATCAGCAATATTATTGGTGGCAGTTATACAGTGCGTATTAACGATGCTAACAATTGTATTATCGATACAGTTATTACAATAAATAATATTGCAGGGCCAACGCTTGGGGTTAAAACTATGTTGCCGGCAAAATGCTCGTATAGTGCCGATGGCAGTATTGAACTTAATGTTGATAATGGTACAACGCCTTTTAGATATACATGGGACAACAAAGAGCAAACTTATTTGCCGTTTAATTCGGGTTACAAAAGTGGTAATTATTATGTTACTATAAAAGATGCCCGAAATTGTTGCGACACCTTGCCATTTGAAATTACAGCTCCCGACTCGTTGTTTTTTGTTGCCCCCGATATTATGGACCCCACATGTTTTGGATACAGTAACGGGCATATTAATGCAAATGCTGTTGGTGGTACACCGCCATACAATTATTTATGGAACAATACGCAAAACACCCAACAGGCAACTGGTTTAAGGGCTACAAAATATTATGTTACTGTTACCGATGCAAATAAGTGTGCTAATAACAATAGTTATACACTTTTTAACCCCGTTGAGTTAATTGTTGATATACCGGCCGAGGCTAACATTTGCTCGAACCAGTTTGTTGAACTCAACGCCCAAAACCCAGGCAAAAGATACCACTGGTACAGCAATAACGGGTTCGAGTCTTTAGAGCCTTGCGTTACTTTAAACAAAGCGGGTAAATATTTTATCGAAGTGGTTAATGACAGTAATTGTATTGCTATCGATTCTATTGTTGTTAACGTGTCGGAGTCGACAATTGAAGCCAACTTTTTGTTACAGTCGGAGGTTTTTGTGGGCGATACTATTGTTATGATTGAAATTTCGTGGCCCGTACCCGAAATTATTGAGTGGAATTGCCCACCCGAGTTTTTTGTTATCCGTAACCAGGAACCCGAACTCGAATTTGTTCCTAATAGTGAAGGTTATTTTGAAGTGGGCCTTACTACTTATACCGATATTTGTACCGAAACAACTTCGAAATTTGTTTTAGTTAAGCCCCAAAGCCAAAAACCTGTTGACAATAAAAAAAGCGCGGGCATTAAAATTATTAAGCAGGTTAGTGTAACACCGGTTCCTACTGTTGGCCCATTTAACCTTAATATTGAGCTTAACCAAACTCACAATGTAACTATACAGGTGGTACATGTTACCGGTAACACCGTTTTTACAAGGCAGCTAAATGGAAATAAAAAATACATTTTAAATTTTAGCAACATGGCTTTGGCTAATGGTATGCATTTTATTAAAGTAATTGCCGGTAACGAACAGGTTATTAAAAAACTTATAATTATCCGATAAGGTTAACATAAATTAATTATAATGTATAAATATAATATCGAAAATATAATGCCTAATATTAGTAAATTATATAAAAATAGCGCGAAATTAATTTTTTTTAGCCTGTTTACTATCAGTAGTTTATTTGCAAATATTAACCTTAAAGCCCAAAATTATCCTGTTCAGGCCAATTTATACCTTATTCCGCCTTATAGCCCTAAATTGTCCGATTATTATGCACCTGCATCAAATTTGCTATTTGCAAACCTATTACTAACCGATGCATCGCAAACCCAAATTGATGTTGTTTTTAGTATATCGATAATAAGCGATAATTTAAAAATTACATCGAAACCTAACGTCGCAACTTTTCCGGTTACTTTATATAGCGGGCAATTGTACAGGCTTACCGGCGACGAACTTGCCCAATATTTTCAACCCAACAATATTGTTGTCGAAGGGGCTGGCGCGGAATCGTTTTTCGAAACCGGTTTACTGCCCGAGGGGCATTATATTTTTAGTGTCGAGGTTGTTGAATTTATGCGCAAAGTTAAAATATCGCGGCAAGCATTGGCTATTGCCTGGTTAATGAACAACGACCCGCCCAAATGGATAACCCCGCAAACTAACACTGTTATTGATGCCACCAACCCTCAATACCTGTTTTTTTCGTGGTTGGCTATGAACAACAGTTCGCCAAACTCGGCACTTACCACTCAATACGAGTTTAAAATTTGCGAAATGCTATCGGCTGCCGACGACCCAAACCATGCTATTGTTAGCAAAGCACCGTTACATGTTACTACTGTTTCGCGGCCTTTTTTGGTTTATGGCCCCGACATGCCCGCGCTCGAAATAGGTAAAATTTACGTGTGCCAGTTACGAGCTTTCGACACCGAGGGGCGCGACAGGTTTAAAAACGACGGGTTAAGCCTACCGTTAGTTTTTCAGTTTGGGCGCGTGTGCAGCCCGCCGTTATCGGTATCGCACACCGATGTGCAAAAAAACCGGGCAACAATTAGCTGGCTCCCAAACGACAACAATGCATCATTTAACATTCAGTTAAGGCAAAACTCCGACAATGGCCTTACCAATTGGTACAACTACAATACTACCGAAAATAAATTTACAATTAAACAATTACAGGCCGGAACAAAATACGAGTACAAGGTTAATGCCCTTTGCGGAAACCAGTACACCGGCACGCCAAGCCAATATACAAGCCTGCAGTCGTTTACAACTAAACCGTCGGGCAGCCAGCAATATAACTGTAACGATATTGTTGATAAGCCTGTAATTAGCAACAACACACCCGTTACCACCTTAAGGGTTGGACAAACTATTGATGCGGCCGGTTTTTTGTCGACAATTACCAAGATTGAGAGCAGTAGTAATGGTAGTTTTACCGGGTATTCCGAAACTTTGTTAATGGTTTGGTCAATAAAAGTTTATTGCAAATTTACAAACATAACCGTTAACGCCGCCGGCCAGTTATTAAGCGGCACAATTAACGCCCTGCGTACCGCCGAGGCTACAGGCAACGGTTTAGATAACGATAATGGCACCGGTACAGGCAACGGAACTGGCGTTGCTACCGACAGCGTGCCCGATACATTTATTACCGACTCGATTATTTATACCGATACATTTATCGATTCGCTTGTAGTTACAGATGAATACACTTATATTTACCATGCCGATGGCACAATCACCAAAGTTCAAATTACCGATAACCTT
>CAZJCR010000228.1:0-6101 GCA_964544385.1 uncultured Bacteroidales bacterium
GCAA
The DNA here is from genome assembly GCA_964544385.1 of uncultured Bacteroidales bacterium. Lineage (GTDB taxonomy): Bacteria > Bacteroidota > Bacteroidia > Bacteroidales > SZUA-534 > CAZJCR01. Next base: position 5 of record CAZJCR010000228.1, read on the forward strand.
AGTAATTGAACACTTACAAAAATTAGAGGAGATGGGCAGAAGATGGGCAGCATGAAGCGCTTCGAAATCGGCAACTAACCATACCGCCACCCATTTTTTTACACAATTATTTAATTATAGGCAAGTTTGGTTTTTTAAAAGTATTTTAAAAAATAAAAAACCATACTTTTTTATAATTTTGGGGGCTTTAAATTTTAACTTACATGATATCAGTAAACGGGTTAACTATTGAATTTTCGGGCACACCTTTGTTTAACGACATTAGTTTTTTAATAAACCCGCGCGACCGCATAGGACTTGTTGGCAAAAATGGTGCAGGTAAATCAACCCTTTTAAAAGTTATGTATGGCCAACACCAATACGATGCAGGCAGTATTTCGGTTCCACGCGGCACCACAATTGGTTACCTGCCGCAACAAATGACTGTTTCTGACACATGTACAGTTTTTGAAGAAGCCCGCGCCGCTTTTATTGAGCTTTTAAGCATCGAAAAACAAATTGCTAAGCTTAATACCGACATTGCTAACCGTACCGATTTCGAAACCGATAGTTACATGGAGCTTATAAGTGAACTGTCGCACCTTACCGAAAGGTACAATTTGCTTGGCGGTGGTAGCATTGAGGCAAATATCGAAAATACTCTTACTGGCCTGGGTTTTGAACGTACCGATTTTACAAGGCCAACAGCCGAGTTTAGCGGCGGTTGGCGTATGCGTATTGAACTGGCAAAAGTACTATTACGAAAACCCGATGTTTTGTTGCTCGACGAACCTACTAACCACCTCGATATTGAATCGGTACAATGGTTCGAAGATATGCTTAAAGTTTATGAGGGAGCTGTTGTAGTGGTGTCGCACGACAAAGCTTTTCTCGACAATTTAACTAACCGTACTATCGAAATATCGTTAGGACGTATTTACGATTATAAGGTATCGTACTCAAAATACATAAACCTTAGAGAGGAGATGCTCGGGCAACAAAAAGCTGCTTACGAAAACCAACAAAAAAAAATTGAAGATACCGAGGACTTTATTGAACGCTTTAGGTACAAGGCAACAAAAGCCGTGCAGGTACAATCGCGTATTAAACAACTCGAAAAAATTGAACGTATCGAGATTGATGAGTTCGATAAATCGAGTATCCATTTCAGGTTTCCACCTGCACCACATTGCGGCCAAATTATTGTCGAAACTAAAGAGCTTAGCAAAAATTTTGGAAACCACCTTGTGCTCGACAAAATTGATTTTGTGTTAGAAAAAGGACAAAAAGTAGCTTTTGTTGGCCGTAATGGCGAGGGCAAAACTACTTTGTCGAAAATTATTATTGGGCTGCATCAATACAGCGGGCTTTTAAAAATTGGGCATAATGTTAAAATTGGTTACTATGCCCAAAATCAAAGCGAGATGCTTAACGATAACCATACTGTTTTTGAAACTATCGATTATGTTGCTGTTGGCGATGTGCGTACAAAAATACGCGATATTCTGGCATCGTTCCTTTTTCGTGGCGACGATATCGACAAAAAGGTAGCTGTTTTGTCGGGCGGTGAGCGTGCCCGTTTGTCGCTGGCTAAACTTTTGTTAGAGCCTGCAAACCTGTTAGTACTCGACGAACCTACTAACCACCTCGATATGCGGTCGAAAGATATTTTAAAACAAGCTTTGTTAAAATTCGACGGCTCGGTTATTTTAGTATCGCACGACCGCGATTTTCTTGATGGTGTTGTTGATACTGTTTACGAGTTCCGTAATAAAAAAATGCGTCAGCATTTGGGCGGTATTTCAGGTTTTTTACAGCGTAAACGTATCGAAAACTTAAGCCAGCTTGAGCAAGTTAAAGCAAAAGCCGCCCAACCCGATAACAAAGCTCAAACCGATAATAAAATAAAATACAGCGAGCGTAAAGAACTTGATAAGCAGTTACGCAAATTGCAAAAAGCTGTTAGCGACAGCGAGTCGAGAATTGAAAGCCTTGAATTGGAGATTGATAATATTGATAAATTATTGGCTAATCCTGGCTCAATTACCGACAATTCGGTGTTCGAAAAATACGAATTGTTAAAAAAAGAACTCGATGAGCAAATGCATCAGTGGGAAGAGTTGCATAACAACCTTAACGAACTCGAAAGTTTAAAAGATTGAGCATTTCGCTCAATTTGGTTATAATTAGCGTATTTGTTCCAGTTTGTCGACTAAAGTATCGACAAATGTTGTAAGTGGCTTTTTTGCAACCATTTTTAGTACCGGGTTTAAGTCGGCTTTAAGGGTTACTTTTACGCGGGTATCGTAATCGGCAACCTGTTTAAGCTGTATCCACAAGTTAAATTTAAAAGGCATTTTATCGTCGCCGGTAATTTTTACCAATTTATTAGGTTGGCGTTCAATTATTTGCATGCCAAAATGTCCCATTTTTTCAACTTCAAAACTGCAACTATCGGTGTTGCATGTAAAGTTCGATACTTTTTGGTCGGGTACATAATTCGACAAACGGTTAAAATCCGACAACAGTGTAAAAATATGTTCGTCGGGAGCCTCAATTTTGCCAATACGGCTTTCAATATGCATATTATGAATTTTTTATTGCCAGTTTTCGGGGTTTTGTTTCCAGCGTTTTAAAAGCTCGAGCTCGGTATTGTTAATGTAATTTGTTTGTAGTGCAATTTCAATCATAGTTTCGTAATTGCTAAGGGTGTAAAACTTGCAGTTTGCCTGGTTAAAAGCTTCAACGGCTTTATTAAAGCCATACGAAAAAATTGCCAGCAAACCTTTAACATCGGCACCCGCGTTGCGTAAAGCCTCAACAGCTTTAATGCTGCTGCCGCCTGTCGATATAAGGTCCTCGATAACAATAACCGACTGGCCTTTTTCTAAGTTACCTTCAACAAGGTTCTCGAGCCCGTGTTTTTTTGCATCGCTACGCACATAAACAAATGGTTTGTTTAAAGCCTGAGCTACTAAAACACCATGGGCAATTGCACCTGTGGCCACGCCGGCAATAACATCGGCATTTGCAAATGTTTGTTTAATCATTTCAACAAAGCCATCGCGTATGCTGTCGCGAACTTGCGGGTACGATAATGTTTTTCGGTTATCGCAATATATTGGCGATTTTAAACCCGATGCCCATGTAAATGGATTTGATGGAGCCAATTTTATTGCTTTTATTTGCAATAATTGATTAGCTATTTGTTTTGATATTTCAGTTTGTGTTGCCATGTCGCAAAATTATAAAGTTTTTTTTTACAACAATACGTTATTTTTAGGTAATACTGCACCAGCAAATGTGCATGTTAATTTTTATCACCGTTTTGTGTCGGTTGAGCAATTAAGATTGTTTTTGTTCAGGTTTTTAAAAGAAAAAACCGGCCAGGTTGTTTTTATAGGGTACCGTAATACCGACATTTTATGGAAAAACTTTTGCTCGCTTTTTAATGTACATGTGGCTGCCGGTGGTTTGGTTTATAATATGCAGCAGCAATGGCTTTTTATAAAGCGTTTAGGGTTTTACGATTTACCAAAAGGGCATGTTGAGAAAGGTGAAACAATTGAAGATACTGCTTTGCGCGAAGTTGCCGAAGAGTGCGGGGTTGATAATTTGGCAATTGAACGGTTTTTACTTACTACTTACCATGTTTATAATACTAAAAGCAAAATTATTTTAAAACCATCGCACTGGTATTTAATGAAATATATGGGCAACAACACACCTAAACCGCAGGTTAGCGAAAATATTACCGAGGCTTTTTTTACCCCGGCAGGCAATATACCCGCTTTACTTACAAATACTTACGGGTCGATTATTGAGGTTGTACAAAAAGCTGCTATTCTGTAGTTTTACGGTTAGCATTTTTGGTATAAGTAAAAAAACGCCATTCAAAATTTTCGGCAGGCCCTGCTGCCGGCGACATTACTAATTTTCCTTTGGGGTCGATTAAAAAGTACGACGGGTAAGCTTTTATTTTGTAATCGGTTATTATGCCTGGCTGGTTTTTATAGCTTAGCAACATCCATTCGTAACCATTGTCGTTAAAAAGTTTAATTGCTTTGTCAAAATCGTCGTCAATGCAAATGCTAATAACGCGGAAACTTGTTTTGTGCTTATCGTACAATACTTTTAGTAAACCTAAATCGGATAAGCAGGTGTAACTGTAGGCCGAAAAAAAGTTTAGGTACACGTAATTGGCTAAATACTGGTTGTTTGTTCTTAAAATGCCATTTTGGTCGTGTAGTTCAAAGTTTGGTGCCGGGTGTCCCTCGCGGGCTTTAAGGGCTTTTTCGCGTATGTCTTTTGCAATTTGCTTATGGGTATTGTTTGCCGATAAAAGTGCAACCGAGTCGAGTGTTATTAATAAACTTTGTTCTGGAAAGTTGTACGAATAAAGTTCGTCGTTAATTCCTTTAAGCATAACAAGTTCCTGTAAATTTGGAGTTGTAACCACTAAGTTGTTCGACAATGTTTGCCTTATGTATTTTGGGCTTTTTGCAAGGGCAATGTCTGAGTATAAGCGTTCGCCTTCTTTTGTTAAAAGATATTCTGAAAAATAGTTGTTAAATATTTGGTTAAACAAATCCATATAGGCCGGGTTTTGCAACAGTAAAGGTTTGTCTTGAAAATACTCGCGTATAATAAACCGCGTGTCGCGCATTATCGATATGTAATTAATCCAGGCATATTTGTACTGGCGGTATTGTTTAAAAAAACTGTGTTCAATATCGCTAAATTGTTCTTCAATTGAGTTTATTATGCTGTCGACAAAGTTTTTTTGCGGCCATGACACAAGTTGTGCATAATTAACTCCCAAAATTATTGAGTAAGCTTGGTCAAATTCGTAAATAAGCAGGTTAATGTTAAGCGAATCGATATTATTTATGCCGAGGTAAACATCGGCGGGCTTAAAAAACGGGTTAAGTTGTTCGGCTTTTGTAATAGGTTTATAATCGGGTAAAATTAAGTTGTAATTTGCCGATGTGTCGAGATATAAAAGCCCGTTGTAAATGCCCAGTGGTATATTTATTAAAATGGTTTCGGTGTTGTTTATGGTAAGTTCAAAATTGCCGGTGCTGTCGACAGTACACGATGCTAAAACCTGGGTAGTGTTTGTAATGTAATTGGTAAAACCTAAAACCTGTAATGTTGAGTTTTTATAATTTGGGGCTGTTCCGTGTAAAACCGACTTTGCATTTATTTGTAAAGTGCAAACCGATAATAATATAACTATTAAGGTTTTATACAGCATTTTATTTTGTAGGCCGTTTGTTTAAAATTGCTTCAATATTGGCACCTTTTGGCAAAAACATTGTAATATCGCCGCCATGCCTTAATATGTCGCGTACAATTGTTGAGTTAACGGGTGTAAGTTCGGCAGTTGTGAGCAAAAATACCGACTCAACATCGGGCAACATGGTTTTGTTCATTTGAGCAACTGCCCGTTCGTATTCAAAGTCGGCAGCGGTGCGTATGCCACGTAGCATGTATTGGGCTTTTTTTTGTTTGCAAAAATCAACAGTAAGCCCGCTATATGCTTCAACTTCAATTTTTGGCTCATCGGTAAAAATACTTTTTACTAATTCAATACGCTCGTCGGCAGTTAAAAAACCTTGTTTGTTCGAGTTTGCACCAATGGCTATTATAAGTTTATCGAAAAGCGATAAGCCGCGGCGCACAACCGATTCGTGCCCGGTTGTAAATGGGTCGAACGACCCGGGGAATATTGCAATTTTTTCCAAAACTTTTTATTTTATCGTTGTCAAACCTACATGATTTTTATAAAACTTACAAGTATTAAATTTATTTTGGTTCATACAAAAAACATCATTAAAATATTTGTCGAGCTATTAGCTGCCTAATGTCGATTGAATATAATTTTCGACGATGAGCTAACCGCATATTTAAGTGCGGAACATTGGTAGTAAATTATGGGAATGTAGAAACAGCCCGTGCCGATAGCGACAGAACATAAAATTGTAGAAAGTATTTTTACCGATATATTGGCTAATAAGGTGCAATATCCGTTAAAAAACATTTAATAAATACCTAAAATCCGCAAGTAAAATACTACAAACCGCAGAGAATAAAGAGAACTGCAAAGTTTGACCTA
>CAZJCR010000229.1:0-2409 GCA_964544385.1 uncultured Bacteroidales bacterium
ACACTGTTGTAAGCCGCTACCAAGGCCGCGTACATGGTTGGGACGTTGTTAACGAAGCAATTACCGACGACGGAAAATTTCGCGAAAGTAAATTTTATCAAATTATCGGACCCGATTATATCGACCTTGCATTTAAATTTGCAATGGAAGCCGACCCCGAAGCTGAACTTTACTACAACGACTATAACAACGAAAAACCTGCTAAACGCCAGGCTACAGTTGAACTTATAAAACACTTACAAAATAAAGGCCTTAAAGTTGATGGTATTGGTATGCAAGGACATTGCACAATGGATTTTCCGCTTTACGAAGATTTTGAAGCAAGCATAATTGCATTTGGACAATTAACTAATGTTATGATTACCGAACTCGATTTAACAGTTATTCCCTGGCCTACAAAATTTGTTACTGCCGACGTGTCGCTAAGAATTGAAAACGACAACACACTTAACCCCTACGCTAACGGTATACCCGACTCGGTACAAACAATTATTGACCAACGTTGGGCCGATTTGTTCTCAATTATGAACAAACACCACGATAAAATTACACGCGTTACTCTTTGGGGGTTACACGATAACCAAACATGGCGCAACCATTGGCCAATACCCGGACGAAAAGATTATCCACTGCTTTTTGGCCGCGATTACCAACCAAAACCTGTTGTTAACCGTATTATCGAAATTGGAAATAACAACAATTAAAACTAACATTTATAATACATTAAATTAAAATTTTATACTATGGCACAATCAAAATACCTGGTCAAAGACCTTTACACCGCCGACCCTTCGGCACACGTGTTTAACAACAAAATATACATTTACCCGTCGCACGACATTGAATCGGGCATACCCGAAAACGACAACGGCGACCATTTTGACATGCGCGACTATCATGTTTTTTCGCTCGACGAAATTGGCGGACCTGTTACCGACCATGGCGTTGCACTCGATGTTAAAGACGTTCCATGGCACGGCCGCCAAATGTGGGCTCCCGACGCTGCATACAAAAATGGCAAATACTTCTTTTATTTCCCTTTAAAAGATAAAAACGATATTTTTAGAATTGGAGTGGCAACAGCCGACAAACCCGAAGGCCCTTTTAAAGCCGAACCACGGCCTATCGATGGCAGTTACAGTATCGACCCCGCTGTACTCGACAATGGCGACGGTAACTTTTACATGTATTTTGGAGGCTTATGGGGCGGCCAATTACAACGGTACCGCAACAACAAAGCTATCGAAAACCCACACGAACCTGCCGACAACGAACCTGCTTTATGCGCTAAAGTTGCTCGCCTTACTAATAACATGCTCGAATTTGACGAAGAACCCCGCGACCTTGTTATTTTAGACGAAAACGGCAAACCATTATTGGCCGGCGACCACGACCGCCGCTTTTTTGAAGCCGCCTGGATGCACAAATATAACGGGAAATATTATTTCTCGTACTCAACCGGAAACACTCATTTACTTTGTTACGCCATTGGCGACAACCCTTATGGACCTTTTACTTACAAAGGCGTTATTTTAACCCCTGTGGTTGGCTGGACAACTCACCACTCAATTGTCGAATTTAAAGGAAAATGGTATTTGTTCCACCACGATAGCGTACCATCGGGCGGAAAAACATGGTTACGCAGTATTAAAGTTACCGAACTAACATATCTGCCCGACGGAACATTTAAAACTCTTGAAGGCTTAGTTGAGTAAATCAATGAAAAAATAAAAAGTAATCCCTTTTATTACAAGGGATTACTTAACTTTTTTATCAGTACAATATTATTACCATTACCAACCTATCGTAATTTGGCTTTTGCGGCTATTAATTTTATTTGTAAACAGCAGGCATCATTAAACAATTTATATTATGCATAAAATACTTCAAAAATCATTACCAGTTTTATTATCAATTGCTTTTTCAACACTATTTATCCAATGCCGGTTTAATAGTAATTACACAACTGCCGACACTAACATTAGCACTGTTTACAAAAACAATTTTGCTATTGGCGTTGCCGTAAACAAATGGATATTAGAACGTAACGACACCAACATGATATTAGGGCAATTTAACAGCATTACAGCCGAAAATTGCATGAAACCACAAATAATACAACCCAAACAAAACCAGTTTAATTTTACCGATGCCGACAAAATTGTAAACTTTGCAACACGCAACAATTTAAAAGTTCGTGGCCATTGCCTTGTTTGGCATCAACAAACAGCCGAATGGTTTTTTTATGACCAACAAGGTAATTTAGTGTCAAAAGACACACTATACCAACGCATGGAAACACATATAAATACAGTAATGCAACGATATGGCGACAAAGTTTACTGCTGGGACGTAGTTAACGAAGCTATTGACGACGACTCGACAGCATTTTTACGCGAAAACGAATCG
>CAZJCR010000229.1:2419-6062 GCA_964544385.1 uncultured Bacteroidales bacterium
CACTACAAAATTGCCGGCCCCGCATACATAGCAAAAGCTTTTGAACTTGCCCATAAAGCAAACCCAAAGGCATTACTTTTTTATAACGATTATAACGTTAACCGCCCCGAAAAATTAAACCGTATATTTAAACTTGTTAAACAACTTGTCGACAGTGGTGTACCAATACATGGCGTAGGCATGCAGGCACACTGGAGCATTTACGAACCCACCCGCCAACAGCTCGAACAAGCTATCGACACATTTGCATCGCTTGGGTTACAGGTACATATTACCGAACTCGACGTATCGGTTTACCCTTGGGAAAAACACCATAGGCCACTAAAACCCGACGAAACATTAGAATACGACAACCAACTCCAACTTAAACATACACAACAGTATAATATGATTTTTGATGTTTTGCGGGCAAAAACAAAAAACGTAACAAGTGTCACATTTTGGGGCATTTGCGACAAATACTCGTGGCTAAACTATTACCCGGTTAGGGGACGAAAAAACTATCCGCTACTTTTTGATGAAAACATGAAACCAAAACCTGCATTTTACAGCATTACTAATTTTTGAAAACTAAACCCTAAAACAATATATCATGAAAATTAAAATGCACGTAAAAACATTAGTCTGGTTTTTGCCAATAATTTTATTAAGTTGTGGCAACAACACTAAAACAGCACTTATCGAAACCTGTATTGCCAACGACACGGCTACAGCCGCATTTTGTATTGCACGCCCAAATTATGCAAGCCCCGTAATTTACTCCGAAACCGACTTTAAAGGGGTTATACGCATTGCAAAAGTTTTTGCCAACGACATTAAAATGGTAACAGGCATCGAACCACTTGTTACAACCTCGGCAGACGCAAACAACCAAATAGTTATTGTTGGTACAATTGGTAAAAACAAACTTATCGACTCGCTTGCAAACGCAGGTAAAATAAATATTAGTATAATTAAAGATAAGCCCGAATCGTCGTTAATACAAGTAGTTGATAACCCCGTAAAAGGCGTTGCCAAAGCACTTGTTATTGCCGGTGCCGACAAGCGGGGCACAATATACGGAATGTTTGGACTGTCGCGCGCAATGGGTGTATCGCCATGGTACTGGTGGGCCGACGTGCCTGTTAAAACAAAAAACCATGTATTTGTTAAACCCGGCATTTTTACCGACGGCCAACCAAAAGTTAAATATCGTGGCATTTTTATTAACGACGAGGCTCCTGCCCTTTCGGAATTTGTATACAAAAAATATGGCGAATTTAACAGCGAATTTTACTACCAGGTTTTTGAACTTATTTTACGCCATAAGGCTAATTTTTTATGGCCGGCAATGTGGGGACGTGCATTTTATGTTAACGACACGCTAAACCCTGTTATTGCCGACGAAATTGGTGTTGTGGTAAGTACATCGCACCACGAGCCTTTAGGCCGAGCTCATGTTGAATGGCAATGGTACGGCAAAGGCGCATGGAACTATAGCACTAACAAAGAGGTTTTAGACCAGTTTTGGGAACAAGGCATGGAACGAATGAAAAACCAGGAAAACATTGTTACTGTTGGTATGCGTGGCGATGGCGACGAACCAATGTCGCAGGAGGCAAATATTTCATTACTCGAAAATATTGTTATGAACCAACGCCTGATTATCGAAAAAGTAACAAACAAACCCGCCAGCCAAACCCCACAGGTTTGGGCTCTTTATAAAGAAGTTCAGGAATATTACGAAAAAGGCATGCGAGTACCCGACGACATTACCCTTTTACTTTGCGACGACAACTGGGGAAATGCCCGTAAACTTCCAAACGAAACCGAACTTAAACACCCCGGCGGTTACGGCATGTATTATCACTTTGACTACGTTGGCGGCCCTCGTAACTATAAATGGCTCAACACAAACCAAATACCACGCGTTTGGGAACAAATGAACTTAACATACCAACACGGTGTCGATAAAATTTGGATTGTAAATGTTGGCGACATTAAACCTATGGAACTGCCTATTTCATTCTTTTTAGATTATGCTTGGAATCCAGAACAATACAATGCCGAAAATATTAATAACTACACCACAAACTGGATAGCACAACAATTTGGGCAACAACATGCTCAAGCAATATCGGACCTAATTAACCTTTACGAACGCTATAATAACAGGCGCAAACCCGAAATGATTGACACAACTACATACAGTTTAGTTAATTATCGTGAGTTTGAAACCGTTGTTTCCGATTATAACATTTTAGCCGCTAAAGCCGACAGTATAAACAACCTTATTCCCGATAACTGCAAAGATGCATTTTTCCAAATTGTATTATTCCCAATTAAAGCAAGTGCAAACTTTAACCAGCTTTATTACACAACTGCACTTAACCATTTATACTACAAACAACAACGTTCGGCAACAAATAACATGGCCAATTTAGTAAAACAATTTTTTATTACCGACTCTCTACTAACGCATCAATACAATAATGTTATGGCAAACGGTAAATGGCACCACATGATGGATCAAACACATATTGGTTACACTTACTGGCAACAACCCGAAATTAACATAATACCAAAAACATACACAAACACGCTCCCTAAAAAAGCCGATATGGGTATTGTTACCGAAGGTGAAACCGAAGCATGGCCATTGAACAAACAGCTTAAATTACCTGCTTTTTACCAACACGGCATTAAATCGTTCTATTTCGAAATTTTTAACAAAGGAACCGAACCTTTTACTGTAAACCTTACAGTTGATAACAATTGCATAAAACTATCGCCGGCACGAACTATTACTGTTACACAACAACAACGCGTTGAAGTATGTATTGACTGGGAAAAAGCCGAAACATGCAATAACAATAATCTTATTACAATTGAAACCAGCGATGGACAGTTAGCACACATCGAAGTTATTGTTGTTAAACAAAATATAACCGGCCAAAACGCCTTTATTATGGCCGACGGTTTTGTGTCAATCGAAGCTCAAAACTACGCAAAAGCTTATGCACCAAATACTTTGCAATGGGTTACAATCAATAACCTTGGGCGCACTTTATCGGGGGTTACGCTTTTACCATCGAACATTGAACCCGACAACAAAGCCTTTGCGGAATACAATTTTATTACATCCGACACAGGCAAAATGTACGCGCATTTATTATTTAGCCCTACACTCGATTTTATGCATATAGGCGGTATTCAATTTATGCTATCGGTTAACAATAGCACACCGGTAAAAGTTAATTTACACACCAATGCCCGCTCAACAAACTGGAACCATTGGGTTGGCCAAAATATTATCGAAACAATTACACCTGTTAATATTGACAAACCTGGCTTGCAAACTATAAAATTTTCGCCATTAAACAAAGGCCTTGTTTTGCAAAAAGTTATTATCGATGGCGGAGGTTTAAAACCATCGTACCTTGGGCCACCACAAAGCAATAAAGTAAGTAATTAAATAATTATTTTCATTCACGTTTAAAGGCTTTTGGCGTAAAACCAAAAGCCTTTTTTTTTGATAATAATCACAGCTACAAATGTTAACCGTCATATTTTTGGTAATATCTTTTATACTAAATTTATGAAAACTATAACTTAAAAACTAAATATATGAATCAAAAATTAATATGTCAGGTAAATTAGATAC